>NZ_LT629792.1:1215096-1518870 GCF_900106055.1 Schaalia radingae | reverse complement strand
GGCGCACGATGCCCTCGTCGATATTCTGACGCCGCGCGACCCTGACGACGCGCTCGATGTGATCCTGGAAGTCAAGAGCGGTGAAGGCGGCGAAGAATCTGCCCTGTTCGCAGCAGACCTGGCACGTATGTACGAGCGCTACGCCACCACGAAGGGATGGTCGGTCACCGAACTGTCCTCCACGCCCACCGAGCTGGGCGGCTTCAAGGACATCACGATGGCGATCCGCGCCAAAGGCACACCCAGCCCGGAAGAAGGCGTGTGGGCTCATCTCAAGTACGAGGGTGGCGTTCACCGCGTCCAACGCATCCCTGTCACCGAATCGCAGGGACGAATCCACACCTCTGCTGCCGGCGTATTCGTCATGCCGGAAGTTGAAGAAGATGACGAAGTTGAAATCGACCAGAACGATCTGCGCATCGACGTCTACCGTTCGTCAGGGCCTGGCGGACAGTCCGTGAACACGACGGACTCGGCTGTGCGCATCACTCACATTCCGACCGGCATCGTCGTGTCGATGCAAAATGAGAAATCGCAGCTGCAAAACCGTATCGCAGCTATGCGCGTGCTGGCATCCAGACTTGCTGCTGAAGCCAGAGCCAAGCGTGAGGCTGAAGCCAGCGCACAGCGCCTGTCTCAGGTACGCACCGTTGACCGCTCGGAGCGCATCCGCACCTACAATTTCCCGGAAAACCGCATCTCTGACCATCGCACCGGTTTCAAGGCCTACAACCTTGACCAGGTGTTGTCCGGCTCCCTGGATCCTGTCATCCAGTCAGCGATCGACACTGACGAGGCAGCGCGCCTGGGCAAAGCGGGCGATGAATAGGGCACTGAACGAGCAGCTGGTGCTGCCGCGTTCAGCAACCTATACGCCACGCGAATTGTTCGCGTGGGGCAGACGCGCCCTTCAAGCAGTCAACCTGGAGGGAGCACACGCCGACCAGGATGCCCGTGAGCTGCTGGAATGGGTACTGGGCTGTGACAGCCTCGTGAGCGCCCCGGACCAGGTGGGCGCGCGCGCAGCAGAACGCTACCGCTGCGCCATCGCATCGAGGCGCACCAGCATTCCTCTGCAGCACATCACAGGTCGCATGTATTTTCGGATGCTCACCCTGCGCGCAGAGCCCGGCGTATTCGTTGTTCGACCCGAAACCGAAATGGTCGCGCAGCACGCCATTGACGCGGCGCGAACCTGCAGTGCGGATGAGCCTGTGGTGGTGGACCTGTGTACAGGGTCGGGAGCCATCGCACTTGCGGTTGCCACCGAGGTACCCGCCTCGCGCGTTCTTGCCGTGGAGATTGACGAGGCTGCCTGTCAGCTTGCCGCTCGCAATATCGCTGACATCGAGCCGGTGCGCGTTCATCTGGTACGCGCCGATGCATTATCCGCCCTCGTCGAATACGAGGGGAGGGCCGACGTTGTCGTGTCGAACCCGCCGTATGTTCCCGGCAGCGCCCACCCTACGCAACGCGAAGCGCAACTGGACCCGCCGCGTGCCTTGTATGGCGGGGGAGAAGATGGGCTGGTGATCCCACGTGGCATCATGACCCGGGCGCGCGCCCTGCTGGCTCCGGGCGGCACACTCGTTATGGAGCACGCCGAATCTCAGGCAGAGGATCTGGTGGCATACGCTACAGCTCAGGGCTTCACGAATGTGCATACGGCACCGGATTTGACGGGACGGCCCCGCATGGTTATCGCAACCGCCCCCGTCGTGGAACAATAGCCGCGTGGCACATTCGACTATTCTTCACTGTTCACATGGCATCTCAGCGCAGGATCTGCAGCGCATCCGCACGTGTGTCAACCGTGGTGGCCTCATCGTCATGCCGACCGACACGGTCTACGGGATCGGCGCAACCGCACACGACCCTGCCGCCGTCGAAGCTGTTCAACACGCCAAGGGGCGAGGACGCTCCAAACCGCCGCCGGTTCTGGTCGCAGATAATGAAGCGCTGGACGTGCTTGGCACTGACATCAGTGAGAGCACGCGTTTACTGGCGCGACGGTTCTGGCCTGGAGGGTTGACGCTGATCGTCCGCGCCCACCCCGACCTGGGCTGGGATCTGGGCGACACGGGCGGCACAATCGCACTGCGCATGCCTGATAGTGAGGTGGCGCTGTCGATTTTGCGTGAATGCGGTCCAATGGCCGTCACATCAGCGAATCTGACGGGCGAGCCTCCCGCCACCAGTGTTGAGGCGGCCGCTGCCTCGTTCGAGGATCACGTCGACCTGTATATTGACGGTGGTCCAACGGCGGGGGCGACTCCCTCGACGATCATCAATATGGCCACGGAGCAGCCCACACTGATCCGCCTGGGCGTCATCGACCCGCGCGACCTGGAAGATACGGCGGGCTGTACTTTTAAAAGTCCTGAGGACAAGTAGAGGCCGCCACCGATGAAGGTCTACCTGCTGCTCATGCTCATAGCCAGTGGTGTCACCGCGATTATGACGCCGCTGGTGCGATGGACATGCCTACGGTGGGGGATCGTGCCGAAGCTGCGTGAACGCGATATTCAGGTCACACCGATACCGCGACTGGGTGGCATCGCCATGACCGTCGGTCTGCTCATCACTTTGCTGATCGGCTCACGAATCCCGTACATGGCGCCCGTGTATTCGACCAGCATCCCGTGGGCAGTGATGGCAGGTGCTGCAGCCATGTGCGTGCTGGGTGTGCTCGATGACCTGCTGGAGCTGGACTGGCTGACCAAACTGACCGGACAGATCCTGATCGCCGGTCTCATGGCACTCCAGGGTGTTCAACTCGTTTCATTTCCCATCTTCGGCATCACGATCGGGTCGTCACGGTTGTCGCTGATTGCCACCGTGTTCGTCATGGTCGGCATCGTCAACGCCGTGAACTTCATTGATGGTCTGGACGGTCTGGCGGCCGGAGTCGTGGGGATTGGTGCGGCCGTGTTCTTCGGGTATTCCTACCTGCTGTCACGCCAGCTTGGTGCACAGTCATACGCGACAACCGCGTCACTGATCGTGATTGCACTGGTCGGGATCTGCGCCGGGTTCTTGTGGTACAACTATCACCCCTCCTCCATCATGATGGGCGGGGGAGCTGAGACGCTGGGATTGATTCTGGCTGCCTCCGGTGTCATCGTCACCGGTCAGATCGACCCCAACGTGCTGGAGCGAAGCCAGATCATCGCCGGTCTCATGCCGATTATTTTGCCCCTGGCTGTGATCGTCGTCCCCATCGGAGATCTGATGGTGACGGCAGTTCGACGCATGATGCGTGGGAAGAGCCCATTCCACGCCGACCGCTCCCACTTCCACGATCGCCTATTGGCACGAGGACGTTCCCATCGCGCCGTTGTCATGATTTTGTATTTATGGACGGCGATCATTTCGACTGCCGCATTGTCCTTGCTGCTGGTTGAATGGAATCGGACAGTGATGATTTTTGTGCCGTTGATTGTCCTAGCCACGATCCTGACCGCATCTGAATTCCCCTGGAAGATATCAGCGCGCGCACGCCCGCCACAGTCCGAGGCAGATGCGCCCGACCCGAGATCCGAAAGGTAGCCATGTCACTCGACCATGACCACACGCCCACCCGCGCAGCTACTCAGCCAGCGATGAATCGCGCCATGACAGCGCTGCGCCGGTTCATAGTGCTTGCAGGCGTCGTGATGACAGGCGGGGTCCTGGTGTGCTGGGCGTTGATGTCAACGGTCGGCTGGACGACCGCGCTGGTCAGCATCCTGGTTGTGGCAGTCCTGTGCGTCGCCGAATTCGTTGCACTGCCGCGCATGGTCGCGCAGGGACCGAATCTGTTCCTGGCGTGGATCGGCGGGGGATATTTGCTCAAGCTTGTGGCAGTGGCGGTCGCGCTCTTGGCATCGCGCCCCCTAGGGCTCAATCACCGCGTTGTCGCGATGACGGTAATCGTGACAATCCTCTCATTGATGGTGATTGAACTCGTGATTTTGATGCGTACACGCATCCCCACGGTGGTCCCAGCTGCGACGCAATCCGGTCAAGTGGCGCAAACTCGCGACCACTCCCGCACGCGGTTAGGTGAGCACGATCCGGGTGCTGACACCTCAATGTGACGTTTGTCCCGCGTATCAGGTGGTTTTGGCACTAAAGAGGGTCTGAACCCTGTTAGAGTAGGGACGCTGCAACGCTCGTGACACCACGTGTCGGCTAGCCTGTAGAGCAGTGCATGCGGATCGAAAGGAGGCCGTCCTCGGCGATGTCAACGACCCAGGTGTCCACACAGGTCACGTCACGCTCCGCTGAGCCCAGGCGACGTAGCCTTCCGCTCTGGTACTGGATTGTCACGGCAGGTCTGATTCTTCTGATAGCTCTGACAGCTATCCCTGCGCTGCGCAGCCATCCCCACAGTCCCGGTGTGACAGATTTCTTCCCGCCATCACTGTTCGGACCTGAACACGGTACGGTGGTCAACCGCCTGACACTGGCACGCATCATTGCTGCGGTGCTGATCTGCGCTCTGTTTGTTGCGGGCGCAATGAGGGCGAAGATCGTCCCCACTCGCTTCCAGCAACTGATTGAAGCATGTGCCCTGTTTATCCGCGATTCGATCTCCATCCCGATGTTGGGGGAGAAGCGAGGGCGACAGTACGCGCCACTGATCGGCGTCTTTTTCTTCGGCGTGATCGCAATGAACATCACCGGTATCGTTCCCGGTATCAACATTGCCGCCTCGTCGGTAATCGCTGTGCCGCTGGTGTTCGCAATCTTCTCCTACGTGTCGTTCATCTGGGCGGGTATCCGTACCCGCGGTGTCGGCACGTTCTTTGCTGAGCAGCTCTTGCCGAAGGGACTTCCTAAGCCGGTTTACCTGCTGATCACTCCCATCGAGTTTTTCTCAACATTCATTGTCCGCCCTGCAACGCTGGCGATCCGACTCCTGTGCAACATGATGTCGGGACACCTGTTGCTCGCATTGACGTTCTTCGGGACGTCAGCCCTGCTGGCGGCGGCAGGCTCGCTCAAGGCTCTGGCGGCCGTCACATTCGCGGCAGCCATTGCAATGACGCTTTTCGAGATCTTCGTCGCCTTCCTGCAGGCCTACATTTTTGCCACGCTGACTGCTGTCTACATCAAGTTGTCGGTGGAATCCCATTAGTCAAATACACAGCCGCTTGGCACACACAGAAAAGGAAGAATCCATGACCGGAACAATCGCCTACATCGGCTACGGAATTGCAACCCTCGGACCTGCTTTGGGTATTGGCATGCTGGTGGGCAAGACCCAGGAAGCAACCGCCCGTCAGCCTGAGGTTGCCGGCCGTCTGTTCACCAACATGATCATCGGTGCCGCACTTGTCGAAGCCCTCGGCTTGATCGGCTTCGCAATGCCCTTCGTCGTTCAGTGATATTCATGTTGCCAATGCAAGAAGCAGGAGATGCGGCGGCTGGGACGAGCGTCCTCGTCCCACCAGTGGCCGAAGTCTTTCTGTCTGCCATCATTTTGCTGGGAATCTGGCTTGTCATCGGCAAGTTTGCTCTTCCCCGCATCTACGCGATGATGGATGAGCGCGAGGAGCGCATCGAGGCCGGTCTGCATGCTGCTGAACAGGCACGTGAAGACCGTGCACTTGCTGAACGCGAACGCGAAGAGGCGTTGGCGCAGGCCAACGTTGAGGCTCATTCCATTCGCGAGCAGGCAAATGCTGACGCGAAACGCATCAGGTCTCAGGCTCGCGAATCCGCCCAGGAAGAAGCCGCCCGCATTCAGGAGAACGCTCAGCGCCAGATTCAGGCTGAACGCCAGTCAGCAGTGGTTTCGCTGCGCTCGGACATTGGTGAGCTGGCAACCCAGCTGGCCGAACGCATCGTCTCTGAGCAGCTCAGGGATCAGGATCTGTCACATCGGGTGATGGACCGCTTCCTCGATGACCTTGATGACATGTCGTTGAGCACAGCTGCGTCGACCTCCGCACAGCCGCAAGGAACGAACGCATAATGCGCAGATCAAGCCGCATGAGTGTCGATGCCGCACAGTCAGTTGTGTCGCGCATCTTGTCGCCCACGTCCTCTGAAACTGACCAGGGACTGCGTGTGGCGGAAGAACTCTTCGCTATCGCAGATATGGTCAGGGACGATTCACGCCTGGGTCGCTCATTGACCGATCCGGCGCGCGCTCGTGAGGACAAGGTGCGTCTGGCTGACGACTTGTTCGCCGCCGCGGTCACCTCTCAGACGCTCGAGGTGATTCACACTCTCGTCGAGGGCGAGTGGTCATCGTCCAGTGACATTATCGAGGGTCTGGAGCAGGTGGGGATTCACGCTCTTCTGCGTGACGCGAAGTCTCATGACGGCTTGGACCGGGTTCTGTCCGAATTGTCCGACATTCACCAGGTCCTCCTGTCCAACCGGGAGCTGCGCACGCAGCTGTCGGTGCTGGGGCGTGGATCATCTGACGATCGGGCAGCTCTGGCGGAAAAGATTTTCGGACCTCACGTCAGCGCATGGACTCTGCGGATTGTGCGCCGCCAGGTCGGACGGCTCAACAAAGGACAGCTGATGTCGCATCTGCGCCATATCGCGCAGGACGCAGCGTCCCTGAAAGACGAAAACCTGGTGTCCGTCATCAGTGCCGGCCCGTTGACAGATACTCAGATGCATCGCCTCCAGACGATGCTCAACGAGAAACTGGGCGAAACGGTCAGCATCGACATGACATACGATCCCTCCCTGATCGGAGGATTCCGAATCATCTCCGGCGACCTCGTCATAGATTCATCGATAGCAACGCGACTACGACAGTTGCACCAATCCCTCGCGCACTGATAGATGATGGCGCACCACAATACACAGACAAAGGAAACGCTCAATGGCTGAACTCTCGATTAGCTCCGAAGAGATCCGCTCGGCTCTCGATTCTTTTGTGGACTCCTACAAGCCCACTCAAGCGGCAGTCGAAGAAGTCGGACACGTCACCGAAACGGCCGACGGCATTGCCCGCGTGGAAGGCCTGCCCGGTGCAATGGCAAACGAGCTTCTTCGCTTTGAAGACGGCACACTTGGCGTGGCCATGAACCTCGACGTGCGCGAAATTGGTGCCGTTCTGCTGGGTGATTTCAGCGGCATTGAAGAAGGCCAGCCGGTTCACCGCACAGGTGACGTTCTGTCTGTGCCGGTTGGTGACGGATACCTGGGGCGCACCGTTGACCCCCTCGGCAATCCGATCGACGGTCTGGGCGAGATCCAGGATCTGACGGGTCGACGCGCCCTCGAACTTCAAGCACCCGGCGTGATGATGCGTCGTTCGGTCCACGAGCCGCTCCAGACCGGTCTGAAAGCTATCGACTCGATGATTCCGATCGGACGTGGCCAGCGTCAGCTGATCATCGGTGACCGTCAGACAGGTAAGACCACCATCGCGATCGACACGATCATGAACCAGCGTGATAACTGGCTGTCGGGCGATCCGAGCAAGCAGGTGCGCTGCATCTACGTGGCGGTTGGCCAGAAGGGTTCGACGATCGCATCGGTGCGCTCCACACTGGAAGAAAACGGGGCGATGGACTACACCACCATCATTGCCTCACCGGCATCCGACCCCGCAGGCTTTAAGTACCTTGCGCCCTACACCGGATCCGCTATCGGACAGCACTGGATGTACGAGGGCAAGCACGTCCTCATCGTGTTCGATGACCTGTCCAAGCAGGCCGAGGCCTACCGAGCCGTGTCCCTTCTGCTGCGTCGCCCACCGGGGCGTGAAGCATACCCCGGCGACGTGTTCTACCTGCATTCACGTCTGCTGGAACGTTGCGCCAAACTCTCCGATGAACTGGGCGGCGGATCGATGACGGGTCTTCCCATCATCGAAACGAAAGCGAACGACGTATCGGCCTACATTCCGACCAACGTCATTTCAATCACCGACGGCCAGATCTTCCTGCAGTCGAATCTGTTCAACTCGAACCAGCGCCCTGCAGTCGACGTCGGTATCTCGGTGTCCCGCGTGGGTGGCGACGCTCAGATCAAGGCCATGAAGAAAGTGGCGGGCACGCTGAAACTGACGCTGGCCCAGTACCGTTCGATGGCGGCGTTCGCAATGTTCGCTTCCGACCTTGACGCCACGACCCGTTCACAGTTGACTCGTGGTGAGCGTCTGATGGAACTGCTCAAGCAGCCGCAGTCCACGCCGTACCCCGTGGAAGAACAGGTCGCATCGATCTGGGTGGGCACGCACGGCTACCTCGACAAGTTGGACGTGTCTGACGTGAGTTCCTACGAGCATCAGCTTCTGGACTACCTGCGCTCACACTCCGACGTGCTGACCACGATCCGCGAGACTGGCGTGCTGGATGATGACACGGAGAATGCTCTGCGTGAGGCCGCAGAGAAGTTCACGCAGCAGTGGCTGAGCGCGCAGCCAGGTGAGAACCTGGAGGACGGCGAGGTTGAAGCTGAACATTCACGTGAAGAGATTGTCCGTCGTCGCCGTGAGAAGAAGGCCTGATCGATGGCTGGTCAGCAGAGGATCTACAAGCAGCGCATTGCGTCTACGCAAACGCTGAGCAAGGTCTTCCGCGCCATGGAGATGATTGCAGCCTCCAGGATCGGCGCGGCGCGTCGCGATGCGACCGAAGTGGGACCCTACGAGCAGGCGATCACGCAGGCTGTGGCCTCAGTTGCCATCCACACGGATATGGGGCACCCGCTGACCGACGTGCGAAACGACACGCCTCGCGTGGCCGTGCTGGTGGTCGCTTCTGACCGAGGCATGGCGGGTGCCTATTCAGCGACAATTCTGCGTGAAACAGAGCACCTGGTCACCACGCTGCGCGAAGAAGGGAAGACCCCGATCCTGTATACCTGCGGGCGTCGCGCCAAGAATTACTTCAGCTTCCGTGGCGCTGAGATCGAGCGTTCGTGGGAAGGTGAATCGGACGAACCCAGCCTGGAGATGACGCACAGCATCGCCGAGGAACTGCTGAAGCGGTTCCTGGATGAGGACAGGATGACCGGCGTGTCCGAGGTTCACCTGGTCTACACGCGATTCAGGAACATGATGAGTCAGATCCCTCAGGTCAGGCAGATGCTGCCGCTGACTGTCGTGGATGCCTACGGTGAAGGCGAGACAAATGAAGTCGATCCGGTAAAGGACGACGGATCGCTGCTTTTCCCTGAATACGAATTCATCCCGTCTGCGCGCGACGTCCTCGATGCTTTGCTGCCTCTTTATGTGGAAAGCCGCATCCGCAACGTTCTGCTTCAAGCCGCCGCATCGGAACTGGCGTCGCGTCAGCGAGCGATGCACACGGCAACCGACAACGCTGAAGAATTGATTACGAAGTACACGCGTTTGGCGAATTCGGCCCGCCAGGCGGAGATCACGCAGGAAATTAGTGAGATCGTGGGCGGGGCCGACGCCTTGGCTAACGGCTGAGCCCACATGATGGAGAAGATGACCATGACAGAATCACCAGAAACCGGCGAAGGCCGAGTTGCCCGCGTCGTCGGCCCCGTTGTCGACGTCGAGTTTCCGCCTGACCGGATCCCGGCCCTCTACAACGCACTGCAGGTGGATGTGGAGCTGCCTGACCAGGGCGAAGGATCCGAATCATTCGTCATGACGCTGGAAGTCGCACAGCACTTGGGTGACAACCTGGTTCGCACAATCGCACTCAAGCCGACTGACGGCCTGGTGCGCGGTGCCCGCGTGCGCGACACCGGCGGCCCCATCACTGTCCCGGTCGGTGACGTCACCAAGGGACACGTCTTCAACGTGATCGGTGAACCGCTCAACCTCAAAGATGGCGAACAGCTCGAAATCACAGAGCGCTGGCCTATTCACCGTCAACCACCTGCATTCGATCAGCTTGAGCCACGCACCAAGATGTTCGAAACGGGCATCAAGGTGATCGACCTGCTTACCCCCTATGTGCAGGGCGGCAAGATCGGCCTGTTCGGCGGCGCAGGCGTGGGCAAGACCGTGCTGATTCAGGAAATGATTCAGCGTGTTGCTCAGGATCACGGCGGCGTGTCCGTGTTCGCCGGTGTGGGCGAACGTACCCGTGAAGGCAACGACCTGATTCACGAAATGGCTGATGCAGGCGTCTTCGACAAGACCGCACTGGTCTTTGGCCAGATGGACGAGCCGCCGGGGACCAGGTTGCGTATCGCGCTGACCGGTCTGACGATGGCGGAATACTTCCGCGATGTACAAAACCAGGACGTGCTGCTGTTCATCGACAACATCTTTCGTTTCACTCAGGCAGGTTCCGAGGTGTCCACCCTGCTGGGCCGTATGCCCTCGGCCGTGGGTTACCAGCCGAATCTGGCGGACGAGATGGGCCAGCTTCAAGAGCGCATCACCTCTGCCGGTGGTCACTCCATTACCTCGCTGCAGGCCATCTACGTGCCAGCCGATGACTACACGGACCCCGCGCCGGCTACCACGTTCGCGCACCTGGATGCGACCACGGAACTGTCCCGTGAGATCGCGTCGAAGGGTCTGTACCCGGCGGTTGACCCGCTGTCATCGACCAGCCGTCTGCTTGACCCGGCTGCGATCGGCCAGGAACACTACGATGTGGCAATCCACGTCAAGGCCATCTTGCAGAAGAACAAGGAGCTGCAGGACATCATCGCCATTCTGGGTGTCGACGAATTGTCCGAGGAAGACAAGGTCACGGTTGCGCGTGCACGTCGAATCGAACAGTTCCTGTCACAGAACATCTATATGGCTGAAAAGTTCACCGGCCAGCCAGGCTCCACCGTTCCGCTGTCAGAAACCATCGAAGCCTTCAAGCGCATTGCCGAGGGCTACTACGACAAGGTTCCTGAGCAGGCATTCTTCAATATCGGCGGCATTGAGGATCTGGAGCGCAAGTGGCACGAACTTGAGGCAGAATCCTGATGGCCGAGACAGGGGCGCTGAGCGTCAAAATCGTGACGAAGCGAGGCCTGTCCTGGCAGGGAGCTGCGCAGTATGTGCAGGTCCCAGTCGAAGACGGCTCGCTGGGCATTTTGCCTCATCGTCAACCATTGTTGGCTAGATTGAAAGAAGGTCCCGTCATTCTCACCATTGGCGACGACACGAAGACATTTCCGGTAGCCGGCGGATTCGTCTCCGTGGATTCTGACGTTGTCACCGTTGTTGCAGAAGGCATGGAGTCCTGAGAACACTGAGAACTACGTCCGTGATGAGCATTCATCACGGACGTAGGCGATATTACTGCATGGAAGGAGCTACAGCATCATGAACACTGCGTTGGTGTGGGCGCTGTGGCTCATCGTCATACTCGCCGTCATCGCCATGCTGATCGTCGGCTATATCAATGTGCGTGCCCGCCGGCTGGACACCTACCTGGGATCGTTTAGATGCTGGGCGCGCCGAGACTCTCAGTCCGGCTGGACAGCCGGAGTCGCCCATTACGGAGTCGAAACCCTCACCTGGTACCGCCTGGTGGGGTTTTCCATGCGGCCGGTTTTCTCAATGCCTCGACGTACCCTTGAAGTCTCAGCGCCCGACACTCGCTCTGTTGACGGAACCATGATCGAAGTGCATCTGGTCTCCGGTGATGATCGCTGGCAGGTGGCGATGGCCGCATCCAGTTACAACGGCCTGGTGTCATGGGCAGAATCTGGCCCTCCGCGTTCCTCGCAATCGTCCATCGACTAAAACGAGCAAAAAGGCAGGCACGCTTTCGTGCGTATCGTAGTAGCAACATGTTCAGTTGATTATTCAGGCCGGCTAACCGCGCACCTGGACAAAGCCCCGCGCGTCATCATGCTGAAGGCAGACGGCTCGGTCCTGGTTCACTCCGATGGCGGCTCCTATAAGCCGCTGAACTGGATGAGCGCCCCGTGCCATATGCGCATCGATGAGCCCAGCACCGATGAAACGGATCTAGGCGTGAGCGAGGTGTGGACTGTTCAGGCCGCCAAGTCTGACGACCAGCTGCTCATCCGTATTTTCGACGTTCTCCACGACGTCAACGAGGACCTCGGCGTGGATCCGGGCCTCATTAAGGACGGCGTGGAAGCCCACCTGCAGGCTCTGCTGGCTGAACAGGTGCCCTTGATCCTGGGAACGGGATACTCGCTGGTTCGCAGAGAATATCCCACGCCAATCGGGCCGGTGGATCTGCTGGTGCGCGACGAACACAATGTTCCCATCGCTATCGAGGTGAAGCGACGCGGTGGCGTCGACGGAGTGGAACAGCTCACTCGCTACCTGTCGCTACTGGCCAGAGATCCCCTGCTTTCTGACATTCGCGGCATTTTCGCTGCTCAGGAGGTCACGCGGCAGGCACGCACACTGGCAGAAGACAGAGGAATCCACGTAGTCGTACTCGACTACGACGCAATGCGAGGCGTCGATGACGCAGAATCTCGCCTGTTCTAGGAAAAGAGAGACCATGACGGATCAGACTGATCAATCCACTTCACTCGTTGCTCTTCGAGGACGGGTCGTCACACCGGATACGGTGATCGACGATGGGGTAGTGGCGTGGGACCGCGACACCATTATCTGGGTCGGTGATGCGGCGGCGCAGGAGGCCCCCTCGTCAATTCGTGAACAACTCAATGATCTGAAGCCGAGCGATGACATCATCATCCCTGGCCTCGTCGACGTGCACTGCCACGGCGGTGGTGGCGAATCGTTCCCGAACGCGCAGACCCCCGGGCAAGCGATGACGGCTGTTACCGAGCACCGCGCTCACGGGACGACCTCCCTTGTTGCATCGCTGGTGACTGCTGACGCGCAGACCCTCAAGGAACGTGCTGCCATGCTCGCCACGCTGGCCGATCGAGGGGAGCTGGCTGGAATCCACTTTGAAGGTCCGTTCGTGTCTCATGAGCGCTGTGGCGCGCAGGACCCACAGTTCATCTGCGACCCGGATCCCGTGCTGACAGCTGAACTGCTGGACGTGGCTGGCGGGCACGCGGTGACCATGACCGTGGCGCCGGAGAAACCGCACGCCAGCGGTGAGGGATCAGTGGCTGAAGTACTGCGCGAGGGGGGTGCTCTGCCATCGTGGGGGCATACGGATGCAGAGCCGGACGACGTTCGAGCCGTCTTTGAGGACGCCCGAGGACGCTACGCTGATCAGCTGAAAGACCCGGACCATACACGTCCCCTGGCGACGGTGACGCACCTGTTTAACGGCATGAAGCCGATGCACCACCGCGATCCCGGTTCCATTGCAGAGTTCCTTGCAGCGGGTGCGCGAGGTGATGCGGTCGTGGAGATGATCTGTGATGGTGTGCATGTCAATCCCACGCTGGTGCGCTGTGTGTACGAGGTTCTCGGACGGTCGCGCTGCGTCTTCATCACTGATGCGATGGCTGCTGCCGGAATGGCGGATGGCAGCTACCAGCTTGGGCCTCAGGCTGTGACGGTAACTGATGGGATTGCTCGTCTGACTGATGGCGGAGCGATCGCCGGTGGAACAGCTCACCTGCTCGATTGCGTGCGCGTCGCAGTAGGCGCTGGAATTCCGCTGGTCGATGCGGTATTTATGGCATCTGCTCAAGGTGCCAGAATCCTTGGCGATGAGACGGTGGGGGCACTCGAAGTCGGCAAGCGTGCTGACGTGGTCTGTCTGGATTCTGAGCTGCACCCCTTGCGCGTGTGGCGCGCGGGTGTCGTGTGCGATAGGAATAAGTAAGAGCGGCAAGACGACGTAGGCGGCCAGAGGAGCGATCACGACATGGGGCGGGGCAGACGGTCACGAAAACGACCTTGGGGCGGCGAACATCCGCGCCTCGATATGAGTCGTCTGGCCTCCATGCCGCTTAGTGCCGAGGGGCCTGGTGGGCTGCACTATCAGGTGTCGTACGTGTCGGGATCGCAGAAGACGTACACGTGTCCTGGTTGTGTCCATCCGATTGCTCCTGGCACACCTCATGTGGTCGCGTGGCCCGAAGAAGCACCCTTTGGATGGGATCAGGGGGTGGAAGCCAGACGCCATTGGCACCGGCATTGCTGGGAGCACTGGCTTCGGCCCCTCTGAGCCTGACTTGTTGGGCCTGTCTCGTGAGCCCGTCAGGCACTGCCCTTTTCGACTCTGCGATATGATGGATTATTACCATCGGTTCTGCGCTCACATCAACGGGCACTGTATTGTGAATGACATACGAGGAATTTTTGCGGAGGAGCGGACACTGTGAGTGGTATCAGACGTTACGCCAGCGCTTTAGCCCTTGCAGCAGTGGCTCTTGTTGCTGGCATCATCGGCATTTTGACACTGACCGTTTGGGCACCTGGACAGCACATTGAGGCCAAGGCTGACCCAGATCAGCCCTATGTGATGACGCGTGCGCGTGTGCTCCCTTTGAAAGCAGAAGACGTGACAGTGACCGTCGAAGCTGCCGATGCGTCGACGCCCGTCAGTGTCGTGGTTGGATCCACTCCTGATGTGATCGGGTGGCTCGGTGACGAGGCTTATACCGAAGTTGTGGGCCTGGAAGCTGGTATGACACAGCTGAAAGTAACCGACCATGCGGAAACGGATGCGAATCAGGCGCAATCGTCGGATGTGGCTGATGGCGAGCAATCCGCAGCTGCTCCTCAGTCAACGGCCGATGGTCAGGCACAGTCCGAAGCCCAGACTGCCAAGGAAGAAGCTCAGTCGGGGGCCTCGATTGCGAACCCGTTGGATAATGACATGTGGTTGGATCAGGCAGCCGGCCAGGGGAGCGCGTCGCTCACACTGAAAGCCGTTCCTGACACGGTGTCCGTACTGGCCACGACAGACGGTTCGAAAGCCCCGACATTGACGTTGACTTGGCCGGTTGAGCGCACCAATATCGCAGCGATCGCCGTGTGGCTTTTGACCATTGTCCTGGCACTGATCGCCGCAGTCATGGCGGTCATCATCTGGCGCAACCAGCGTCGCCGCGCGGCACGTGCCGACGAGCTGAAGTCTCGTGACCAGGCTGATACCACCGACACCGCCCCGATCGACATCTCCCAGATGCCAGACGCCGAGGAAGCTTCTGACGAGGCAGACGATGAGGGTGACGTGTCGCAAGCTGAGGACGGTACCCATGAAGCAGACGAGGCTGAGTCGATTGATGTCAGCGAGCCGGTCCCGGTAGCCGACCTGACAGATGAAGCTGACGGCTTGCCTGAGGAGCAAGCTCACCGGGAAGAACACGATCACTGTGAAGAGGTGAAACGCTCCGAAGAGGCGAACCAGTACGAAGAAGCGGAAGAGCCGGAAGAACTTGCTGAATCCGCTGAACCTGTCGAGCCGGCCATGAACGGCGAAGCTGAAGACCTCGTCGAACAGAAACAGGCTGCCGAACCCGCTGAGTCGGAGGAAGCTGTAGAGCCGGCTGAGACTGCAAAGCCAGCCGAACCAGTCGAACATTCGGCCCCCACCGATTCGGGTGTCATTGATATGTCCGTGGCTCGTGTACCGATGGTCTTCCCGACGCGACGCGCATTACGCGAAGCGCGCTCCCGAGGCGAAGAATCGGTGAATATCGATGGCCACGAATTCAACACTGGCCTCATCCCGATCGTCCCGTCGGCGCACCAAGCAGACAGCGGCGACACCCTCGTACGTCAGACAGACGGCGACCGTGCGGAAAACGAAGCCGACCATGTGAGCGGCACTGGCCACGCGAGCCGAACCGACCGTTCACAGGACGGCGACGATCCACGGGGCGACGATACACAAGCTGACGCCGAACGACCTCAGGACACTGGCCGTTCCCAAAAGGGCGCATGGACGTCCATCATGTCGAACTGGCTGCATCGTGACGGAACAGGATCGACCAAGGAGGAACAGTGATACGCCGCCGCATCTGCGCTGCCGTGGTGATGCTCGCATCACTGTCGATGGTCAGCGCCTGCTCGTCAGGAGAAATAGAAGTACCGGCCACTGAACAGCCAGCGTCCGGCGCAAACGGTGCGGCCAACCTGGATGCCAACCGCATCAACGCGATCCTCGGACATATCCAGGCCGCACTCGACCAAGCCAGTGACGAGGGCACGACCGAAGCCCTGTCCGGACGCGTCAAAGACCCGGCTCTGCGCATGCGCGGTGCACAGTTCGTGCTCGCCAAAGCCAAGGAGACCACGGTGCCGCAGCTGAGTCTCACCGGGGAAATGGTGACATCGACCAACTCAACAACGTGGCCGCGAATGTTCCTGGACATCGAGCAAAGCTCGGACGGGGAACTGCCGATTGTTTACGTCATCACTCAGCAGGATGCGCGCTCCAATTACGAACTGGAGAACTGGGTGCGCCTTCTGGGCGGCTCAGAATTCACGACAGCCCCACTGGAGACGGGTGCAGCATACGTATCTGCCGATGCCGACGGCTTCATCATGACGCCCAGCGAAGCAGTGGAAAAATACGTCGAAATGCTCAATTCTGGCACCGCCGGATCCGACATGTTCGCAGAAGACGAGTATGCGCGCTCGCACTTCGACGAGATCGCATCGCTCGGACAATCCGTGCAGGCCGCCGGTACCGTCACGGCTCACGCACAGACGGAGGGATTGCCGATCTCAGGACTCGTCTTGAACAACGGATCAGCCCTCGTGTCCGCATCGTTCGCAATGACGCACACCTACCAGCGCACGGTTGCCAGATCCACCATGCAGCTGGGCGGCTCCCCTGCGGCTATTAACGAGGGAGACCCCAAGGTTATCGGATCGGCATCTGCAAAATACCTGGTCTCGGTTTTGATTGAGCTGCCGCAGGCCGGATCCGATCAGAAAGCTCGCGTCATCGGCGCTGAACGTGTGATCGAGCAGGTCACGCGCGACGATTCAACCAAACCCGAAGGAGAATAAGTGGCAGAGAGTGATCCATCAATGGCGCAGCACAATTCGCAGCGGGAACCAGCCTCGCGTGCAGCGCACAGCGCGGAGGCCTCCGAACAGTCTCACGTGCAGCGTCAGGTCGCCGATTCTCACGGTGCCGTTGACCTGTCCGCTTCGGGCGTCCCTGCTGCCGCTCCTGCCGACGGTGATGCCGGGGTGCAACTGAACGTGCCTTTGATTCGCGACTGCGATGACGCTCAGTTCGAGGACATCATGGCAACGTCACGCACTGTTCCTGTGCTGATGGCACTGTGGTCATCGCGCTCCTTGGAGTCATCGTCCGTTCTGTCCATGCTGGAAGGGATCGTCCGCGAAAGGAGCGGCGCCTTCCAGTTGGTGAAGATCGAGGTGGAAAAAGCTCCGGGCATCACTCGCGCACTTCAGGTGCAGGCCTTGCCGACGGTGTGTGCACTGATCGGTGGGCGCCCGATCCCGTTCTTCCAGGGAAATGCGATTAAAGAACAGGTCGTGCCGGTCCTGGATGAACTGTTGACGGCAGCCCAGCAGATGGGGGTTACGGGCCGCGTCGCAGTCAGCGGGGAGGACGTGAAGGCGCCCGTACCGCCTGAACACCAGCATGCGTTGGACCTGGAAGAATCAGGTGACCTCGACGGCGCGATCGCGGCGTGGGAGAAGATCGTGGAGCGCAATGCGCGCGACCACGATGCCGAAGCCCAGTTGGCGCGCGTGCGTCTGCTTGAGCGCGGCACGGCTGGGAATGCGGATAACGACCTGGATCATGCTGATGAGCTGTTTAACGCCGGCCAGCACGCTCAGGCCTTCGACGTTCTGATCAGCGCTTTGGAGCACAGCACCGATGATGACAGGCGTGAAGAGCTGCGCACACGCATCCTGGACTTGTTCCGCGTGGCCGGATCCTCACCGGAAGTCAACGCTGCCCGTCGCAGGCTGGCAACCGCTCTCATGATCTAGAGGCTGGTGTGGTGATCGCACCTGAGGCAGCTCGAATCGGCTCGTCCGCGCGTCGGGGCAGTCTAGTGCTCGCCGGCGACGCTGCGCCATACGTGCAGGGCTCGGTCATCAAATAAGCAGAACACGATCCTGATTGCGTGCTCGTCCTGTTCGCTTTCATAGGTGCGAGCCGCCTCTATGCCGATACTCGCAACCTGTTCCATATCCCAGCCGTACACTCCTGCTGAAATTGCAGGGAACGCTACGGAGCGTGCACTGATGTCCTCGGCAACCCGCAGACTCGACGTGAAGCAGGAGCGTAGCAGATCCGGGTCAGTCTGCCCGCGATGCCGGTTAGGTCCGACAGTGTGGATTACCCAGCGCGCCGGCAGTCTGAAACCCTCAGTCGCTACAGCGTGCCCCACGGGAAGACCATCAGGGAACTGGCTGGCACGCACTTTCTTGCAGGCGGCGAGCAGGTCGGGCCCAGCTCCGCGGTGAATTGCCCCATCCACGCCGCCACCACCCAGCAGTGACGAGTTCGCAGCGTTGACAATGGCGTCCACCTCAAGTGTTGTGATGTCGCCGCTGATCAGTTCCATCATTGCTCGCATATCTCACGGGCGGTTGAGCGAGCAGGCAGGAATTGCTGCCCGTCCGCTCAACCGTCCGTGTCTAGTTCTCAGATGTGACAGGACGCAGCCAGAGCGCACCCAGCGGTGGCACGCGCAGCTCAGCCGATGCTGGCCGGCCGTTCCATGGAACATCTTCAGCGATGACCGGCCCCATGTTGATCACACCGGATCCGCCGAACTCTTCGCTGTCAGTGTTGAGGATTTCCTCCCACTGGCCGCTGAACGGCAGCCCCACGCGGTAGCCCTCGTGAGGTGTGCCGGCAAAGTTCGTGACGCAGACAAGGAGGTGCTGCTTGTGATCGGAGCCCATTCCCTTGCGGATATGGGAGATCACGTTGTGATCGCCGTCTGACGCGTCGATCCACTCAAAGCCCGTGTAGTCGTCGTCCCACAGCGCGGGATCGTCGCGATAGATCCTGTTGAGAGCCGACACCAGCGACAGCAACCCGGAATGCAGATCGTCATCGAGCAGCCACCAATCCAGAGAATGCTGCTCGGTCCATTCCTGTTCCTGCCCAAATTCCTGTCCCATGAACAGCAGTTGTTTGCCAGGATGTGACCACTGGTAGGCGTACAGTGCGCGAAGCGAGGCCATCTTCTGCCACTTATCACCGGGCATCTTCGAAACGAGCGAGCCTTTGCCGTGAACGACCTCATCATGGGACAGCGGCAGAATGTAGTTCTCGGAGAATGCGTACACCAACGAGAACGTGAGTTCACCGTGGTGCCAGCGACGGTTGACAGGGTCTTCCTGCATGTACCGCAGCGTGTCGTTCATCCAGCCCATATTCCACTTCATGCCGAACCCCAGGCCGCCTCCTGACGTTGGCGCGGTCACGCCGGGCCACGCTGTTGACTCTTCAGCCACCATTACGATGCCGGGGTGACGCCTGTAGGCAGTTGCGTTGGCTTCCTGCAGGAACTGGATAGCTTCCAAGTGTTCGCGACCGCCGTACTGATTCGGCCGCCACTGGCCTTCCTTGCGTGAATAATCCAGATACAGCATGGAGGCCACCGCATCGACACGCAAGCCATCGACGTGGAACTCCTCGAGCCAGTACAGCGCGTTGGCAACCAGGAAGTTGCGCACCTCCCGACGCCCGAAGTTGAAGACGTACGTTCCCCAATCCGGATGTTCACCACGCAACGGATCGGGATCCTCGTACAGGGGAGTGCCGTCGAAACGGGCAAGCGCCCAGTCATCCTTCGGGAAGTGGGCTGGCACCCAGTCCAGGATGACGCCGATACCTGCCTGGTGGAGGCGGTCCACCAGATAACGGAAGTCGTCGGGCGTGCCGTAGCGTGAGGTCGGCGCGTAGTACGAGGTGACCTGGTAGCCCCACGAACCGCCGAACGGATGTTCAGCCACCGGCATGAATTCGACGTGCGTGAAACCGGCTTCGGTGACGTAGGCGATCAGCTCATCAGCGAGCTGACGGTAGCCCAGCCCCTGTTTCCAGGATCCAATGTGGACTTCGTACACTGACATGGCAGCGGTGTGCGGGGTGGTGTGAGCACGCCTGTCCATCCACTCATCGTCATCCCACCTGTGGAAACGGTCGGTGACAACAGAGGCAGTTGCCGGAGGAATCTCGGTGGCACGTGCCATCGGGTCAGCCTTTTGGAACCAGTTACCGCCCGGCCCTCGGATCTCGAATTTGTAGCGCGCTCCCACGCCCACACCTGGGATGAACAGCTCCCACACGCCGGACGATCCCAGTGAGCGCATTGCGCTGGCGCTGCCGTCCCAGTAGTTGAAGTCGCCGACGACGCGCACGGCAGACGCGTTGGGCGCCCACACCGCAAATGCGACGCCCTCGACGTCACCCATCGGGCCGGTGTAGTGAGTCAGATGTGCTCCCAGAACTTTCCACAGTTCTTCGTGTCGTCCCTCGGAAATGAGGTAAATATCCATTTCGCCCAGTGTGGGCAGGAAACGGTAGGGGTCGTCCATCAGTGTCGTCTGGTCACCGTAGGTCACGCGCACTCGGTAGTCGGGAATATCGTCACATTCAAAGACGGCAACCCACACGCCGGATCGTTCGTGAACAGCGTCAACTGTTTGATCGGGCGTGACAATTTGGACAGCGTCGGCCAAATGATGCACCGTGCGGATCGTCACTGACCCGTCACTGAGGTGTGCTCCGAGCACGGCATGAGGCAGGTAGTACTGCCCCTGCGCCACTGTATCAAGGAGGTCTGGATCTTGAGGAATCGGTGAGGCGTTCATGACCTCATTTTCCCATGCACACGGTCACGGCGTGGCCGTTCGGATGGTCGTGGCGTTCTTTGCAACAAACGACCGTCCGATGTGCTCCACGTGTCGACCGTTTTACCGCTCAGCCAGTTCGGTGAGCGCATCGAGGGGAATACTCAGCCAGTCTGGACGCATCCTATGTTCGTAGATCGACTCATAGGCTGCCTTCTCAATGATCAGTGCAGTCATGAGTGCGTCGTCGCGACCCGAGAAATCAGCGTGATACCCCTCAAGGAACGCACGCTGGTGCTGGCTGACCCACTCGTGAGCGACGGCATCGTCAATCGCTGAGTCATCATCGGCAAGGCGTCGTGCCTGCGCCATCGCATAGTCGAAGGAACGCAGCATCCCGGCAACGTCCTTGAGCGGTAGGTCAGGGGCGGTGCGCTCGGCCAGGGGGCGCAGCGGCTCGCCCTCGAAGTCCAGAATCTTCCACCCATCATCGCTGAGCAGGGTCTGCCCCAGGTGGTAGTCGCCGTGAATGCGGGTCGCCTGAAGCGGCTCGTCCCATTGTGCGAGCTGGTCCAGCTCGCGGCCCAATGTATCCACGAGTTCGCCGGTCAGGCCAGGGACCTCAGCGTGCGCAGCATCGAGGTTGTTGCGCACCCGCGCAGCGATCTGCGATGGCGTCGGCCCGTCAGCAGTGGGCAGAGCCCTCGCCAGAATCTCATGCATCTGAGCTGTCACGGTACCCAGTGAACGTGCCTGCTCGGTAAGATCTTCACCGCGGGAGGCACCATCGACAAAGAAGACGAAACCGTCGCGCCCATCGCGTACCAGCTCACTGATAATGGTCGCCACACACAGTTCCGATTCCTTCTTGGGCCACGAACGCACGCGTGCCGGGACGGCAACGTAGCCGAAAACGCGTGGCACGTGGTTCCAGTCAGCCTCGCATAGCGCGGTGGGCACCTCAACATCCGGGTGAGCACCCTCCGTGAGCACGCGCAGTACCTTCGCGATGATTCCAGGAGTCTCGTCTGTGGTACCTCGGAAAATAACCGAGGTGTTCGACTGCTCGCCTCCATACACCTGTACCTGGTCACGCATGTCGCGCATGCGTTCAACGGTGTCAGCATCCACCGTTCCAACGGCACGACCCATCGCCAGCCACGTGTCCCAAAATGCCCACACCGACACGCCGTCCAGAATACTCAGGTCACCAATCGATCCGATGGGGTCGCCCTCGTCAACGTCCGTCGCAGGATTGTCGAACGTTTCGGCAACGTCGTCTCCGGCCTGCGGAACGAGAACGAGGGGGACGTTGAGCAGTTGCGAGCCGGCCTGGATGATCAGCAGGCGAACTGACGCTAAATCACCGGAATCGGACTCCGGAGTTCCCGGCGGTTCCAGATAGCCTGAATCGGCATTGAGCTCGCCAATGACCTGCAATGTGCGGTCGCTGGTGCGTGGGAACCATCGCCTCGACGTGAGCCACGGGGCGATCGCTTCCAGGAGTTGAATGGAAGACGGTGCGTTACTCATCTTCTTCCTCACTTTCTGGTTCAAGGAACGTCACGCCCAGCCAGTAAAAGCCGTGGCGCGGCAGCGTGATGTCCACCGTCTCATCGTCACGCACATCCGGGAACGCGTTGCCCGATCCAAGATCGTACAGATGCCAGCCGGCCATGCCGGGCAGGTGGATCTTCGCGGAGTGCGGTTCAGTGGACAGGTTGTTGACGCACAGAATCGTTTCGGATTCGTCTCGGCGCAAGAACGCGAGCACAGCATCGTCAGAGGACCACAGCAGCGTCATGTCACCAAATCCGAACGGCGCATGCTTGCGGCGCGTGTTCAGCATCTTGCGCGTCCAGTTCAGCATCGAGGTCGGGCGGGTGGCGTGCTCGGCCACGTTCACTGCGCGCTGGTCATAGGTCGGTGATGAAATTCCCGGCAGGAACCACTGATCCTGCGGGGCATCGGAAAAGCCCATCGTCGGCGTGTCATCCCACTGCATAGGGGTGCGCACGCCGAAACGGTCAGGCAGATCCACGTTGTCACCCATACCGATCTCATCGCCATAGAACAGGAACGGGGAACCGGGCAAGGACAGCAGCAGCGCGTAGGCCAGTTCAACCTCGCGGCGCGAGGCATGCAGCAGCGGCATGAGTCGTCGACGTATACCGACATTGGAACGCATGCGCTCTTCAGGGCAGTACCACTCATACATCCTGGCGCGTTCCTCGTCCGTGACCATCTCCAGGGTCAGTTCATCGTGATTGCGCAGGAAAACACCCCATTGGCCACCCTTGGGCAGGGGAGGGGTGGCAGCCAGGATTTCGCGCAGCCCGTGGGAGGATTCTTCGCGCAGTGCGGCGAAAATGCGCGGCATGATCGGGAAGTGGAAGCAGATATGGCACTCGGGTGCCTCATCGGTTCCAAAGTAGGCGACAACCTCGTGAGGCGGCTGGTTCGCCTCGGCAATCATGACGGTGCCGGGGAACTCTTCTTCGACCATTGCGCGCAGGTCCGCGATGAACTCGTGCGTGGCCGGGAGGTTTTCGCAGTTCGTACCTTCTTCTTCGAACAGGTAGGGGATGGCATCCAACCTGAAGCCGTCCACACCGGTGGTGCACCAAAAACGCACCACGTCTTTCATGGCTTCGCGCACCGCAGGGTTTTCATAGTTCAGGTCCGGCTGGTGTGAGAAGAAACGATGCCAGAAGAACTGGTGGCGCTCCTCATCCCACGTCCAGTTCGATACTTCCGAGTCCACGAAAATGATGCGCGCGTCGGCGTATTCGTTGGGTCGGTCACGCCAGACGTAGAAATCGCCGTACGGTCCGTTCGGGTCGGAGCGTGAGGACTGGAACCACGGGTGCTGGTCGGACGTGTGGTTCATGACCATGTCCAGCACGATGCGCAGGCCTCGTTCATGTGCGGCTTCCACGAGGGCACGGAAATCATCCATCGTGCCGAAGCGTTCGTCGATGCCCTTGTAGTCGGAAATGTCGTAGCCGCCGTCGGCCAGAGGGGAAGGAAAGAACGGGGGCAGCCAGATTGCATCGATACCGAGCCACTTGAGGTAGTCGAGCCGCGAGATCAGGCCGGGAATGTCACCCACGCCGTCGCCGTTGGAGTCCTGGAAAGAGTGGATCAGCAGCTCATAGAAGACTGCGTGGCGGTACCAACTGGGGTCGTCGGCCACAGGGACGAGGGCGGCTTCATCCTCGTGTGGCTGGTCCACCGTCATATTGTGGAATGGTGAGAGTTGCGCATAGTGGCTGGAGGTGGCGGTCGTCGTCTCAGGTGCGGCGTCCAGTTCAGCGCGCGATGAATCATCAACGGTCATGGCATCATACTGCCAGTTACGGCGCGCTGATGCACGGTGTGTATGCATTTCATGCCCGGCGAGTGGGACCCGCGGCGCCTGGAGGCGCGCGGTGCATTCTACTGTTGCTGTTCAACCCCAAAGACGTGTCCGATGCGGGTCCACGGGCTCAGCCGCACCACATTCGACGCACCCCAGCGGTACTCCATGCCGTCCAGTTCATCGACAAGGTTCAACCCGCCGCCGTGGCCAGCGTTGAGCAGCTCCATGCCGGGCGCGTTGACATCGAGGTCAACAGAGCCCCACACTTCATGATGCGGATCCAGTGAGACCACCACGATCACCGTGTCCGGGTTCCCATCAGGTGTGAACTGTCCGGGAATGTGCCGTGAGAAGCACAGCAACTGGTCGTTGGATGTACGGTGAATGCTGATCTGGTGAAGCTGCTGCAGGGCACGATGTCGCCCTCGTGCAGTGTTGAGCAGGGTGAGCAACTGAGGAATACCCGTGCGCTCCGCATCCTCCCACCTGCGCGGACGGTACTCGTATTTCTCGTTGTTGATCTGTTCTTCAAAACCGGGGCGCGGTACCGATTCGACCAGCTCGTAGCCGGAGTAGATGCCCCACGTCGGAGCGCCGCATGCGGCCAGAATCGCGCGGATTGCAAACATGGCGGTGCCGCCCTCGGTCATCTGCGGCGTCAAAATATCGTGCGTCGTCGGCCAGAATGTCGGGCGCATCAGGTGCGGTGTCTGCTCGGAGACTTCCTTGAGGTACTCTTCGATCTCCTTCTTATAGGTACGCCACGCGAAGTACGTGTAGGACTGGTCAAAACCGACGGCACCCAGCGTGCGCATCATGGCGGGGCGAGTGAACGCTTCAGCCAGGCAGATCACGTCTGGATATTCGCGATGCAGCGTGTCCATCATGCGTTTCCAGAAGTTCACTGGCTTGGTGTGCGGGTTGTCCACTCGGAAAATCTTCACGCCGTGTGCGATCCACAGGCGGAACAGGTCGTGGATCGCTTCGAACAGGCCTTCAGGATCGTGATCGAAGTTAATGGGGTAGATGTCCTGGTACTTCTTGGGCGGATTCTCCGCATACGCGATGGAGCCGTCGGCTCGCTGCGAGAACCATTCGGGATGGTCCCTGACCCACGGGTGATCCGGTGAACACTGCAGGGCAAAGTCGAGTGCGACCTCCATGCCGCGTTCGTATGCGGCAGCGACGAATGCATCGAAATCGTCAAAATCTCCCAGGTCAGGGTGAATCGCGTCGTGGCCCCCTTCATCTGACCCGATGCCGTAGGGGGAACCAGGATCGGTTTCCAGAGCATTCAGCGTATTGTTCTTGCCCTTGCGGAACGTCGTGCCGATGGGGTGAACTGGTGTGAGGTAGATGACATCAAATCCCATCGCACTGATGCGATCGAGTTCCTCAATTGCGGTGCGCAGTGTGCCTGAGACCCATGTGCCATCAGGGCGCTGGAATGCTCCGGCTGAGCGGGGGAAAATCTCATACCAGGAGCCCACCAGGGCGCGGGTGCGCGCGACATGCAGCGGATAGGCCTCAGTGCGACCGACCAGGTCACGCAGTGGGTACTGACGCACAATGTGGCGCACAGAAGACGATATACCGGCCGACAGGCGCTGCTGGTTTGATCGGGTGGCATCGCGCATGATGGAGATTGCACTGTGGAGGACGCGCGCATGGGGCTCAGCCAGACCCTGCTGGTCAGAATTGGCCAGTGCCTTCCCTTCGATCATGCGCTCAAACAGGCGTGCGCCCTCTTCCAGCATGAGGTCAGCGTCGATGTCGGCATCGACTTTAATGGTGGCATCATGTCGCCACGTAGCGTAGGGATCTGACCACGTCTGAATGCAAAATGACCAGTTGCCGGGTCGGTCAGGCATCACCCATGCCTCGTAGCGATCCAGACCGGGTGCAATATCCACCATTGGAGCAATCGTGTGGTCATGTCCGTCGGGGTCAATCAGGACCGCTTCGGCCTGATAGGCGTCGTGTCCCTCGCGAAACACCGTTGCGCGAATGGGGAATGGCTCACCGGCGGTCGCCTTGGCTGGAAGTCGCCCGCCTTCCACAACGGGGGAGAGTTCCACCGCGGGGATGCGTGTCACGGTCATGTCGAGTGGTCGAGAAGATTTGTGGCTCACATTGTTAGGGTACTGAATTTGGGAGGCACGTGGGGGACCATGGGTGGTGTGCGCATCGCCGAGAAGAATTCCCATGCCGTATCTTGTGGTCGCATCAAGGCTGAACGTGACTGAGCCATGACACGTTCGAGACCCCACGTGAAACGTCAATGAAATTTTCTCACCATGCATTCAGCGGAGTTATTCACCATTCGACGCTGAATGCAGGGACCACTAGACTGCTGTGTGTGAGAATGATTCAGCGTATTACACGCGGGTGCTTCAGCTGCTGCAGCGTGTCTAACTGAAGGGATTGATTACTAGATGTCGTATAGCCTGGCTGATGCAGCCACTTCGCAAGTCCGCTCCTTTTCAGGTCGACCAGCAGATCGCTCCACCCTCATGGAAATGTGGCAGGGCCTTTCTGCGGCAGTTGTTGACCGCGTCGCGAGCGACTGGGATCGTACCAACCGTCTGTATGCAACCAAACGACGGGAACACTATTTCTCGGCCGAATTCCTGATGGGTCGCGCCCTGCTGAATAACCTGTCGAACCTCGGCCTGACGAACGAAGCAGAAAAGATCGTCAATTCTTTTGGCCAGACGCTGTCCGATGTCCTGGAACAGGAACCGGATGCAGCGCTGGGCAACGGTGGCCTCGGGCGACTGGCAGCCTGCTTCCTCGACTCATGCGCCACACTGGACTACCCGGTGAACGGCTACGGAATCCTGTACCGCTACGGCCTGTTCAAGCAGCTGTTTGAGGACGGCTTCCAGCGTGAACAGCCCGATGCGTGGATGGAGGAGGGCTACCCCTTCATTGTGCGCCGCGAGGAAGAACAGCGCATCATTCACTATGCCGACATGGATGTGCGAGCCATTCCCTACGACATGCCGATCACCGGATACGGCACACGCAACGTGGGAACGCTGCGACTGTGGCGTGCAGAGCCGGTTGAAGAATTCGACTACGACGCGTTCAACTCGCAGCGCTTCACTGACGCCATTGTCGAGCGTGAAGCCGTCGCCGACATTTCACGCGTGCTGTACCCCAATGACTCCACGTTCGAGGGCAAGATCCTGCGCGTGCGCCAGCAGTACTTCTTCTGCGCCGCCTCGCTGCACGACATTGTTGCCAACCATATTGCCCAGCACGAGGGCGACCTGACAACTCTGGCTGATTTCAACGCGATTCAGCTCAACGACACTCACCCGGTTCTGGCTATCCCCGAACTGATGCGAATCCTGCTGGATGAGTACGGCTGGACGTGGGAAGCAGCATGGGACGTCGTCAGTCACACGTTCGCGTACACGAACCACACGGTGCTGGCTGAAGCGCTGGAGAAGTGGGAGACATCGATCTTTGATCGCCTCTTCCCGCGCATCATGGAAATTGTGCGCGAAATCGACCGCCGCTTCCGCATCGACATGACTGAGCGCGCCATCGACGAGGGAACCATCAACTACATGGCTCCGGTCCAGGGCAACATGGTGCACATGGCGTGGATCGCCTGCTATGCGTCGTATTCGATTAACGGTGTGGCCGCGCTGCACACAGAAATTATCAAGCGCGAAACGCTGCGTCAGTGGCATGACATCTGGCCCGAGCGCTTCAATAACAAGACGAACGGTGTGACCCCTCGTCGCTGGCTGCGTCAGTGCAACCCGCGCCTGTCCGCCCTGCTTGACGAGGTGACCGGCTCAGACCAGTGGGTCACCGATCTTGACGTCCTCGCACAGTTCACTGACAGCGTTGACGAGAGTGTTCTGCAGCGACTGATCGACATCAAGCATGACAACAAGGTTGACTTTGCTCAGTGGATCAAGAACCGCCAGGGCATTGAGGTCAATCCTGATGCGATCTTCGACGTGCAGATCAAGCGTTTGCACGAGTACAAGCGCCAGCTGATGAATGCGTTCTACATTCTGGACCTGTACTACCGCCTCAAGGAGGATCCGTCACTGGATCTGCCGCCGCGCGTGTTCATCTTCGGTGCGAAGGCAGCGCCGGGATATGTGCGTGCCAAGGCGATCATCAAGCTGATCAACTCAATCGGGGATCTGGTCAACAACGATCCTGACATTGACGGGCGCATCACAGTTGTCTTCGTGGAAAACTACAACGTCTCGCCTGCTGAGCACATCATTCCGGCTGCTGACGTGTCTGAGCAGATTTCAACTGCCGGCAAGGAAGCGTCGGGCACCTCGAACATGAAGTTCATGATGAACGGTGCACTGACGCTGGGCACGCTCGATGGTGCGAACGTGGAGATTCTGGACGCTGTTGGCCAGGATAACGCCTACATCTTCGGTGCCACGGAAGATGAGTTGCCTGAGCTGCGCCGCACATACGATCCGCGCTGGCACTATGAAAACGTACCTGGACTGAAGCGTGTGCTCGATGCAATGACTGACGGCACGCTGGATGACGGCGGCACAGGTGATTTCCATGACCTGCGTCTGTCACTGCTGGAAGGTAGTTACGATCCGGCCGACGTGTACTACGTGCTGGGTGATTTTGATGCCTACCGCACGGCTCGCGACCAGATGGCGCGTGACTACTGTGACCGCCAGGCATGGGCACGCAAGACATGGGTCAACATCACGAAGTCGGGACGTTTCTCATCGGACCGCACGATCCGCGACTATGCGCGCGAGGTGTGGAAGCTTGAGGCAGCCCCGATCGACCAGTGATCCTGTCACGCTGAACTATTCAGGCTCGCTACATGTCGTAGCGAGCCAATAGTTCGCAAATTCGACGTCTCCTTGCTGGATACGGGGAATGACGTCACGGGCGTGTCCTTCACCGACTTCGGGGTTAAAACGCTGGATGACGTCAAGATCGGGGAATTTGCTGATCTGCGTCACTGCTGTGTTCACACGGTCCGCGTTTCCACTGTTCGTGGCGATAACGAATTCCTTGATCCAGGCACACTCCCAGTCAAGGGCTGCGAGGACCGCAACATCTCCTTCGGCGGTGACGACTGTGACGGGAGTGTCGGCAGACGGGTCAGTTTGCTGTGCCTGACGCATTGCTACGGGGTTATCGGCGCCGGACGTGTACTGAATGTGATCGGTGCTTACTGAATCCACTTCAGCGCCTACTGCCCATGGAAGCAGGTCGGCAACGGTGGGAGGGGTGGCGCCGGGCGGGTATTCCTCGCCCACTTGTGCCATTTCCTGCTGTGCCTGAGTGGTGATCTGCTCTGGAATATCGGCGCTTTGAGCGTATTGTGCAAGATCAGGATTGCGCGCTTCAGTCCTGTTTGCCTGCGTGCTGGGCGTGAGGACGAACAGTGCAAGACAGGTCGCTGTGATGCATAAGAGTCCTGCTGCGATCAGAAGAATGCGCGTGGCGCGCATGTGATTCGTGATGGATGTGTGCATGAGTACTGGATCACTCCCCATACTGATCGAGATTCTTCCCATGGCGGCGCGCCTATCTGACACGAGCGCAACCGTATCTGCTTTCCAACTACGTCGTTAGTATTGAGTCTGTAGTAAAGCAGTGTAGCACGGGCATCGCGATCTCGTCAATCACACCATTGACGCACTTTCCAGCAGTCGACCGATCGCGTAGGTGATGATCATTGCCGCACTGCCGGCGCACACCAGTCGCAGGACCGACCTCTGGCGCGGAGAGCGTCCCAGCCACGCGCTGATCCACCCTGTCAATGCGAGAGCCACAAATACAGACACAAAGGTTGACACGATGCGAAGCGGTGGGGGAGCCAGAACCATTGTCAGCATCGGCAGGGCAGCACCGCTGACGAATGCGATGAAGGAGCTGCCGGCCGCAGCCCACGGACTGGTCAGTGAATCCGAATCGATGCCGTACTTGAATGAAATGACGGCATTGACCGGCTCATGTGAGGACAGGTCCGAGGCAACCTGGTGCGCGCTCTCCTCGCTCATGCCGCGTTGCAGACATACCTGCTTGATCTCGTTGAAAGCGTGGCCGGGATTGCGGCTCTGTGCCACGTGCTGCAGGCGGACAATTTCGCGCTCAGTGTCACGTTGAGTGGATACCGATACGTATTCGCCGATTGCCATTGACAGTGCTGCCGAGGCGATACCGGCGATTCCGGCAATCACGATGGCATGTGTGTTCGTGGGGTCGACAGCGGCGATGCCGATCAGTAGACCGGCGATCGACACAATGCCGTCATTGGCTCCCAACACTCCTGCACGCAGCCAGTTGAGCTTGGAGGAAATGAAGCCCTGCCGTTCACTGCGCACCGCTTCGACAACAGTACTCATGAGAGCACATTATCGCAGGTCAAAGCGGGTTTCTAGCAAGGAAAAGCTGATCTAAAAATGGCCAGCTTACGCAAACCTTGGCTCGCTCAGTACACCATATCCATCGCGCGACGCACCTCAGCCAGCGTGCGATCAGCCTGCTCATTGGCGACTTCATCACCGTGATGGAGAACCTCCAGCAGGTAATCCTCGTTAGCGGCCAGCTCTTCACGGCGCTCGCGGATCGGCGCGAGGAACTCGTTGAGCGCGTCGGTCACGACTGATTTGAGCGTGCCGCCGCCACCATCGCCGATACGGTCGGCAATGGCGTGGGGATCCTCGCCAGTGGCCAGTGACGCCATCATCAACAGGTTCGACACCTCGGGTCGATTCTCCGGGTCATAGGTGATGACGCGATCAGGATCAGTCTTGGCTTTCTTGAGCACACGCGCCGTCTCATCGGCAGTCATATCCAGCTCGATCGTGTTGCCACGAGACTTTGACATCTTGTTGCCGTCGGTGCCCAGCAGCAGCGGAGTCTTCGACAGCAACGCGTCAGGGCGCGGGAAAACAGGATGCTCCTTGTCGGCGCGCCCGTAGCGGCGGTCAAAACGCTGAGCGATCAGGCGTGTCTGCTCCAGGTGGGGGAGCTGGTCCTGTCCCACCGGCACGAGGTTCGCCTTGCAGAACAGGATATCTGCGGCCTGATGCACCGGGTAGGTCAGCAGCAATCCCGACATGGCGCGACCGTTCGTCGCATCAAGCTCTGACTTGACCGTAGGGTTGCGATGCAGTTCAGACTCGGTGACCAATGACAGGAACGGCAACAGCAACTGGTTCAGTGCCGGCACTGCCGAGTGGTTGAAGATGATGCTGCGCTTTGGGTCGATACCCACGGCCAGGTAATCGGCAACGAGGCCCAGGACGCGCTGGCGCAGCGGGCCAACAGCGTCGCGGTCAGTGATGACCTGATAATCGGCCACCAGAACCCACGTTTCAACGCCGCGGTTTTGCAGTTCCACGCGGTTCTTCAACGTGCCGAAATAGTGCCCCAGGTGCAGCTTTCCGGTCGGCCGGTCGCCGGTGAGGATGCGGAATCGCGACGGATCCTGATCAATGGCTTCCTCAAGTTCAACGGATCGGGCCTTTGCCCGTTCCAGCGAAGCGTGGTTGGTGGAATTTTCAAGTTGGTCTTCACTACTAGTCACGCCCGTAGTCTACCGAATGATGAGGGGTGCGTGCTGACAACATGACGATCACGGACTGTGGCTCGATCGTCACTTCGTCCCCACAACGGACAACTTCCAGTCTGTCAGGAAGCCCGCGTTCCAGGCGCTCGATGTCTCCCTCGACGTTGATACCGCCATCGGAAGGGCACGACCAGGAGGTATCCATGACGACGTACCAGTCAGAGCCGCGCCCGCTCACCAGACGAACCGTGGCAACATCCAATGTTCCATTCACCACAACGAGGGCGTCGCGGTCACCCAGCTGATACCCCGAACGGAGCATCTGGAAGACACGGTTGTGCTCCTGAGCCCAGCCATCCTGCGCAATGTCGTGAGCGTCACGATCAAACCACCCCAGATCGGCTATGACATCGCCCTCAGCTATCCTGCCATCTGCGAAAAGGGAGGGACGCAAGACCGGATGATGACGTCGCAGGGCCAGCAGCCAGCGAACAGTGGCGAGCTGCTGCTTCTGCGAGTCCGACATGTTCCAATCGATCCATGAGATGGGAGAGTCCTGGCAGTAGGCGTTGTTATTGCCGAATTGCGTGCGCTGAAACTCATCGCCCGCCACAATCATCGGAGTACCAGACGAGGTGAGCAGCGTCGTCAGCAAATTGCGCTGGCTCCTGTGACGCGTGGGGTAAATGTCCTGCAGGAAGTCAGAGCTGGCTGGCGACCCGTTCAGCGCGTCGTGAGCGTCATCGACCGGAGTCTGCGCAATAGTGCCCTCAATGCCGTGGTTCCACGAATGATTATTCGTCGTACCATCGCGGTTCTGTTCCAGGTTCGCCATGTTGTGTTTGTGATCAAAAGCGGTCAGGTCAGCCAGGGTGAACCCGTCGTGAGCTGTCACGAAATTCACGGAGCGCCGCGGTCCGTCAAAACGGTGACCACCGTGAGCAAACAGATCAGAAGAGCCGGACACGCGTGTGGCCAGCTTCATCGGGCCGATCGCACCGCGACCCATTGCCAGGGACCTGAAATCGGAAAGCCAGAACTCGCGCACCGTGTCGCGGTAACGATCATTCCACTCAGAAAATGGTGAGGGGAAATTACCGGTCTGCCACCCGCCCGGGCCAATGTCCCACGGCTCGGCAATGAGCTTGTCCTGGCACAGGTCCTCATCGGTTCCGATCCCGATAAGCAGAGGGTGCATCGGCGCAAAGCCCGTTGAGAAGCGTCCAAGCGTGGCCGCCAGATCGAAGCGGAAGCCATCGATCCCCATTTCGCGCGACCAGTAGCGCAGTGAATCCAGCACCATTTTCATGGCCAGTGGCTCGTCCGTGTTCAGCGAGTTGCCCGTTCCCGTCACGTCGATCATGCGACGAGGGCGCCCATGATCGAATCGATAGTACAGCGGTGCATCAAAACCGCTCCACGACAGTGTCGATCCCGTTTCCGACCCTTCGCATGTGTGGTTATAGACCACGTCCAGAAGCACCTCGATGTCGGCCTGATGCAGGATCGACACCATGCCTCGGAACTCATCAATCACACCCTGAGCGCCGCGCCTGCGTGCAGCCTCGGTAGCGTACGACGGTTCAGGGGCAAAGAACGACAGCGTCGAATAACCCCAATAATTCGTCAACCCGCGTTCAATCAGGAACGTCTCATCGTGTTTGGCGTGGATGGGCAGCAATTCCACAGCCGTGATGCCCAGCTTCTTCAGATAGTCCACCGCTGCGGGGTGCGCCAGTCCTGCGTAAGTTCCCCGCAGGTCATCCGGAATGTCAGGCATATTGAGCGTGAAGCCCTTGACGTGCAGCTCATAGATCACGGTCTGGTCCCACGGTGTGCGCGGTTTGTCGGCAATGTCGAACTGCGTGGACACGACAACCGAGTGCGGCATGTAGGGTGCTGAGTTCAGGTCAGACTGTTCCAGCGGATAGGTTGCCGGGTACAGGTCCTCGTCAACGGTGTGCGCGTGAACGGCAGCCCCCATCTGGACCGAACCGGCTAGGCCGCGCCCATAGGGGTCCAGCAAAAGTTTTGCCGGATTGTGAAACATTGCGGCGTCAGGATCCCACGGGCCGTGGACTCGGAAACCGTAGTGCGTTCCCAGGCCTGCGCCGTCCAGGTGCCCATGCCAGATTCCGTCTTCGGGTCCGAGCAATGACCAGCGCTTTTCATGTGCCGTACCGTCATCTGCCAGGATGCACAGATCCACGCGCGTCGCATGGCGCGCCACAACAGCAACGTCGATTCCGCCTTCACGCGCATACACTCCGATCCGGCGAGGTGTGGGATTCGGTGAGGGGATGCGCGGTGCAGGAGCGGCGAAGTCGTGATCGGAGCTGGGCACCATGTTTCTTTTACTATCCATTTACTCTCAAACGTGTGTCAGGCAGGCACAATTCCTGTCTCGATTGTAAGTGATCACCCCCAGTCATGCGTCTCAATGACGGCTCTGACCGCGCATTTCTTCGCGAGGAGCTGAGACGCTTCTGGTGGACGTAACGTAAGCCACCACGAGGTTCGCCTCAAAGTGTGGCACGCTAAAGGCATGAGAATTGCAGTATGTGTCAAGCACGTACCTGACGTCCAATCGGAGCGTCGTATCGAAGACGGGCGGTTGGTACGCGGAGAAGATGACGTGCTCAATGAACTCGATGAAAACGCGATCGAGGCTGCCGTCTCCCTGGTCGAAGAACACGGCGGTGAAGTGATCGCAGTGACAATGGGGCCGCAGGACGCTGAAGATGCCCTCGTGCGCGCACTTCAAATGGGAGCCGACCGCGCCATCCTCGTCACTGATGAGCGTCTCGAAGGCGCAGACGTGGTCACCACGGCGCGGGTGCTGGGAGCCGCACTCGACCAGCTGCGCGAGGATGAGCCTCTCGACATGGTGATCACCGGAATGGCCGCACTTGACTCTCTCACCTCGGCGTTGCCGGCGGCACTGGCCACGATCCTGCATCTGCCATACCTGGGTCTTGCCCATCAGATGAGCCTGACGGGCGAGGAAGAAGGGCCGTGGACTGTGACGATTCAGCGCACCGCTGATGGCTTTGATGACACGCTGACCAGTTCCACTCCTGTCCTCGTGTCGGTAACCGACCAGATCAATGAGCCGCGCTATCCCTCGTTCAAGACGATGCGTGCTGCGCGTTCCAAGCCGCTCGACGAGCTCTCACTGGACGATGTGGACGATGCGTCGCTCGATGAGATTCGCCAGGACGGCGCTCCGCGTGCCATTAACGTCCTTGATGCGCAGGAACGTGAACGCGACGGTGAGGGCACGATCGTGGCCGATTCGGGAGACGGCGGTCACCAACTGGCTCGCTACCTGATGGAGGAGTGCTGATTATGGCAGAAACACTTGACCAGCCGTTGCTGGTGATGACCGACCACACGGGTGACGACGCGCAGGGATACACGCTGACCCCGGCATCGCACCAGCTCCTCACACTGGCACGCTCACTGACCACCGGGCCGATTACAGCGATCGCTCTGAACAGTGCGCCGGACATGGAGGCGTTGGGAGCGCAGGGCGTGGCGCACGTCCTGAGCCCGGACCTTGCCGGCCATTCGCCGCGCATCAGTGCTGTTGTGGCGGACGCGGTTCGAGCCTGCTTCGACCGCGTTCCAGATGCTGCCGCCATTTTGTGTGTGGCGAATTACCGAGGGCGAGAGGTTGCCGCTCGGCTGGCTGTCCAGCTCGACTCGGGTGCGGCTGTTGACGTGTCAGATGTGCATATCAGCGGCGGCGTTCTCCACGCAGCCAAGACAGTTCTGGCCGGAACATGGGAAACGACAATGGAAATCACTCGCGGCACGCCGATTATCGGTCTGCGGCCCTCGTCTGTTCAGGCCGAGGACGCAGAGACGGCGACCACGCCTGACGTGACCACCGTGCCCGTGAAGTTCAGTGCAGAAGCCGACGCCGTTCAGGTCCCACAATCCGTTCACGCCGCGGGTGACGGACGCGTGTCACTGACCGACGCAGACGTCGTCGTGGTCGGCGGGCGCGGCACCGGCGGAGACTTCTCACTGGTCGAACAGCTGGCTGACGAACTTGGAGGTGCGGTGGGTGCAACCCGCGTTGCCTCAGATGAAGGGTGGGTACCGCGCTCCATCCAGATCGGCCAGACCGGCGTGTCAGTGGCACCGTCGGTGTACATCGGCCTGGGCGTGTCCGGTGCAATCCACCACACTGTTGGTATGCAAGCCTCCGACACGATCATTGCCGTGTGCGATGACCCGGATGCTCCGATCTTTGAGATCGCTGACTTCGGCATCGTTGGCGACATCTTCGAGGTCGTTCCGCAGGCTCTGGAGGATCTGCGGGCGCGAAAGGACCAATGACCACGCCCACGCACTATCTGGATTTTGCGGCGACCACGCCGCTTCGGCCCGTTGCCCGGGAAGCCTGGCTGAAAGCCCAACATGACTTGACGGCCACCCCCGGCAACCCGTCCTCCCTGCATGCGGGTGGGCGTGCTGCCCGCCGGATGCTGGACGATGCGCGCGAACAGATCGCAGACCTGCTGGGTGTGAACCTGCACGAAGTGCTCTTCACGTCTGGCGCCACTGAATCTGACGCCCTCGCCATGGCGGGGACAGCTCGCGCGGTGCGGGCTGTCAACCCTGCACGCAGCGTTGTGGCAGTGTCCGCCCTCGAACATGACGCAGTGGCACATCAGCGCGAGGTCCTTGAACCTGCCGGATTCACGTGGCAGGTACTGCCTTCCAGCGCTCAGGGCATCACATTCATTGGCGAGCTCGACGCTGCACACCTCAGTGAGCACTTGGCGGTGGTGTCGGTGTGCACGGTGTGCTCGGAAGTGGGAACCATTCAGCCGGTTGCCCAGCTTGCCGACATATTCGGCGCTGCCGGTAATGATCCGGTAAGAGCTGCGCGTGGTCAGCGCCCCATCATTCACACGGATGCGGCTCAGGCCTTTTCATGCCTGCCGATCAGCATGGACACCCTCGGCGCTGACCTGCTGAGCATCGGGGGACATAAAGTGGGTGCGCCTGTGGGGACGGGCATCCTGGTCGCGCGGCGCGGCATCCCGTTGACAACGGACCGACCCGGTGGGGGGCATGAGCGCGGAATCCGTTCGGGAACACCGGACGTGGCGGGCGCGGTCGCCCTGGCTGCCGCGATGGTCGAATGTGTTTCCGAGCGGGATCATATGCATCGGCACTGCTCGCAGATGCGTCGCGAGATCCTTGACCACCTGCCTGAGGGCGTGTCAGCGACGGTGGGGGATGCGCCCACCGTGCCCTCGATCATTCACCTGTCGATGCCGACCGCACACCCCGAAGTGGTGCTCATGGCGATGGACCGAGCCGGTGTGATGGTGTCAGCAGGCTCTGCTTGCCATGCTGGTGTGACACGCCCATCTGAGGTGGTCATGGCTATGGACAGATCGGAACGTGAAGCACTGGGCGTGCTACGTGTGTGCGTCTCCACATCAACAACCCTCGACGATGTGCGCGCACTGTGTCAGGCTCTACCTGACGCGCTTTCGCAGGCGCAGGCAATGGACGGATTCGATGAACGGGGACATGTTGTGAAGGAGGACAGATGAGGGTCCTGGCTGCACTATCAGGGGGAGTGGACTCTGCTGTGGCGTGTGCGCTCGCTGTCGAAGCAGGCCACGATGTGGTTGCCGTTCACATGGCGCTGTCCAGCCAGCCTCAGGAATGCCGCATCGGTTCACGCGGATGCTGCTCGGTGGAGGACGCAGGGGACGCCGCCCGCGCGGCGCAGACACTGGGCGTGCCGTTCTACGTGTGGGACCTGGCAGAGGAGTTTGAACGGACTGTCATCACCGACTTTGTCGATCAATATCGCCAGGGGCATACTCCCAACCCGTGTGTGCGATGCAACGAATTCGTGAAATTCCGTGAACTGGCCGATCGCGCCCGCACCCTCGGTTTCGATGCCGTGTGCACCGGGCACTACGCGCGAGTTATCGACGGTCCGGATGGTCCCGAGCTGCATCGCGCCCGCGACGAAGCAAAAGACCAGTCCTATGTGCTGGCCATCATGGGGCGCGAGGAGCTTTCTCGTGTTATCACACCGCTAGGCGATGCGCCCGATAAAGCGTGGGTGCGTGCCGAGGCGGATCGGCGCGGACTGGGCGTGTCCAACAAACCCGATTCCTACGACATCTGCTTTATCCCTGACGGCGATACGCAGGGCTTCCTGCAGCGCGCCCTTGGCAAGGACATGGGTGAGATCGTGGATGCCGACGGCAACATCGTGGGTGAACACGGTGGATACTGGAACTTCACGGTGGGGCAGCGCCGCGGACTGCGTTTGGAACGACCGGCCGCTGACGGCAAGCCGCGCTACGTTCTGCGCACCAACCCGCAATCCAATCAGGTGATCGTCGGGCCTGCTGAATTGCTGAGCGTGGATCACATTTCGACCACCGACGTGGTGTGGATGGCGCCGCGCTCCCTCGCCACTGTTGATCAGGAGGCGACCGTCGCGTTCGGGTCTGCGTTGGCCGGACGGATGCTGGCAGATGTCCCCGAGGATGTCCTGACCGCGCAGGTGCGCGCTCACGGAACGCCCTCCGTTGTCGCCGGGGTTCATATTGACGAGGGCGACGCTGCGCCTGCACTGAGTGTGGATCTGGCTGATCCGATCCGCGGCGTGGCTCCGGGCCAGTCGCTGGTGCTGTACCGAGGTACGCAGGTGATCGCTGAAGCAACGATCGAGTCGACCGCTCGGCGGGGGAGTGTGTCCGGTGTCTCGCGGGGTGTGAGCCATGAGGGAGCTCGTGCCAGCTATAAACCGTTAGAATAGATGCCGCGTAAGATAAATGTCGCGCGCGAGTGGCGGAATTGGCAGACGCGCTGGATTTAGGTTCCAGTGTCTTTGACGTGGGGGTTCAAGTCCCCCCTCGCGCACTCTTGTGATGTATCGGGACATCGTGGACATTGTGTTGGCGGTGTCCCGGCTTTTTTGTGTGTGGCGGTGGCCCGATCCGGGGTTAATGCCCGAAATATGTGTATGGGGTGGGCGTGTCCGGTCCTCCATAAACTTCCTAATGCACTGACGCTACTGCTCTGCCAGTGCCCGGTGTGCACAAGCCCCTAAAAAGTAGCGCGAAAGTGCACATTCCCCTAGATTTAAGTGGTCGGCATGCACATACCCCTAAATCTTGGGCCTTCCCGTGCACATACCCCTAAATCTTCGGCCTTCCCGTGCACAAGCCCCTAAAAAGTAGCGCGAAAGTGCACATTCCCCTAGATTTAAGTGGTCGGCATGCACATACCCCTAAATCTTCGGCCTTCCCGTGCACAAGCCCCTAAAAAGTAGCGCGGAAGTGCACATTCCCCTAAATCTTCGTGATCCGGTTTCCGCGCTATTTCTATAACCGCTGGTCAGAGCCTTGTTCCTTGTTGGCCTACCCGGCAGCACGGAGTTTAGCTAGGGGAATGTGCAAAATTCGCTTTAAATCTAGGGGTATGTGCACCGTTGCGCGGCAGTTTTAGGGGTATGTGCACAATTTGTCTTGAATCTAGGGGAATGTGCACTGAACGATCGCGCCGCCTCGGCCGGCCCCTCTGTACGAAAGGTCGCGGGCGGAGGTTTTCGGAATGCTGTCATACTTGATCATGCTACATAAGAAGTTGGCTATGCTGTGAGTGCAGTGATGCGCGCGGATCGTGTGAATGGCGTTCGTGTGCGGCGTGTGGAGAGTTCTCGTCCCACAACTCGGGTGAATCCAAAACTTACTCGGGTAAAAGAAAGGTCACGTGAGGGCAATGAGTACGAGTGGTGGAGTTCAAGAAAGCGGCGTGTTTTCGCGGCTTGTGAAGAACCGCAAGGCTATGGTCGTGGCGGTGTGCGTCGCGGTTGTCGTCGCACTGGTGGTGGCAATTATTGGCGTGAGCGCCTACCGCTCTCATGCGGCACACCAGGCGCGCAGCGAGTTTGACGCGGCGCAGTCGGTCGCCACTGGCGCATACACGTCCCTGACGGACGCGATCAGTGGGGGCGAACAGCTGTATGCCGACTCGGAGGGCAAGGTGGCTGACGATGATTCGAGCCGTGCTGACCTTCGCGCTGCACTGGACGAGGGAGCAGCACTGACGATGCCTGCCGCCCAGTCGGGCACTACCCGTGAGCTGGCTGATGGTGCGCAGTCGTTGAACGATTCGGCTGGAGTGTTCACTGCTGCTGCCGACAAGATTGAGGGCGCCAGTGACAAGGTTCGCGCCGCGATGACCTCCCATTCGAAAGACCTGATGGTGGCTGCGCGCGACACTCTCAAGGCGGAAGTGGACAAAGCAATCAAGGTTCTGTCCGACACGACCGGCAAAGTGAGCGACGACGCGACACGCACCACGGCGCAACAAGCTGTGGACGAGGCGACAGCCCTGATCGGTCAGGCTGATGCTGTGAGCGGTGAGGCGGCTGACCCGTTCGACGAGATGAGCGTGAAGCTGACTGAGGCGACCGGCCAGGTGAAGGCTGCTGCTCAGAAGGTGTCGGATTCTCACGCCGCGTGGAAGAAGGCCGAAAAAGCCAAGGCTGCGGCCAGTGAACCTGCTGGCGACTCGGGTTGGGGTGGAGCTGACGTATTCGGAGCCTGACTACACGTCGGGCGGCGGCTACGTGGAGCCGGACTACTCCGCGCCCGCACCTGCCCCGAGCACTCCCGCGCCCAGTGGCGGGGACGAATACACGTGGGAGCTGGACGTGAACACTGACAGCGATTTCTGCGGTGAAATGGACACTAAAGGAAACGCGACCGGACGGTATTGCTAACCGTTCGATCTATTCGGGGGTCTGCTGGCTGGAATGCTGGCAGGCCCCTTTTGTGTTACTCGACTCACACGGCGCGGCGTGGGCTTCATGTTTGTCGCATTAGCGATAAGTGACGGAGGTTTTGCCGCTTCCGCCACTCTAGCTAGAGAAGAACAAGGAGTATCACAATGCAGCAGTCGACGCCCATTGGGCGAATAACAGGCCGTGTGGTCGCGATCCTCGTCGCGTTCGCGCTTGCCTGCGCCGGTGTGATAACGGCACAAAGACCCTCCCATGCGCTGTACTTCCTCGACAAGGGAATGCACATCCCGATCAGCGTGGGTGCGCAAGGAAGCGGCCAGGGATTCTGGTTCGGCCCCTGGGCATCTCCACAGGGCGTTCCAGGTGAGAACGTGTGGTGTATCGAAATGTGGAAATACAACCCGAAGCCAGAAGACAGCGCCACACTATCCAAGATGAGTGGCCCGCGCTCTTTCGCGCCAGCCGACCTGAAAGTCACCAACTCTCAGGCAGCATGGCTGCTCGACAAGTATCAGCCGACCCTGGATAAGAGACACGGCGCGGCACTTGGTTTTCTGATCCATCAGAATTTCGATCAGGACAATCTTGGACGCAACATCGCCCAGGACGTGAAAACCATGTACAACGACGTCAAGCGCGTCCAGCCCGACATCTTCTCCCTTGCTCAGGCAATGGCCACAGAAGCCCGCAATTCCGGCGGCTTCAACGCGAAAGATGCAACAGTGACCGGTGAGGGTGATCGTCAGGGCGCTATCCACAACATCGGTGCCGCCGATAACAAGGGCAACTGGATCGCCGGGGCAAACGCGAAAGTCACGCTGTCGGGTCCGGCTGTCTTCACGTCAACCGGCACGAACGTGTGGACCGGCAAAACGAGTAACAAGCCGATCAGCCTGGAGTGGCGCTCCACCGGAAACGGAACGGTCTCATTCGCAGCTCGATACAGTAAGGTCTCTCCTTACTCTCTGAACAAGGTGCATGTCAGCGGCCAAATCCAAGACACCGTCACCTACCCACCCAAGTTCCCCGGCGACCCTGAAGAAATCAACAAGCCTGTGCCGCACTTCGAAGTCATCTTCGACTTCCAGCCCCAAGCCACCACCGTGGCCGACCCCAAAGTCGGTGACAACGGCACCATCTCCGACAAGGTCACCGTCATGGCAGACCCCACCTACGGAGACGGCAAATGGGTCCAGATCGACGGCACATACGTGCCCGTCACCTTCGAAGGCACCGCTTACCACACCGGCATGACAAAACCCACCGTCGCCGACACAGGACCGAGCAGCGCCGGAGCAAATTGTTGCTGAATATGCGCGACACACTGTCCGAAGCGGCCTCAAGCTTGGCGCTGCTCAAGAGCCCTGATGCTGGTCAGCAGCTGTCTATCGCAGCGGAATTTGCGCGCTGACATGCTGGACGGTTGTCCCGACCTGTGTGCGACGAACGATGAGGAGGAAGGACTTGTGGGGCCTCCCCGTCGATACATCATGCAGATCGTGGACGACGACGGTATCGACGCACTGACCATGCGACGGCTCGGACGCGATCTCGGCGTCGATCCGATGATGATCTACCGGCATTTTTCCAACAAGGTGGCGGTGCTTGACGGCCTGATGGAGGTCATGTGGCGCGACGTCACCGTACCGGCAGCCGCCCAGACAACACCTTCGTGGCGCGAGCACCTGGTCGCTGTGATGCACACTTTGAGACGCGCATTGCTCAGACACCCTCGTGCCATCTCAATCGTCGGCACACGCCCCGCAACCGGACCGGAACTATTCGCCCTGATGGAACGCCTGCTGACGTCTCTCGCGGAGGCAGGAATGCCTGTGAACTCCCAGGCCGCTGACCAGCTGAACGCTCTGGTGAACTACACGGTTGGCCATGTCCTCGCAGAGGCGGGGGAGCCAGTGGGCGGCGAGGCCGACCAGATGAGCCACCAAACGGTACTTCCAGCCTCGTTTCCGCACCTCGCAGCCGTGTTCAACAGCGGGTGGCGCTACGATGCAGACCGTCAATACGACTATGCGCTGCGAGCAATGGTGTACGGCTGGAGCGAAGCTACGAGGGAGGCCGACGGCGCACTGACCGAGGGAAAGAGCACGAACGCCGAGGGTGGCGCGACTGCCTCGCAAGCCATGTTGGATGGACGCGACTGAGATGAGTACCGCTGCACCCACCGGCACGCCTTCTCCAACCGACGCGCCGCCACCAACTGGCGGGCCTCAGGGGCTAACTCGTCTGCACCGACCAGTACTCCGACGCTTACCAACTCACACGAACGCGAAGGCCGACGCCGCTTCGCCCTGATCTGGCTGGCGCAGCTGATCGCCAAGACTGGCAACGGCTTGACACCGTTCGCTCTGACCATCTATGCCTACCAGCACACCGGCTTGAGCACGTCGGTCGCGCTGATCACGCTGGCAGGGTTCCTGCCCGCCGTCCTGTTGGCACCGCCCGCCGGAGTGCTTGCCGATCGATTTGACCGCATACGCCTGATGGCGATCGGCAATATTATCTGCGCCGTTGCACTTGGTCTGGTGTGGGCAACAATGCGCATGGCCTCAGACAACATGGAAGCGCGCGAACCTGCAGATCACACACAGCAGGCGGGGCAGACGCTGCTGCGCGTGCAGGGCCTGACGAAGACCTTTTCGACGACGGAGCCGCCCACGCAGGTGCTGCGAGGCATCGACCTGGAGGCGCCGCGCGGACAGTTCGTCGCCGTGATGGGTGCGTCAGGTTCAGGGAAGTCCACATTGTTGTATTGCATGAGCGGGATGGATCGACCCACCGGCGGTTCCGTCGAACTGGCAGGGCATGAGCTCACCGAGTTGAACGATCAGCAGATGAGCCACGTGCGCCTGCACGAGATGGGTTTCGTTTTCCAACAGGCGCACTTCCTGAAGAACTTTACGATTCGCGACAACATTGCGCTGCCCGCCTTGAAAGCTGCCGGACGGTCAGGGACGAGGGCGGCCGAGGAACGCGTCGACGCACTGATGGAGCGATTCGACATTGGTGCAGTAGCTGATCATGAGATCACCCAGGTATCCGGGGGACAGCTCCAGCGCGCCACCATCTGTCGCGCACTCGCCACCCAGCCATCGATCGTGTTCGCTGACGAGCCAACCGGTGCGCTGAACACCTCCATGACCGGTGAGGTGCTGGAGGCGCTTGAAGAAGCACATCAGGATGGCACCACCATTGTCATGGTGACACATGACCCGGTGTGCGCTGCGCGCGCGGACCGGATCGTCTACCTGCGTGACGGGGTGATCGTGGATGCCATTGACAGCAGGAAACTCGATAGGAGGCACGAGGGCGACGCGGCTGACCGGGATGATTACCAGGCGGCCAGGACAAGTGAATTGATGAGATGGCTGCAGTCCAAAGGATTCTAGCGTTGCCGTGATACGGCAGGATGGTTCCTTCATGAGCGCTCGCAGCGGGCGTGACCTACAGTGGTGGATGACGACGGACAAATACGGCGGACACATGAGGAGGCTGCCATGGCTGAACTGAAGGTGGGGGACAAGGCTCCTGAATTCACTTTGGATTCCACGCACGGCACTGTGTCACTGACTGACATGCTGGCTCGTGCTGCACGCGGCGTGGTGGTGTACTTCTACCCGCGTGCGTCCACGCCCGGATGCACTACCGAGGCGTGCGATTTTCGTGACTCGCTGGCCTCGCTGCAGGGGGCAGGCTATGAGGTTGTCGGAATCAGCAAGGATGACATGGCGGCGCTGGAAAAGTTCGAGGCAAACCAGTTACTGACATTTCCGCTGCTGTCAGATCCGGAAGGCACCGTGATCGACGCCTATGGGGCCTTTGGCGAAAAGATGAGTTTCGGCCGCAAAATTCTGGGACCAAAACGTTGCACATTTGTCGTCAACCCTGACGGCACGATTGCCCTTGCACAATATGGCGTCAGGGCTTCAGGTCACGTCAAGCGTCTGCGCAGGGAACTCGGCATCGACTGAGTCGTACAGCGACGGTCTGCGCCTGCAGGTTTGGAGGGCAGGTGCCCGTGTCCCAAACGAGGCGCGACAGCTCTGTGCGCGTGTCGGCTGAAGGTGTGACGTGTGTTTCATGGACGGGATGACGTGCAAACTCGTATATACGTTGTGTGGATGAATTTGATGAGGCGCATGATGCGGTTGACTGTCAGGTGGCGGGCGCTGAGCGTCATGCCCAAGCGGCGGTGAGTTTTCAGCGCCGGGCTGAGGATACGTGTGGGAGTGGTTCGAGCCGTGATCGTATTGTCACGGTGCATGTGGATCACAGTGGTCATCTTGACAGGATTGAGTTCGCCGCCCAGGTGTCGACCTTGTCGAAAAGCCAGTTGACGTCCAGCGTGATGGAGGCGTACAGGGCAGCGTTGAGCGATGTGCGCACCCAGATGGTTGCTGTGGCCTCAGAGATCTTCGGTGCTGATTCGCCGACCGTGCGAAAGCTTGCGGACCAATGACGGGCGATCTGCGTATTAACACTGACCAGCTTGATGAGCACCGGTGTCATGTCGCTCACGTGGGGCAGGGAATTCAGATGGCCCGTGATGCGTCCGTTCAGGTCGGTGTGGGTGATGGCGCGTTCGGCGTATTGTGTTCGCCTTTTTTGGTCCCGCCCCTGTCGCTGGTGGAAGGTCAGGCGCGTGACGCGCTGTCAAGCGCGTCGAGCGCGTTGGACCGGCTGTGCAGTCAGCTGGGTATTGCTGTGGAGGATTTTACTGCTCACGAAGACGAGCTGACACGCTCCTTCAACAATGAGGTGAGCGTGTGGGGGAAGCGAGGTCGGCGTGGCTAATCCTTTGGTGGCGCAGCGTCAGGACTCGACCAGCCCGCTTGCCGGCACGTTTCTTCTTGAAGACGGCGAGCAGCTGGTTGGCGCGTTCAATTCAGGCAGCTGGGTCAGTGGCGGTATGGCTGCGTTCGCTGCTGTAGGTGATGCGGCCAGTTTTATCGCTGACCCGATCGGTTCGCTGATCGCGATGGGTGCCGGATGGGTGCTTGAGCATGTTCACCCTTTGGATCAGTGGCTCGATGAGTTCACTGGTGATGCGGATCAGGTTGCGGCCTATGCTCAGACGTGGGGCAACATTAACACTCAGCTGTCCGCGTGCTCCCAGCAGTTGGCCGGGTATACGCGCTCTGACCTGTCATCTATGAGCGGGCAAACCATCAGCGCGATCACCGTCTTGGAAGCCGACCTGGGCAAGCTGATTGAGCAGGCAGGCAAGTGGGCCAGCGCGATGGGGCAGGCTCTTAACGTCGCTGCCACGCTTGTTCAGATTGTTCACGACCTGGTGCGTGATGCTCTATCTGAAATCATCGGCAAGTTCGCATCCGCCATTATCGAAGCGGTTGCCACCGCTGGGCTGGGTATTCCCGCTATCGCGGCGCAAATATCCACCAGTGTTGCCACGATGACATCCAGGATCAGCACAACTGTTCACAAGGTCATTGATTCAGTTAAGAATCTTAAGGGGCTGCTCGGCAAGCTCACCGAGTTGTTCAGGAAGTTCTCTGACACCCTCAACAGGCTCCTCCGCAAAGGCGCAGACACACCCTCGACACGCATCAACGCTTCTGCCCCTCACGTAGACCCAGCTCAATATACCGAGTTTTCCTTGCATCGCTCCGACGCAACCCCCCATTGGGACACAAGCCCCGCACCATTTGGGAAGAACGCGCACGGAGAGCCGTATCCGACCTACGACGCGTGGGCTTCAAAGAATTTAAACTCGAGAGGTGTTCCGAATTATAGATTTCAAGATACAAACGGCGCCTTGCCTGACTCAGTTGTGCGCCATAGCAGCCTTCAACAAATCAAGGAAAAGTATGGACGATTCGTCGACCGGATCGGTCATCCAGGGGGACAATTCGTCGCATCGGCACCTGAAGGCCGTCATATTCCATTTGAAAAGCGATCAATGCCGCCTCCGAAAGCTCATGACCGTCTCTACGGTTATCAGCTGGGTGAACTGCCTCGTGGCTACTCTGTTGAAGAGGGTACAATCGCCCCCGCATTAGGATTTGAAGACGGAGGTAAGCAATTCATCTTCTTAAATGAACGAGGTGAAATGGTGTCAATTGCAGAGTGCATAGAGAAAGGAATTCTCCTCGAATGGATACACTGAGTTTCGATGAGTTACGGCCTTTAGCTGAATGCCGATGGGCCCGATTTGCACTCAACGAGGTAGCACATGAATCTGTCACGCTGAGCTACGACTATGGCGACCCCGCCCTCCACGTGGTACACCACAACGACGGATCTTTCGCATTCGGTTCAAGCGGTCGAGGTGGTCCTATTTCCTTCTCACTTGTCACTATGGACGCACAGATTGCCCTACGCTGGCTTATCTTAAACGCCAGCTTCCCCTATCGATACGCTCGCGCCTACCTGCAGTTCTCCATTCCTCACCGAACTAGTCAGATACGGGAAGGATATGCTCTCCACCGCTTGACGCGCACACTTTCGACTCTGCGAGCTCCAGATGGCGAACTTCTGCCGATGAAGATGAGCGACGACCTTGTACATGACGTCTCCCAATGCGTGCGCTACTCTCACATTCATGACATAGAGGTACACGACCTGGTCGATTCAGTGACCAACGCAAACGGAGAACCTTCGCTTTCCCAATTCCTTGCCCCTTAGAGCCAACGCAAGAAAACTCTGAGAGCGGAGGCTCCACCCGGAGCTGGATGGCTCTCATATGTTCAGACCGTATAATGAAGGATAAGACTCCGTCACATGTCTTAAGAATAAGGGATGATGCAATATTGACGCTCACGAGTCTTGATGAGCCGTTTTTCGAGGAGCTGTCGAAGCTGGCGGAAAGTTCAGACGCTCTTTTCATGCGCAATGTGTTCCATCCTCGTTCGATCAGTATCAGTCATGCTGGGGATCCGGTCTATCACGTGGCTCAGCTTGAGGATGGGCAGTTCGCATACGGAGAAAGTACGCGAAACGAGGATATCCAATTTACGTTCTTTTCCCCGGATCTTGACCTGGTGACACGCTGGTTCATCTACCAGGCGGGCGAATCATTCCGCTGGGCGCAACGCGACTACCCATCCATGTACATTCCCTGCTACACCTACGAACAGCGCCCTGGTTATTCCCTCGTGGAAATCAACAAATTTGACTACACGCTTCAGACACCCGACCGCGGAATCCTTCCCATGCTCATGAGCGATACGTTGACCAATGACTACTCGCGTACGGTGGAGTTCTCCTATGTCTGTGATATTCCGGTTCGGGATCTTCTTGACTCTTTTCTGGATCCTGATGGTCATCCAGCCCTCGAAGCATTCGTTGTCGAGGAATAGCGGGTGTGAGGGTGGTGTGAGGCTGTGTCGTTGATGAGTCTTGATGAGCCGTTCTTCGAAGAGCTGAGGCCGCTGGTGGAAAGTTCGGACGCTCTTTTCATGCGCAATGTGTTTCATCCGCACTCGATCCAGCGTCAGCTACTCGAACGGGGATCACGACAATCGCCTCGCCGATCTCGATGACGGGGATGCGCATTGAGACGCCAACCATGGCCGACCCTCGGCTCACTCTGCGCAATATCTGTGCAGGCTTTGGTGTCGACCGCCAAGACGTGCACGTGACCGAAGAAGCATGAAGAGGTGACAAACTCTCTCGGAGGAGCGGAAGCATAAAAAGTGCGCCGTGAGGGAATCGAACCCCCAACCCGCTGGTTAAGAGCCAGCTGCTCTGCCAATTGAGCTAACGGCGCATGAGTTACAGGTGGTGCGCCGTGAGGGAATCGAACCCCCAACCCGCTGGTTAAGAGCCAGCTGCTCTGCCAATTGAGCTAACGGCGCTACGTCTCGTAACGAAGTAATACTGTACTCGTGTCAAGGGGCTTCAGACAACTTGAAAAGTAGGCGATAGGACACATCTGCAGGACGCATGCACAGGCGCGCATGGGCATCTACAGTAAGAACCGGAGCGCCAACGCGTCTTTGACACTGACAAACCTGGAGGGCTGATGGAACACCACGACGATCTGCGTGACGTGCCCATCACGCAAATGACGCAGGACTACTTGAAGACTATTTACTCCGCAGGGGAGTGGAGTGGTGCCGGAGTATCGGTGAACGATCTTGCCGCCAGAATGGGGGTCGTCGCATCAACGGCATCTGAAAACGTCAAAAGGCTCAAAGACCAGGGGTTGGTTGAACATGAGCCATACCACAAGGTTCACCTGACCGAAAAGGGCCGCGCAATAGCAGTAGGTGTGGTGCGTCGCCACCGCCTCCTCGAAACATACCTGTACGAAAAGCTCGACTTTGAGTGGGACGAAGTTCACCGAGAAGCAGAAATCCTTGAACATGCGGTCTCCGAGACGCTGCTTGAGCACCTCGACCGTGCGCTTGGTTTCCCGATGCGCGACCCACATGGCGACCCGATTCCGGCTCCTGACGGCACTCGCCTGGCTCCCGGTATGATGCCGCTGTCTGACGTTGTCGAAGGAACTGACACGGTCATCGTGCGAATCTCAGATGGCCATCCGCAGATGCTGCGCGATCTGGCCAGCAGGGGGATCGCCCTGGATGCCCGTATCACGGTGGTGCGCCGCTCACCTGCGCTGGGAACACTCACACTTGACGTGCGTGAATCTGGTGAAGAGCGCGCGCATACCGTCGAAATCGGTGACGTGGCCGCAGATGCCATTTTCGTAGCCACCGACCCGGATGATCTTCACGTCGAACAGTAACGGGCGCAATCGCGCGCCAACTGTCGCAGCCGCGCACCCGAGCTAGCTCAGGGAAGCTGACCCCATCGACGGCGGCACGTTCGCCTCGTACCCCAGGCCCACCAGTGCCTCACGCACCCTCGTCGTAGCATCGTCGAGGGCATCATCACTAGCCTGAGCAGCATTGGCGAATGCAATATCTGCTTCCGACTTCATGGGGACCACATGCAGATGGGTGTGAGGTACCTCAAAACCGGCAATGATCAGGCCGGCTCGTTCCACGTCGAAGGCTTCGATCTGTGCTCGCCCAATGATGTGAGCCACGCGCATCAGGTGCTCGGCAACCTCCACCGGCGCGTCCGTCCACGACGGGTAAGGGTGGCGCGGCACCACCAGCATGTGACCAGCGCGGATCGGCTCAATGGTGGCAAAAACAACACAAACGTCGTCAGCCCATGCGAAGCGTCCCGACCATGTTCCATCAATGATGTTCTCAAATGCTGTACTCATGGCTCTATTGTCACCCATCTTGCGCCCGCATGGGCCACCCTCGTCGCGATACCCCTCCGCACCTGCGCCCGATCGTACGCTGAACGAATCCGGTAGCCAGTGGCGCGATGAGATACCCTTAAGTGGTTGGCAACAGGCCAATTTGACGAGCATGACCGAAGAATTCGAGAGGGATCCATCAATGAGCCAGAATCAAGGTTCGGAGCCGGAATTCCGCTACACCGCACAGATGGCCAACGCCATCGAAGACAAGTGGCACAAGCAGTGGGATGACCGTGGCACATTCAATGCCGATAACCCAACCGGAGACCTTGAAGGGCCACTGGCGCAACTGACCCCTTACTTCCTGCTCGACATGTTCCCCTACCCGTCAGGCAAAGGCCTGCACGTTGGACACCCACTGGGCTATATCGCCACTGACACGATCGCACGTTTCCAGCGCATGCGCGGCTTTAACGTGCTGTACACGATGGGATTCGACGCATTCGGTCTTCCCGCTGAACAGTACGCCATCCAGACCGGCCAACATCCGCGCATCACGACATACGACAACATTGCGAATATGCGTCGCCAACTGGCGCGCCTGGGACTGTCGCACGACAAGCGCCGCTCATTTGCTACAACCGATGACCTGTTTGTGCGTTGGACGCAGTGGATCTTCCTGAAGATCTTCAACGCGTGGTATGACACTGAAGCGACGAACCCGGCCGGCACGAAAGGCTGCGCCCGTCCGATCAGCGAACTGGAAGACGAATTCCGCTCCGGCACGCGCCCGATCGCCACATCTGAGGGCGAGGAAACATTCGACAAGGCGTGGGACGATCTGACAGCGGTCGAACAGGCCCGCGTGCTCGATTCCTACCGCCTGGCCTATATCAACGAGGCGCCCGTGAACTGGGCTCCCGGCCTGGGCACCGTGCTCGCCAACGAGGAAGTCACCGCCGAGGGACGCTCCGAGCGCGGCAATTTCCCAGTCTTTACCAAGCGCATGCGCCAATGGATGATGCGAATCACCGCCTACGCTGACCGCCTGGACGCTGACCTGGACACAGTGAACTGGCCGGACAAGGTGCGCTCAATGCAGCATCACTGGATTGGCCGCTCCACCGGCGCGCGCGTCACATTTGACGCTGACGGCACGCGGCTCGATGTGTTCACCACCCGCCCTGACACGCTTTTTGGCGCAACATTCATGGTCGTTGCCCCCGAACACCCCCTGCTCGGGGACGAGGGCGACGCTGCTGACCTGAACGTGCCTGCTGAGTGGCCCGATGGAACACGCGAAGCGTGGACAGGTGGATACGCCACACCAGCTACGGCTGTGAAAGCCTACCGTGAACGCGCTGCACGCATGACGGATGCGGAGCGAACCGCCGAAGCAGGAGAGAAGACAGGCGTGTTCTCCGGGCGTTTCGCCACCAACCCTGTTAACGGCACGAGCATCCCGATTTTTGTGGCCGACTATGTCCTGATGGGATACGGCACCGGCGCGATTATGGCTGTGCCCGCGCACGACCAGCGTGACTTTGACTTCGCACGTCGTTTCGACCTGGACATCATCACCACGATCACCCCACCCGAAGACTTCGACCGCGACGAAGCCGCGTGGGTCGGTGACGGTGTCATCACCAACTCGGCCAATGAGGAAGTGGACCTCAACGGTCTGGGCAAGGAAGCAGCCATTGAGCGCATCACACAGTGGCTGGAAGAACGCGGCCTGGGCAAGAAAACCGTGACGTACCGCCTGCGTGACTGGCTGTTCTCACGTCAGCGCTACTGGGGTGAACCGTTCCCCGTGGTGTATTCGGCTGATGGCCGCGTGCACGCGCTGCCTGATGAGATGCTCCCCGTCACCCTGCCGGAAATTGATGACTTTTCGCCGCGCACATTCGATGAGAACGATGCTGCGTCTGAGCCGGAAGCACCGCTGGGTCGGGCAACGGACTGGTTGGACGTTGAACTGGATCTGGGTGAAGGCAAACAGACGTATCGTCGTGACACGAACACCATGCCGAACTGGGCTGGCTCGTGCGCTTACGAAATCCGTTACGGCGACCCGAATAACACCGAACATTTCGCTGATCCGGTCAATGAGCAGTACTGGATGGGGCCGCGCAACCCGGGCGAATCCGGCGGTGCAGACCTGTATGTCGGTGGCGTCGAACACGCCGTTTTGCACCTGCTGTATGCGCGTTTCTGGCAGAAGATCCTCTTCGACCTGGGATACGTCAGCGCATCTGAGCCGTTCCACCGGCTGTTCAACCAGGGCTACATCCAGGCCTACGCCTACACGGATTCACGCGGCGCATACGTGCCGGCCGATGAAGTGACGGGCGACGAGGAAAGCGGATTCACCTGGAAGGGTGAGCCCGTCACACAGGAATACGGCAAGATGGGCAAGTCCCTGAAGAACGTTGTCACACCTGACGAATTCGCTCAGGACTATGGCGCGGACACGCTGCGAGTGTATGAGATGTCGATGGGACCGCTGGATATTTCCCGCCCGTGGGAGACGCGAGCCGTCGTTGGATCTCAGCGCTTCCTGCAGCGCCTGTGGCGCAATGTCCTCGATGAAGAAACTGGTGAGGTCACTGTCAGTGACGAATCGGCCGATCTGGCCACGCGCAAACTGCTGGCCCGCACGATCGCGGATGTGACGGTTGAGTTCGAGAACCTGCGCATTAACACCGCCATTGCCCGCATGATCGTGTTGAATAACCACATCACGTCGATGGATGCGGTACCGCGCGAAATCATCGAACCCCTGGTGCTGATGGTCAGCCCTGTTGCGCCGCACATCGCTGAAGAACTGTGGCACAAACTGGGGCACGGTGAGTCGCTCGCACGTGAACCGTTCCCGGTCGTTGAGGACGAATCACTGCTCGAAGAAGAAACGATTACTGCGATCGTGCAGGTCAACGGCAAGGTTCGTGCCCGCCTCGATGTATCGCCCTCAATTGACGAGGACGATCTGCGCACTCGCGCGCTCGACCTGGAGCCGATCCGCGCCATCCTCGATGGACGTGAGCCGCTGAAAGTTATTGTGCGCGCACCTAAACTGGTGAACCTGGTTCTGCCGAAGAACTAGCCGCGCACTGCCAGATTGGTAGTGGCGAGAACCTATGCCTGAAGGCGACGTTATTCATGCTCTGACCCGCACGTTCGACACGCTGTTTGTCGGACGTGCGGTCCGGGTGTCATCGCCGCAGGGGCGCTTCGCCGGCGGAGCACGCCTGATCAACGGCAGGATAGTGACGTCGGTTCGTGCGCACGGCAAGCATTTCTTCATGCAGTTGAGCGCGCCCGGACCGGTACGCGAGGGACACCCCGACGGTACGCAGGTGGCATATACCGACGACCTGTGGCTGCATGTCCACCTGGGTCTGTATGGGTCGTGGCGTTTATATGGCGGTGAATCGGTGGAGGTTCCGGTATCGATCGGAGCTCCGCGGCTGGCTGGCGACAGCGGCACAACGGACGAGTACGGCCGATGGACTCCACCCGAGCCGGTTGGCCAGGTCAGGGTCCGCATCGAAACAGATGACGCGGTCGCCGACCTGTCAGGTCCCAATCGCTGCGAAGTCATCACACCTGATGAACAGCGCCAGGTGCTGCGGCGTCTGGGTCCCGATCCGCTTTCACCCCACGCGCTGACTCGTCCCGACCTGGAGCGCGCCTTCATCGATGCGATCCGCTCACGATCGCGCACCATCGGCGAACTGGTTATGGATCAGTCTGTGATTGCCGGCGTTGGGAACATTTACCGCGCAGAATCGCTCTTCATTACGGGGATTCATCCCAGACGCCGAGGCAACCGAGTGGCCGAGGCGCGCCTGAGCCTGCTGTGGAAAACGATCTGCCCACTCATGGCACACGGCCTTGAAGTGGGCAGAATCGAAACAGTGAGCGACGAGGATGCTCCGGAACCACCCCTTGAGGGTGATCCTGAAGCATCACGCTGGTATGTCTATCACCGCACCGGTAGGCCGTGCCTGCGTTGCGGCACTCCCGTTGCGGAGGATCTGATGGCTACGAGGCGTCTCTTCTGGTGTCCGAGCTGTCAGCGCTAGGCAAAAGCCCGACGCTGACAGGAAGGCTATGACACTAGGCCAGGTCAGTGGCCGGAGCTGCTCCCAGGTGGACCTCCATGGAATCGTAGGTCGGCGCCTCGGGACGGTTCGTGACCGGACGATCCAGGTAGAACATGGCGGTCGAGGCGATGTCGTCATGCAGCGGCAGGTAGCGGCCACCTGAACGCCAGCCCAAAGCCTGAATGTCGACGCGCGGCAGTCCCTTGGAGAAGTGGATTGCATCCTGAATATGGAAGCGGTACATTCCGAAACGCTGATTGGCGATATACAGGCCATCGGGGCGGATGACCTGCGGCATTCCCAAATACGGCGTGGAGAACGTCGTGTATCCGCGGCCGGGGACATCGAAGTTCCAGGCACCACCGAAATAATCCTCAGTGCCGGTGCCACAGATCGTGGGATAGTCAGTGTCGTCGTCCATGTAGAACTTGATTTCGCCTTCGCCCCACCAGCCATTGTCATTGACTGACCATGCGATGTAGGTGCCCACGTAGTGCCCTTGGCCCTCGATGTTTTCCAGAATCGGGTGTGTGGTGAGCGTCGGCAGGGGGTTGGAGCGGCGCCACTGCGCATGGAAGTAGGCGATATCGTCCTTGGCGGCTGCGCCGTCAGCGGCGGATGAGTCACCCTCGTCAATGTCGTAGGTGATCTGGTAGTAGACGCGGGCATCCTCGTCGGAGGTGTTCTCCAATGTCAGGCGAGCACCGGACTTGAACGGCATGGGCCAGTAGGAGTTGAAACCACCGTGCGGGTTGGCGGCGATCGGAACAGAATTAACCTGCGAGAACACGGACCAGCCATTGCAGAAGAAGTCGCCGTAGGGCACCTCAACGGCAGGTTCGTCACTGCCGTCCCAGTAGCAGCGGAAGACCAGGCGACGCCACAGTGAGGTGTGAGCGGTCATCCAGATATGAGTGATGCATCCGGCACCTGAGATGTTGGCCAGCTCGAATGTGCCGCGAGCCGGAACGTCAATACTGGGGGAGATCTTCCACGTGGATCCCAGGTCGCGTGCACATTCCGCACCGGTTCCCTCGGTCGCGCGGCCGCCACCCCCAGGTGTGCCGTCGAAGTTTTCCGGAGAGATGGAGCGAGTGGCTACGTTGCGAATTGTGGTCAGACCTGTCAAGGGGGAGAGCATCGTTGATCGCCTTTCCTGAGAAAATATCACAATGTGTGTCGAAATTTCACGAGTTGTAATCGATTACTGTATAGTGTAGAGCACCAGGTAGTCAGGGTCAATTAGCCATTGGCTTCCAGGTGCCATAATCAGCGAGTTTTCCACTGGTGGAATGCTCAAAGATCATCACAACGCGAGATAGGGCTAACGGACTCAACGTTGAGTCATATCGAAGAGGAGACACCATGAATTCAGGAAAGAGCAGGTGGGCGTGGGCAGGGATTGCGTCGTTCACCTTGGCATCTGTTCTCGTAGGAGGATGCGGCTCGGGAACGCCAGGTGAACCCGCAGGTTCAGAAAGCGGCGCAGCAGCCTCGGGGTCATCATCCGAGGGCGGCACGACCATTGAATTCTGGCACCGCACATTCACCCCCGTGGAAAATGAGTGGTACAAGAACATCGTTCAGAAGTTCAACGAAGCGCAGGACGAGATCACCGTAGTCGACACCGAAGTACCGGCCGACGCGTGGGATCAGAAGATGAAGTCGGCGCAGGCAGCAAACAAGAGTCCCGACATTTACACCTTCGCCGGACCGCTCAATGACGGCGTGAATGCCGCTCAGTTCCACGATCTGGATTCGATCGTGTCCAAGGAAGGCCTGGACAAGATGACCGACCTGGCACGTTCGGTTTCCCAGATTGATGGCACTTACTACGCATACCCGCTGGTTCTGGAGCCGCAGACAGTGCTGTTCTGGAACAAGGAAATGGTCTCCGCTGCCGGCCTTGACGCTGAGCAGGCACCGAAGACGTGGCAGGATCTGCTCGACAACTGCGCGAAGATTCAGCCAACCCTGTCGGATGGTCAGTACTGCATTTCCCCGGCATCTGATGCCGGCACATTCGCCTGGGCATCTGTGGGCCAGCAGTTCAATGCTTCCGGACACAACGCACTGACCGATGACTGGAGCGCACCGAACATCAACGACCAGGGCTACCGTGACCTCATGCAGTTCTACAAGGATCTGTGGGACAACGGCTACATGGCCAAGCAGCCTCTGGGCAGCTACCTGGAAGCCAAGGAATTCGGTGAAAAGAAGGTGGCCTACAAGGTGTCCGGTTCCTGGATGATGTCCGAGGTTGGCTCCGACTACCAGGACATGCTGACGAACACGGGTCTGGGCCTGTTCCCGAGCTCACCGAACGGAGAGGGACGAACCACCACCACACTGGGTGACTTCAAGTGGGTTGTTGACGCAAAGGCCAAGCACCCTGAAGAAGCAGGCAAGTTCCTCGAATGGGTTCTGGCCGGAGACGTTGAGAACCTCGTTCCGTTCTATGTTGCCACCCAGTTCACCAAGATTCCTCCGCGCGACGACGTTCAGGAAGGCGTGGCCGCCACTGAAGAGGCCAAGTCCGCTCCGTGGTCAGACGTCATCATGACTGAGATTGCTCCCGATGCCATTCCAAGCGTTGCCTACCCGTGGGATGTCTCGATGGCAGTCGGCACGGCGATGGAGACCGTGATGAAGGGTGCCGCGACCGCTGACCAGGCGATCGACACTGCTGAGAAGGCGATCCAGACCGTGATCGATCGTGAGAGCCTTCCCGAGAAAGCACCTGCTCCCGGCGATAAGTAACTCAGCCCTGTCATAGGACTGTTCCCAGGCTGAAGAAAGGAATCCCGATGTCCAGTACAAAGGTGCGGAAGGACTCAAAGAAGTTCCGTTTCCGTGATGGACGACTCGCATACCTCTTGATCCTTCCCGCCTTTGTGCTGCTCGGGATCTTCGTGGTGTGGCCAGCAATTTACGCAGCGTACCTGTCATTCCAGGACTGGAGCTTTTACAAGCCCGCAGTATTCGTTGCGTTCAAGAACTACACGGACGTCCTCAAGGACCCGCTGTTTATCGCCGCCATTAAACGCGGTTTCATGTTCGTTCTGTTCACCGTGCCCACCACGTTGGTTCTCGCATTCCTCTTTTCCAGTCTTGTCGTATCTGTGTCGCGCAGATTTGCTGACACGTTGAAGGTCAGCATCTATCTGCCGACCATTATTTCCGGCGTTATTACCTCGATCATCTTCGTGTTGATCTATGACTACTCCGGCGGCATTTTGAACTGGTTCCTCGGGTTCTTCGGAGTTGAACCAATCGCATGGCTGGGTGACCCCCAGTGGGCGCTTCTGGCCATCGCAGTCCCGGCAATCTGGCTGGGAATGGGCCTCACATCCCTGATCATGGTGGCAGCCATGATTGACATCCCCAGCGAGTTCTACGAAGCCGCCTCGCTCGAGGGAGCGAACTGGTGGCAAAAGACCTTCTACATCACATTGCCGCAGATGAAGAATGTGGGGTTGTATCTGCTGGTAACAGGCATTATCGGCGCGATCCAACAGTACGAGCTCCCGCTGGTCATGACCGGCGGCGGGCCGTTGGATTCGACAACCACACCGAACCTGTTCATCTTCAATCACTTCCGCGGAGACATGAACGTGGGCTACTCGATTGCAGCAGCCCTGCTGATGTTCCTGGTTCTGGGAACCCTCTCCGCACTGATCTTCAAATTCGTGAACTCCGAGAAGCTGGTGGATTAATCATGTCAGTAATGTCAACGTCGACGGGTGTCAGCACCGCAATGGAGACATCGGACTCCACGAAGAAAGAACAGGCAGCAGCACCGCAGTTCCACCGGAAACAATGGTGGCCGGTCATCCTGATCAAAGGCCTGTTCGGTGCGATCTTCATCTTCGCTGCACTGTTCCCCCTGCTGTGGATGGTCATCGCAGGATTCAAGGCAAAGACCGAAGTTGTTCAGACCCCCTTCCAGTTCTTCCCCGAAGTGTGGCACTGGGAAAACTACGCGCGCATCGCGCAGGATCCCACGTTCATCCGCGCATTGCTGTGGACGCTTCTGGGTGCGCTGCTCTTCATGACTGCCAGCCTGACCGTCAACTCACTTGCTGCCTATGCGTTCGCACGCCTGGAGTTCCGCTTCAAGAAAATCCTGTGGGTCGTCATGATCACGACGATGTTCATTCCGGGTATGACGATTCTGCTGACCAGCTTCATCGTTGTGACGAAGTTACGCATGCTGGATACTCTGGCCGTTCTGGTTATTCCCGGTATCGCGAACGCGGGAATGATCTTCTTTATCCGACAGTTCTACCTGTCGATCCCCTCATCCCTCGAAGAGGCAGCCATGCTGGATGGGTGCGGGCGTTTCCAGATTTTCGTGCGTCTGTTCCTGCCCCTGTCGAAGCCTCCGTTCGTCGTCATGGGCATCACGTCCTTCCTGGGATACTGGAATGCATACGTGTGGCCGATTCTGACCATCACGTCCCCGGAGAAGTACCAGCTCCAGCAATACCTTGCGACGTTCCGCTCGGAACGTACCTCTGAACTGGGTTTACTCATGGCGGGCTCTGTCCTGTCAGCGGCGCCAGTGATCATCATCTTCCTTATTTTCCAGCGCCAGATCATTGGCAACATCAAAATGTCCGGTCTGAAGTAGGAGCGTCCTCATCGATGAGGACGACGGTCACGGCCGACACACCCATCCAAGGAAAGGACACGCTATGCGTGAGTCTAGCTCACCACCAGGGCGCTGCTTATTCACTCGACGAGGAGCAATCATTGCTGCCTGCGCATGCGCCGGCGCGCTGTGTCTGGCAGGAACAGCGTGCGCTGCCGATCCAGCCGCACCCGAGGCGGAGAAGCCATACGCTCATCCTTCGGCTGCACGCGTTGTCGCTCAGCTGACAGGTGCTAAAGGTTTTACAAACACCGCCCAGACCATGAAAATCCAGGGAACCGACCTTGGAATCATGTGGGATGACGGACACGGTCATGTGTTATTCGCTGTTGGTGACACCTTCGGCGAATGGAGCGGCAATGGTGGCGGCGGAGAAGACTGGCGTTCGAATGCACTGCTGCGTTCGTCCACCAGGAACTTCGCTGAAGACGGAATCCTGTTCGATTCTGCCGTGGTCGATGAGAACGGAAAAGCGCGGGAGATCATTCCCTCGCTCAAGATCCCTGAAACCGAGCACACCACTATTCCCACCGGCGGCATCGCGGTGGGCGGCCGGCAGTATTTGGCGTTCATGTCCGTCAATAAGTGGGGCGTCCCCGGAGAATGGTTCACGAACTATTCCCGTATCGCGTACTCCGATGACGGGGGAGAAACCTGGAATACGACCGACGGCCCGCAGTGGACCAACGATGACAAGTGGTCCAATAACTTTCAGATGGTGGGCTTTGCTCACGGTCAAGGCGATGGCTTCGTCTACATGATGGGCACGCCGAATGGTCGCTTCGGTGCCATCCGCATCGCCAGGGTTGATGAGAACAAGATCCTCGAAAAGGATGCTTACCAGTACTGGAACGGCAGCGAGTGGGGTGACGACGAGGGTACCGCGGCCGACATCATTGAAGCTCCAACGACGGAACTGTCTTTGCAGTACAACTCATACCTGAACAAGTGGATGCTGATGTACACCACTGATTCAGACGAAGCGGGAATCTTTGACGTGGTGTACCGCCTGGCAGATCGTCCGGAAGGTCCGTGGTCAGACAAGACAGTAGTGGCAACCTCACTGGATTATCCCGGAATGTATGCACCGTACATGCACCCGTGGAATTCAGGTTCAGAAGTGCATTTCGCCATGTCAATCTGGGGCTCCTACAACATTTTCCAGATGGCATTCGAGGTAGATAAGGATGGCAATGTGATCCACCCGAACCTCGTTAAGGACCCCGGTTTTGAGCGCGTAGAGAATGGCGGTATGAGTCCCCATTGGCAATGCCACGGACCTTGCGGTCTTGATGGCAAGCCGGATTGGGCATATGGGTCAGAACACCAGGCATGGATGCGGAACAACCAAGGCACGTTGGAGCTTTCCCAGACAGTAACCGTCACACCCAACACTCACTACAAGATGACAGCGTTCGTGACGACTGGTCCTGACAACCCGCAGCGCACTGACAAGGGAACGGTGGGTGCGCGTCAAACCGGTCCAGGCGGACAGGTTCTTGCCTCTCAGGAATTCACACACTTGGCCGGATACACGCGCTTTGTTGTGGAATTCGACTCGGGAAGCAACAGCCAGATCGATATTTTTGTAGACGCTGCCCCTACTGCTGACCAGTGGGTGCAGATGGATAGCTTGTCTCTGAAGGCCACTGGACCGAGTAAGTCCGACACCAAGCCTGCAGATGGTGATGCAAACGCCGATGCCGATGCGGGTAAAGACGAGGGCAATCTTGGTGGCGACGTGAACCGGCCAGAAAACGGCAACGGGGGTAAGGCAGGAGCGGCATCCGCTCAAGCCGGCTACAAGGCAACGGTTGCGCGTACCGGCTCCACAGTCGGAAGCCTCGTGCCCGCACTTGTTGGAATCAGCCTGATTGGTGGGCTCTCCTTGGTTGCAGCAAGGCGCCGACAGGCTAGGTAATGTTCAGCTGAATACGACATTGACGAGGGCGACTCACGCACTGGTGGTGTGCACCGAACATCGGATGGGTCGCCCTCGTCAATCGTGTTAGGGCGTCTAGGTGCGGTGACCCGCAGTGGTCATGGATGCAAGCCGGAGCTAGCTCGGGCATACAGGCCCATGCAAAACAGAAGGACGAAAGCCGGTAGAGAAGCGGGGTAGACAGGCGTCTGCAGCGAGCAGGGGAGGACCTAGGACGCGGAATCGTCCGATTCGGCGTTGACCTCCACAAAACCGAGTGCGTCGTAGAACTTCTGCGCGTCGGGCGCGGATTTCAGATCAAGGCGCAAGGACAAGTCATTTTCACCCCACGACGCGCAACGGCGGGCAAGCTCGGCAATGAGCACCGTTGCAATGCCTTCACGACGGCATTCAGGATCAACAATCAAGTCAATGACGAACGGACCGCGCGGAGCATCATCCCACACAACATCGGTGACGCACAGGATCGCTCCCACCAGGCTTCCGTCACGCCACGCGCCGATGAACGAGTCGTCACGAGGCTGACCAAACGCACCTTCAAAATACAGACGCATTTCATCCGTTGATTCCCACAGGTTCTCCGCAGTGGAGGGCGCTCCATAGGCGATGACATGGAGCGATGCCAACGCTGGGATGTCGTACCTCGTGAGGGTGGCAAGCTGGACGCCCTGGGGCTGATCGACATCGGCCAACGTATTCAAAGAAGCTTGCAACGTTCGCTTCGTCATGCCCTTAGCCTACGTGACCTGGCGCACGTTTGTGGGTATTTTGGCAGGTGACGTCACCTCCGGTGTCACACACATTGGCGTGAGCACGTGCAACATGCGGTGTGGGCCGAGGGGGAAGCGCAGCGCAGAGGCCGAGATTCCTCGGTTAAATCAGGAGGGACGGATCCACGTAGGAGTTCGGATCCACAATCAGCTCATCGTCCGGCTCTTCCACCGATTCGGGGGAAGGATGCGACCTGGCCGGAACCCCCAAGGCCACCGAGCATTCCGGAACATCGCGGGTCACCACGGCGTTCGCACCCACCTTTGAATTGTCACCGATGGTGATCGGGCCCAGAACTTTTGCGCCCGCACCGATCATGACATGGTGCCCCACTGTGGGGTGACGCTTCCCCGGACTCATCGACACACCGCCCAGCGTGACACCATGGAAGATCACGACGTCGTCGCCCACTTCAGTCGTCTGGCCGATCACGACACCGGTCGCATGGTCAATGAAAACCTGATGGCCGATCTGCGCGGCCGGATGGATATCAACTCCAGTCATGACACGCGCGAAAGAGGAAATCAGGCGAGCCGGTATACGCACATTGCGCTGCCACAGTGCGTGCGCAACACGGTGACTCCACAGCGCGTGCACACCAGGGTAGGTCAACGCCACTTCAGTGCGCGATCGTGCAGCTGGGTCACGTTTGAGCGCAGTGTCGAGGTCCTCTCGCAGAAGCTTAAGCGCACGTGAGGGAGAAAGTGCCATGATGCCTCTTATTCAATCAGTGGCCGAGATCCCCAGTGTGGGTGACAGGAGCACACCGCTCGTGCCACCCACACGTGAGACCGATCAGTATCAGTATTACTCGTTGTCGTCGCGCAGATCTTCAAACAGCGCAGTTGACAGGTATCGCTCGCCCGTATCGGGCAACACGACCACGATGTTCTTACCGGCGTTTTCAGCACGCTCAGCAACCTGGGTTGCTGCAGCCAGGGCAGCACCCGAGGAAATGCCGACAAGCAGGCCTTCTTCAGCAGCGGCGCGGCGGGCAAAGGTGAGAGCAGTGGGGGTGTCGATATCTATCACCTCATCGACGACTTGTGCGTTATAAGTGTCGGCCACGAAGTTCGGTCCAATTCCTTGGATTCCGTGGGGGCCACTTGCGCCACCGGTCAGCATAGGGGATTCAGCGGGCTGCACGGCGATGATCTGGATATCAGGGTTCTTCTGTTTGAGCGCGTCGCCCACACCTGAGATCGTGCCGCCAGTTCCAACTCCGGCAACGACGATATTCACCGTGCCGTCGGTATCCGCCCAGATTTCTTCCGCGGTTGTGACGCGGTGTATTTGCGGGTTGGCAGGATTGGTGAACTGTGAGGCGATGATTGAGCCTTCACGTTCGTCACGAATCTTCTCGGCTGCGGCCACGGCACCGGAGATGCCGTCCTTCGGGTCGGTCAGCACCAGTTCAGCGCCGAAGGCTTTCATCAGCAGGCGGCGCTCAATGCTCATCGACGAGGGCATCGCGATGACCACGTGGTAACCACGCGAGGCGCCCACCATTGCCAGTGCGACACCCGTGTTGCCTGAGGTGGCCTCGATGATGGTTCCGCCTTCCTTGAGGGCGCCCGATTCCTCGGCAGCGTCGATGATGGCGGCAGCGATACGGTCCTTGACAGATGACGCAGGGTTGAACGCCTCTACTTTTGCGATGACGTGGGCGTTGTCGCCCGCGAGGCGATTGATAGCGACGAGGGGGGTGCGGCCAATGAGTTCAGTGACGTTTGCGGCGATAGCGGTCATGAAAAATCACTCCATAGAGAAAAAGTCAAGAAGGAAAGAAAAAGAAAAATGGGCTGGTTCAATCACCATGCGGGCGAACAGCAGTACGCATAGACGTACGGAGAAGGCTATTCGCCCTAGAGACACTCCGCCGTGCAGATACAGAAAAAGCACGCAGAAACTGCGTGCACGCAACGCCGCGCGACCTGTGTCGCGTTCATTTGGTTCGTTGCTGTGTGAATCACATGCGACACTGTACGGGTTTTTGTCTCATGCGTCCACTTCTATTCGAGTTCGTCCCGTTACGTGAACGCTGGCCTGCCCGTGGGTCAGAACCATCGCGCGGTCTACCCACTGCTCGATGTCGTCGTCAGTGGCGGCGATGTCGAGGTGGACACGCGCATCCCACGTGCTGCCCACAATCGGCACATTCGCGCTGTGCAGCTCCGACTGGAACTTACCGGCATCATTGAAATCGACAGTGATGCGAGCAATGCTGAGAGTCTTGATGACCACGTGAGGTGCGCGGGCCAGTGCCTCGCTCACCGCCGACGAATACGCGCGGATGAGGCCTCCCGCACCCAGCAGCACTCCGCCGAAATAACGGGTGACGACAGCTGTCACATTCCACGTGTCAGACATTTTGAGGGCTTCAAGCATAGGCGTGCCGGCTGTGCCCGATGGTTCCCCGTCGTCAGAGGAATGCTGGATTGCGTTTCGGCCATCCGCACTGATGAGGTAGGCCGAACAGTTATGCCGCGCCTGTGGGTGCTCCGAACGGACCATGTCGATGAGTGCGCGCGCTTCATCTTCGGTGTCGGCGCGGGCCAGAGTGGCGATGAAGCGTGAGCGTTTGATCTCGATTTCATGGGTGATCAGCGTTCCTGCACGAAGCGTTCGGATATCGTTCACGGAATCTGTGTCACCCCTCCGCTTGCTCGTGGTTCCATTGATGATGCTGTCACTCTATCGTGTCGGCACGCAGTAGCGGCGCATGGTCGTCCTCGTCAATTACGACAATTACGAGGGGAGTGGAGGGCGCAAATGTGGGCAAAGTCCTACAAAGAGGGAAGAAAGTCACGCCCCTGGCGTGCTAGAGTTTTTGGGTTGCCGGTACGCGAGTGAAATCACAGCGAATCTGGAGTCAGCAGCTGGCATTTTGTCAGCAGGCATGGCACAGTTATTGCCGGTAGTGATGTCCACGAATGTAGAAAGAGGAGCGGTAGGGCCATGGCAGTTCCCAAACGCAAGATGTCCCGAGCGAACACCCGCACTCGCCGGTCAGCATGGAAGGCTGATCTCACCCAGCTCGACAATCTGAAGGTTGCCGGTCGTGAGATTCGCGTGCCTCGTCGCCTGGCGAAGGCGTACAAGAAGGGCTTGCTCAGCGTCGACGATCTCGACTGAGACATTTTTCTTACGCGTCACTCGATGACGTGAGGACCCGGACACCCCGCGAGGTGTTCGGGTCTTTTGTTGTGTGTACGATCGCTGCCGCCGTGGATGATGCAACGCTGCTGATCCATGCGCTGTGCGTGCCCAGAAGGATCAGCCGAACACTCAGACAGGACGTGTCTTTCCGTTAACATAAGAACAGCACGGCAATCCGGTGCCTGTGGCCGCACATCACAGCGGCGGCATGAAGAATCTGAGAGGTGAGGGATGACTCGAGAGCGCTTTATTGTGGGCACGTCAGGCACATATCATCCGGGACGGCGGTGCGACGTTGAATATGGTCCTCTTGCCGCATACGCAGTGGAGCTGGCAGGCGTCGAAGGGCGGGCACCGAAGATCGGCTACCTCGCCACGGCGTGCGGTGACCAGAAGGCGCGAATCGCTGAACGCATGGAGGCGGCGCGGTTGCGCGGGTGGCAGCTTAACCCGTTGACCTGTTTCATGATGCCGAATGTCGACGACCCTCGCGAATACCTCCTGGACCAGGACGTCATCTGGGTTGACGGGGGATCGGTGGTGAACCTGCTGGCAGTGTGGCGCGCACACGGACTGGACGAGGTCATGCGCGAAGCGTGGGAGAAAGGCATCGTTCTGGCTGGCGTGTCCGCCGGATCAATGTGCTGGCACATCGGCGGAGCCACGGATTCATTCGGGCCGGATCTGCGTCCCGTCACCGATGGCCTCGGCTTCCTTCCCTACGGCAACGGCGTGCACTACGGAGTGAACCCGCAGCGTCGTGAACTCCTGCAGCGCATGGTGGCCGAGGGTGACTTCACTGATGCCTACTCGTCAGAAAACGGGATCGGCCTGGTCTACCGCGATACGGAACTTGTCGAAGTGGTGTCGGATCGGGACGAGGTCTACGGCTGGCACACGTTCAAGGACGGGGATGAGGTTGTCGAAGAACAACTCACGCCTCGCCGTCTTGCTGATTAATTACATCATCATCACAGTTTTGGGTCTGTCCACTGATACAGTGCGACTCGTCCCCACGGCGGCACCGCACGGGTGATGCCGCTTTGGCATGTGAAACATTTCAAAGAAAGGGTCCGCATGATTACTTTCCTCGTGATTGTTATTGCTCTGGCGGGCATTGCTGCGGTCGGATACCTGGTGATCAAGAAGGTACATCCGGCTGCGTCAATTTTCACCGTCGGCATCGTGCTCATGATGATCGCTGCAGCGATGGGCAAGATCGATAACGCAACACGCGAAATTGAAGCCACTGGCAATGCGTTCTACGACGAGCTGCAGATAGTCGAATCGATCTTCGCCAATCGCTTCACCGGAATCGGTATGGCGATCATGGTGCTGTTCGGCTTCGTATCCTACATGCGGTACATCGGCGCAGATGCCAAAGCCGTCGTCATCTTGTCGAAACCCCTCAGGGCTTTGCACGGCTCATATTGGCTGATCCCCGTCGGTTTCATCCTGGGCAACATCTTGTCTCTGGTGGTGCCGTCGGCCGCATCCCTGTCGCTGCTGCTCATCGCCACGCTGTTGCCGGCGCTGGTGGCATCAGGATTGACGCCGCTGACGGTGGGCGCAATTGTGGTGACGTCGTCGACCATTGTCCCCACGCCGCTGGAAGCGGGCCTGATCCAGGGCGCTGACCTGGTTGGTATGCCTGTCACGCAGTACGTGTTTGGCCATGTGGCGTTAGCGACGATTCCGACACTGCTGATCACGGCTTTCATTCATATGTGGTGGCAGCGTCGATGCGATCTGGTTGATGCACGCAAACGTGCTGACGTCGCTGCTGGCATTGTCGCAGCGACCGGTGCGACCGGAGCTGAAATGAAGGCTGCGAAGAAGGGTGAGAAATCTACGTCGGGCGCGTCGAACAGTGCCTCAGAAGCAACGATCCAGGATGCCCTCAAGCGCGCAGCCAATTTGCCGTGGTTCTACGCATTGTTGCCGTTGCTGCCACTGCTGCTCATCATCATTTCAGCGGCTCTGAAACGTCTGGGTGTCATCCCGTTTGAGGCTGGCATCCTGCCTGTCACCGTTGTCTCCCTGTTCATCGCGATGATTGTCGAGGCTATCCGCCTGCGTTCACTGAACAAGGCGATCGATGCGGGTAAGAACTTCTTCACCGGTATGGGTGAGGCAGCGGGCGGCGTGGTTGCGCTGCTGGTCGCCGCCGCAATTCTGGTCGAAGGTATCACGCAGCTTGGTGTCATCAAGATGCTGACTGATGCGACGGAAGGTTCAAGCGGCGCTGCGGCATTGATCATCTTGATCTTTGTCGTGTCGGTCGCGCTGCTGTCTACCCTGACGGGGTCTGGTACCGCTCCGTACTTCGCTTTCTCCGAGGTTGTCCCTCACTTGGCCGAAAGCGGTGGTGTGCTGCCCATTCGTATGTTGAACTCGATGTGGGCAACGTCAAACCTGATGCGTCAGGTGTCGCCTGTGTGCGCTGCGGTCCTGATCGTATCGGGCGCCATTAAGGTCAATCCGATTGAACTGGTCAAGCGCACAGCGGTTCCGATGATCGCCGCAACGGTTCTGAACGTGATTTTCTCGTTCCTGTTCATTCACGCATAAGCGGTGAGACTGGCTCACTCAGGGGGCTTGCTCCACGCGGCGGGATTTTGGTAATCCGGCTGCAGAGAGCAGGCCCCCTGTTCGTGTGCTGTCCACGTGCATTGAGCACGCTTAGCGCATGTATGAGAACGCGGCTTATCAAACTGATTGTGGCAGGATTCAACAGGTCGAGGTAGACATCATCGGATCGAGGTAGCAGTGCCCTGGTTACAGTCAGTGAAGCGAGTGTCAGTCAACCGGTCAAGGTAGGAGTCAACGGGTCAAGGTCATCGCGTTGTCTGGAATCAACCAGTCAAGGTATGAGCGGACGATTCGGACTGAACACTTATCAGCGACAGTGACTTTCCCACACTATTATGCGGATCTTGAATAGTGAGACGTGGCAGTAGTGGTCTCTTGCCTTGACCGGTTGACGAAAAGCCCCTTCGTTTATCTTGACCGGTTGACGCACATTGTCTGTCGTACAACACGCCAGCTGAACTGGTGTCGGCACTACCAGTCGCTTCACGAAATGCGCCCCCGACAGGACTCGAACCACGTTTTTGCGTAATTCAGTAAACGCGCGTTTTGTGTTGATATAGAGCCGAAAAGTCCCGTCTGCCTTGAGTGCGTCCAGTGCCTGTATTATGCTTGTTTTTAGGTGTTTCGAGGAACGTTCGGGGAACGCTCGGGGAACGAAACGCACTCAAAGGAGCCACCACCATGCCACGCAACACGCCACAACAGCAGCGCCCCTTCGGTAAAATCAAGCGCCTACCGTCCGGGAATTACAGGGCGGATTATCCAGACCCGCGCAAGAATGGGAAGCGTATAGCCGCCCCAGCCACGTTCTCACGCAAGGAAGACGCGCAAGTATGGCTATCGACTGAGAAGCAATCTATTGACCGGGGAACGTGGAAAAGCCCTGAACAGGTGGAGCGTGAGCGCGCCGAAGCAGAACGCAAAGCCCGGTACGACAATATGACGTTTGGCGACTACTACCCGATGTTCAGGAAGTCCGTCCGATGGGCACCCTCATCAGCGCGCACACGCGAGCCAAGAATCAAGAAATATATTCTGCCCTACTGGAAAGACGTTCCGATCAAGCAGATCGACAAGTACATGATTGACCAGTGGGTGACCGAGGTTGTCGCACCATTGGGCTACGGGCAGCGCAAGGAAGTGTGGCGCTTGTTTAAGCAGATATTGAGAGCGGCGGAAGATTCCGACGTGATCGACGTGGTGCCGAAGGTCAGCAGACACTCGAAGGATCTTATTCCCCCTCAGGTCAACGAGCCGCCCGCTCACTCCAACCGTGCTTTATCGCGTGAGGAAGTACAGAACGTGATAGCCGAAGCGTCCGACGAGAGCAGACCCGCCTTAGTTCTCATGGTTGTTACCGGCATGAGGCCGGGAGAAGTCAGAGGCTTGAAGCCCAGGGCGATTGACTTCAAGAACAATCTTGTGCGCATCGAGCACACAGTGAAGATGGAAGGCAAGGCGCAGCGAGGCGAGGACAACGCTAAGACGCGCTCCAGTCTTCGCACCATTCCGATTGACCCGCGCATCACCGCGATGTTGAAGCAGCACATTAGTAGCCATATGACCGGGGTGGATGCTTACGTGTTCCAGTCACCCAAAGAAAAAGGGCGAGCAGTCTCACTGACCAGTTTCCAAAAGACCGTGAAGGCCACACAGAAACGGCATGACTATGACCGGATGGCACCCTACTGTTTGCGCCACACGTTCGAGACGCAAGCCCAGCTAACCAGTGGTGCCATCATGATGGATGTCGACGCGATGATGGGGCACGAGGTCAGGAATGATCCGAACATGCAGCGCCGCTATTCTCACGCAAGCTTGGAGCGTCAGCGCCTTGTGGCCACCTACATGGCTGATTGGGTATTGAACCCACCAGCGAGCAAAGCGGAAACGAGAACCGACATCGTGGGCTAAGCGCTCGCAGACAGGAGAGAAAAAGAGTGAGCGGCAAAATAACCTTCTCAGGTTCTGACATGCCTGACTTGTTGCACGCCATACAGGTTCGGTGCTGTCACAAGACTGTTGACGGGCGAGAGCTGTCTGACAGGGGAACCGTGCGTGTAGCGATAATCTACCGGTACGTGGGGCAGGGGTGGTCAACGGCAGAACCCGTAGATGACCCATACAATTTATACGGCTTTTCGAAAAAGCCGCCGGAGGTGGTGGACTTTGGCGTAGTCACGTGTCCCGTCTGTGGAAGCACAATTGAACTTCGCTACACGCAAGTGCAACTTGCTCTTGATTCTTATCTTAGGTGGAAACAGTGGCCGAACCAGATCATGATCCACTACGTCAAGAAGGCACCCCCAGTAACAGCGCCTGACAAAAGCGACGTAGACCTGTTAAAAGAGCGGTGGGCAGTGGAGAGGAAAGCCCTTGAGGGTAGGAAAGCCAATGCCGACCCATTCGCTCACCTGTTCGGGGACGAGAAAGCCCTTGAACGTGAGCTAGCGGAATTGGATGGCTTGGAAGACACACCGCCTTTCTAGACACGCGTTGTGCTCCAATGCGAACAGATGTGCTATTCTGCTGTCTAACGGAGTTTGGATAACTCGCGTGATGGTGGTTCTCCCGCCCTAGATGTGAGCAATATAGTTCAGCACTAGGCGACAGTCTCGATGCCAAGGCAGACCAGATGGGTCGATAAGTCGGTGACTTATTAGGGACTTGGGTCAGGCGACAGGTCGGTGACCTGTTAGAGGCGCATAGTGGATTGTGACAGGTCGGTGACCTGAAGGTGTTGGCACGCTAGTTGACCCTGACAAAAGTAGGGGTTCACTTGGCGTGCCGTTTTTTATGCCATGAACCCCAGTGAATGATCATGGAGCGAAAGATCATGGCTGAAAACTTAAGGGACAACGCGCACCCAGCTAGTCCCGAACTTCTCACGATTCAACAGGCAGCGGAACTTCTCAACGTGTCAGTGGGCACCGTCCGCAAATGGATTACCAGCGGTGAGCTGAACGCCTACCGCTATGGGGCACATGGTCGTATCGTGCGCATCACCCGCGATGATATCCACCAGTTCGCCACCCCCATCATTGGAGGTGCCAAGTGAGCGCACCAATGAACAACCCGGTAACCCGGCAAGCGTGTAGAGACGAGCACAGGCAATACCGCGCTTACATGAAGGTTAGCGACTTGACGGCCTTCACCGGCATTGCGCCCAACACGATCTACACGTGGATCAAGCAAGGGCGAATCAAAACCGTTGAGTTCGGCTCGCGTATCTTGATCCCAGCAGACGAGATGGAGCGCCTATTAACCGAAGGCGTGCCTACACCCAACCCGTACAGGGACGGTGACGCGGCATGAACGAGCACAAAAGAAAGTGCCCCAGTGGGGAAACTGGGGCAAAAGATAAGAGCACGCAACCCTTGGGTTCTAGTGTAGCAACCCCCGGGTTCGACTGGAGACGCTTCACCCCGCGTGAGCAACAAATCTACGTGCAGGGAATGACCGACGGTATCACAATCGGTCACCACGAAGGCTATGTAGACGGCTACAGGCGTGCCGTGGAAGACCACAAGCAGCAGTGGAACCGTCAGGCGTTTGAAGACGGTTGGACGGCGTGCGAGGACTACTTCACGGCAACAATGGCATTGGCATTGCCCTACCTACATGACGCGATCCGCTACCCCGATTACGCCACCTTGTGCGACATGCGAGGCGACCACGCGCGGGCAGAACGCCAACGCCAAACCCTTAAAGAACGCGGGGTGTGGTATGAGTAGCACGCGCATCGCAGTTATCACCCGCCCTGACAAGATTCAGATCAAGCGACCAGTGTTCATTAAGGAAGACTGGTACCCGCGAGGTGTTCTCACACTCATAGGTGGGCGTGGTGGTGAAGGAAAATCATCCCTAGTCCTTGCAGACGTGGCAGCAGGAACACGAGGAGAACTCGAAGGCGACAGCTACGGGCAACCCTTAAAGTTCATCCTCACGTCACCTGAAGACGATCCCAGTATGCAAAAGTCACGCCTGAAAGTCGCCGGAGCTGACGAACAGTACTACGGATTCCTCGAAGTCCAGCAAGCAGATGATCTTATGTACTTTTCGGAGAGCACGCCTAACCTACTGATCGACCTTAAAACGATCGGTGAACAGCTCCAGACATTCGGTGCTGACGCATGGATCATTGACCCGATCACGAACATTATCGGAGGCAACCCCGACAAGAAAGAAGACGTGCGCAACGCGCTGAACCCGCTAGCGCTACTAGCCCGCAAGCTCAACATTGCAGTAATCGGCATCATGCACTTCAACAAGGGCGGCGGATACCAGTCAGACAAACTCAGTGGCAGTGCAGCATGGAGAGACGTAGCACGAAGCGTCATCCTTGTTGCCCACGATCCCGAAACCAACGAGCGGATCATTACCGTTGACAAGTCCAACTACTCACAGGCAGCAGGGAAATCATGGGAGTTCAAACTAGACACAGTCGACACCGTTGACGATGACGGCAACGCCATGCAGCAAGTCATGGCAACCGTCCTGAATCCGACAGCGACCAGCGTCCAAGACGTCATTAATCGTCCCTACGACATGGACACAGGAGACCAGAACGAAGCTAGAGCCTTCATCATTGATTATCTGCAATCCAACGGTGGGGAAGCCAAAGCTGCTGACGTGCTCAAGGCCGGCAAAGCCGAAGGATTCACCAACGTTGAACTCAAGAACGCGCGCAAGAGAGCACGCAACCCCGCGATCAAAACCAGCAAGCAACAATACAGTGGTGGATGGTTGTGGAGCCTTGACGAACAAGCCAACGAGAAGCCGCCCAAGGTGTCACCACAGCCCCAAGGTGTCCAAGGTGTCATGCACGGTGTGGGTGACACCTTGGACACCTTCGACACCTTCGAACCGAAAGACCCACCACTATTCACACTCCCAAAGGAGGAAACAGCATGAGCAGGACACCACGCAAACCAGCATTGGACGAGCCATGTCCCGCACCTGAGTTCAGGTCGTGCGTATCCACCGACTGTAAAGGCACTGTGGTCTTGGACGCTTCGGACGTGTGGGTGTGTGATCGTTGCGGCACGCAGTATGAGAATTGTTGTGGGTGTGGTGGCGCGCTTATAACGGGGCGTGAGCGCGCTCAGGGGCGTTGCAAGTCGTGTAGGTAGTGCGCGTGACTTTGGGGCGCTTGTGGCGGCGGTTAGCTACCGTGAGCGCCCCATGGTTGCGTTGCGTGCGCTCGCGGTGGTGTTGCCGTGTTGTTGTCTGGCAAGCGTGTGGCAAGTTGGTAGGCAAATTGGTAAGCAAATTGCTAAGCGGCTGCTAGGCGGTTGCTAGCGTGTCGCTAAGCGTACCGCTAAGCGTGGCGCTAGACGCCCTCATCGTGCCGTCTGTCTCTAGTGGCAATCCTCAGCAAGACACGCACGCAGCAGTTAGCGAGAACCGTTCTCACACAAGCCGCGCGGGCAAAGGCTTACCCCCAGCGCGACAACACTGGGGGTAAGGCGCTGGCAAAAGCCGGCGTACAAATTCCATGACGAAAGGATAAAAAAACACCGTGGAATTTCTCACTGTAGCGCTAGAAGCGCTACGCACAGTATGAGGCGCACGGCCGTGACTGTCAACCGCCCTACCCGGCTTCGTCCTCGTCACCGTTGAGAAACGTCAACATGAGTTCGTCAGCGCGCGTTAGCGACTGCCACACTGCACCCTGAGTGACACCCTCACGGCGCGCTACTTCCACCTGTGGCAAGCCCACAACCACATTTAGATAGACGCGGCGGCGCAACTGTGCTGGCAGCGCGTCAAACGCGCGCCTACCATCAGCCACACACGCCCACAACGTTGACTGCCTGTAAGGGTCGAACTGTGCACGCGGCATCCCCACTTCACGATACGTGCCGTCAATACTCCACCCCCACGCGTGAGCATCACTGAACGACGCGCGCACCAGTTCACGCACCACAGGCGCACTGTACTCACCGCCCATGCTCACGCGTCCAACGGTTCAGGCTGGAAGCCCGTCACCAGCAAGTTACATTCCTCGTGTTTGTGGTGCTTGTAGTCCTTGAACACTTCGGTTAAGCGTCCACGCACTCGCAGGATCAGCCCACCTACACCCCCGCGGTTCCACGCGGTTACCAGTTGTTGAGGGTGTTCATGTGCCCATATCCACGCGCACCCCAAGCACTCGCCCACAGGGATACGCGCTTTACCAGCGAACAGGGTGACGGCTCTACCGAAAGCCGCCCACACTTCATTGTCAGGGTCACCCGCTTCAAGGATGCTTACTACTTGATCAGTAGTTACACGATTAACCACAACCCCCATGCTACATTACACAGGCGCGTTGAGCGGGCAGCACGCTATGACAACAGCCCTCGTGCTGGAAGCAGACGGCAGGAGAGCAAACGGACGCTGGAAACGCGGCAGCATCGATATTGGCACAAGTGCCAATATCTCCGATTCGACAGATCCGTCGTTATCGAATCCTGAGGATCCTCAGAATGTTGCAAATTAGGGGAATCCCCCGAATGTCGCACAGGACTAGAAGTCTTACACACCCCGCCTATTAATCACTCTCACAGGCCTTAAACCCCATTCACCCCTGAGTTGCCACGCTCCACGCTTGCTAAGACAGGGCGGTAGGGAGAAAGCGCGGCGCGGGGGTCAGGTGCCAGGGAGGTTCCGACACGACGAAGTAGAGGCCGCGAGCGCCCGAGCGCTATTTAATACGAGCTTTTTTCGGGGAACGCTCAGGGAACGAGAGAGGGTAGCCAGAATTACGCAAAACCACTTTTCGTTGATATAACGCCACTTTGCTCAACCAGTCCCGCGCCCCCGACAGGACTCGAACCTGCAACCTAAGGATTAGAAGGCCTTTGCTCTATCCATTGAGCTACGGGGGCTACTCGCATAAGGATAGCGTGCCTGCACCCTCGGGTGTGAATACAGGCAGGTGAAGTGGTCTCACTTCACACCAGCAGACGGAAAATCTCCGAATCCGGAGCAACTTCTTCGACATGCAGGGGAGAGGCTTCCATCCGTGTGCGCAGCCGTTCAATGTCTGCCGGATCGCTCAGATCGATTCCCACCAACGCAGGCCCGGTCTCACGATTGTTCTTCTTCGTGTACTCGAAATGCACCACGTCATCACCTGGACCCAACACTTCTGACAGGAACAGGCGCAACGCACCCGGCTGCTGTGGGAAGGTCACAACAAAATAGTGCCGCAGCCCCTCATGACGCAGCGAGCGTTCCACCACTTCCGCATAACGGCTCAAGTCATTGTTGCCACCGGACACGACACAGACAATGGATCCCTCATCGCTGCCCGTGAGCTCAGCGCGCCGTTTCGGATCGGTCAGCAACGTGCGAGCAGCCGTGCTGGCCAGCGCCCCCGCAGGCTCAGCAATGATGCCGTCAGTTTGATACAGAGACACCATCTCCGTGCACACGGCCCCTTCGGGCACCGACACAAGAGAGGACACGTTTTCCTGCGCCAGGTGGAACGGCAAGGTTCCCACCGTCCCGACAGCGGTCCCGTCAACAAAGGAATCAACACGATCCAGCGCGGTAGGACCACCCTCGTCAAAGGCGCGCTGCATCGAGGCAGCGCCGTACGGCTCCACACCAATGACACGCACGTCAGGTCGCAGATGGCTGAGCGCTGTCGCAATCCCCGCGATGAGGCCACCGCCCCCGACAGGCACCAGCACGCAGGACGTGTCAGCAGGGATCTGCTCGGCCAGTTCGACACCGATGGTGCCTCCGCCCGCGATTGTTCCTGGATCATCGTAGGGGTGGACATATTCGCGTCCCGTGACGCGCGCAGCCTCCGTCGCCAAAGCGTTCGCACGGTCAAAACCGCCATCCACGATGACCTGTTCCACCCATTCGCCTCCGATGGCGGCGATACGTTCACGTTTCTGACGCGGCGTGGTCGACGGCAGATAGATGGTGCCGCGTACGTTCAGGTGCGCGCATGCGAACGCCACACCCTGAGCATGGTTACCGGCCGAAGCACACACCACACCCTGTTGACGCGACTGCGCGCTCAGTGCACTCATCTTCGCGTACGCGCCGCGCACTTTGAATGAGCGGCACACCTGCTGATCCTCACGCTTGAGCAAGACGGGCACGCCCAGTTCCTGCGTCAACCGTTCCGACACATCCAGCGGCGTGTGCTTGACGACGTCTTTCAGGGACAGGCTGGCACGCATAATGTCATTGAGCGTCACTGTCAATGTGTCGTTGAGTTCTGAATGTGGCGGTACGTGCTGAGATGATGCCACGGCAACGCTCCTTCCATCTGCGTGTATACGTTGTTCGTGAACTCAGTGTATTCACCTGTGTGCCGATTCGGAGAGGCTGTCCACGTGTACGACACTCCGCAGCAGGTCGCGGCAGTCGCCCTCGTTTGCCTCGACAATCCGGACGGTCCCTGTGGCCCTGAGCGCCCGCTTGACCATCCGCACACCCGAGCTAGTCACCCGCATTCCCGCGCGGGTCACTACACTGGGAGACATGACGAAGCAACTGAAGAATCCACTGGTGTGGATCGACTGCGAAATGACCGGTCTTGACGTGGCGCATGACGCCCTGATCGAAGTGGCGGTCGTGATCACCGACGCGAGCCTGACCGTCGTGGACCCCGGAATCGACATTCTGATCCAGCCCTCTGAGGAGGCGCTGAATCACATGGACGACTATGTGCGCAACATGCACACACAATCCGGCCTGCTTGACGAGCTCAAGGACGGCATCGCGTCGATGGAGGAAGCCGAGAGCATCGTCCTGGACTACATCAAGAAGTTCGTCCCTGTGTCGGGTCGCGCCCTGCTGGCGGGGAACACGGTCGGCATGGATCGCCTGTTCCTGAGCGCGAACATGCCACGCGTCATCGACCACCTGCACTACCGCATTATCGACGTGTCCTCCATCAAGGAACTCGCCAAGCGCTGGTACCCGTGCGTTTACGAGTGCTCACCTGAGAAGCATGGGGGCCACCGCGCACTGGCCGACATTCGTGAATCCATCCAGGAACTTGAGTACTACCGTCGTGCACTTTTCCCATCTGACCAGGGACCCAGTCGCGAAGACGCCCAGAAGATTGCCGGCGAGGTTGCCGCTTTGGGCATTGTCGAGGGTGCCGCCCAGCAGAATTGACGAGGGGAACGCCCTATCCACAGTTCACTGCCAGCCCGCCGTTGTCCACAGGGATGCGGCGGGCTGAGTGTGTGTCCACAGATTGCCCGCGAAGCCTTTGGACAAGGGCCTGGCGCGGTGAGGATTGTCCTACGGCACAGGGCCGATAACACGAAAGGACAATTCATGAGCGCGAATATGACAGTGACATTACGCGGACGCATCGGAACGGACGTGAAGGAAATCAGGACTGCGACGGGACGAACGACCACACGTTTCCGGCTTGCCACACCGCGTTGGCGCATCAACGATCGGGGAGAATTCGATGAGCAGGAACCCCAGTGGTACACGATCCGCGCATGGGACAAGCTCGCGCATAATATGTCGACCTCATTTGCCAAGGGGCATCCCATCGTGCTGACTGGACGGCCCAGCGTTAATGCGTGGAAAGATGCGGCGGGTGAGGTTAAGAGCGAACTGGTTATTGTGGCGCACAGCGCCGGGCACGACCTGAACTACGGGTGGTCGCACTTCGATAGGCCAAAGGAATCACGGCCAGAGGGAGAAGCAGAACGTGACGACGGAGGCACGGGAAACCTTCAGATCCGGACCTCGCGCGATGATGGCGGCGATGCGGTCGCAGCAGATGCTCCAGCGCCCCAGATGGTAACGGCAGCGGTGTAAGGGAGGCGGTGCGAACGGGGCACTGTATGCAGGGAGCTGCCTCAATGCGGCGAATCGGCGGGCAGTGCGCTTGTGGTGAAAATCAGCCATTTCGGGTTATCTCACGTTGACCGTGGGTGGGCTTCGTGCCGTAGCATGGAGTGACACGAAGTTGACGAGTCCCTTCTTGAAATGGAGAACTGTGGCTGAGTACATATACCAAATGATCAAAGCGCGCAAAGCTCATGGCGACAAGATCATTCTTGATGACGTATCCATGTCGTTCTTCCCCGGAGCGAAAATCGGCATGGTTGGTCCTAACGGTGCTGGAAAGTCATCGATCCTCAAGATCATGGCGGGTCTGGATGAGCCAAGCAATGGCGAAGCACGTCTGACACCCGGTTACACAGTGGGCATCCTCGAGCAGGAACCCCAACTCGACGACACGAAAACCGTGTTGGAAAACGTGCAGATGGGTGCCAGGGAAACGTTCGACAAGCTCGCGCGTTTCAACAAGATCTCTGAGGAGATGGCTGACCCGGACGCCGACTTTGATGCGCTCATGGAAGAAATGGGCAAGCTGCAAAGTGAGATCGACGCTGCAAACGCGTGGGATATCGACTCCCAGCTGGAGCAGGCCATGGACGCACTGCGCTGCCCGCCTGCCGATCAGGATGTGAAGGTTCTTTCCGGTGGGGAACGTCGTCGCGTGGCGCTGTGCCGTCTGCTGATCGAAGCTCCTGACCTGCTGCTGCTGGATGAGCCAACGAACCACTTGGATGCCGAGTCCGTGCAGTGGCTGGAAAAGCACCTGTCCACGTATGCCGGCGCGGTGATCGCAGTGACCCACGACCGCTACTTCCTTGACCACGTAGCCGAATGGATCGCTGAAGTGGACCGCGGTCACCTCTACCCCTATGAGGGCAACTACTCCACCTACCTGGAAACGAAGGAAAAACGCCTGAAAGTCCAGGGACAGAAGGATGCGAAACTGGCCAAGCGGCTGCGTGAAGAGCTCGACTGGGTTCGTTCCAATCCCAAGGGACGCCAAGCCAAGTCACGAGCCCGTCTGGAACGCTACGAAGAGATGGCTGCCGAAGCGGAGCGCACACGCAAGCTTGACTTTGAGGAAATTCAGATCCCGCCAGGGCCTCGTTTGGGCTCTATCGTGATCGAGGCAAACAATCTGCACAAGGGCTTCGGTGACCGTGTCCTCATCAATGACCTGTCGTTCTCACTGCCGCGCAACGGAATCGTCGGTGTGATCGGTCCGAACGGTGTGGGCAAGACAACTCTGTTCAAGACCATTGTTGGGCTTGAACCGCTGGACGGGGGAGACCTCAGGATCGGTGAGACCGTCAAGATCTCATACGTCGACCAGAACCGTGCGGGCATCGATCCGGACAAATCAGTGTGGGAGGTTGTCTCAGATGGCCTCGACTTCCTGGAAGTCGGCAACGTTGAAATGCCGTCGCGAGCCTACGTGTCCGCATTCGGATTCAAGGGACCGGACCAGCAGAAGCCGTCAGGCGTGCTTTCCGGTGGTGAACGCAACCGCTTGAACCTGGCGCTCACGCTTAAACAGGGCGGCAACCTGCTCCTGTTGGATGAGCCGACCAACGACCTCGATGTGGAAACACTTGGATCACTGGAAAACGCGCTGCTCGAATTCCCCGGGTGCGCGGTGGTTGTCACCCACGACCGTTGGTTCCTCGACCGCGTTGCCACGCACATCCTCGCGTGGGAAGGCACGGAAGAAAACCCTGCGAAGTGGTACTGGTTCGAAGGAAACTTCGAATCCTACGAGAACAACAAGGTGGAGCGTCTTGGTCTTGATGCAGCCCGCCCGCACCGCGTCACGCACCGTCGTCTCACGCGCGACTGAGGAGAGCGTCAAACTGACACACCTCGTCCCACCTTGTGCACATCGCATGCGAACACGCTTAGGGTAATTCCATGACTACAACGTGGACTGTGAGCGATGTCGTTACTGTGATGGATCGGTGGTATCCACCCGAAACGGCACAAGAGTGGGACAAGGTAGGCCTCATTGTGGGAGATCCCTCACGCGAGGTGCGCCGCGTTCTCATTGCCGTTGATCCCGTGGCCGCGGTAATCGACGAAGCTGTGAGCAATGAGATCGACATGATCATCACACATCATCCGCTGTATCTGCGAGGCGTGTCGTTCCTACCTGAAAGCGACCCGAAAGGGCGCGTCGTCGCCACACTCGTACGTGGCGAGTGCGCACTGTTCAACGCCCACACCAATGCCGACATCGCCTATCGGGGAGTCGCGCATGCTTTGGCAGACCTGCTGGGACTGGAACGCACGCAGCCGCTGGACCCCTCGGGACGTGACCGCGACGGCCGCTCGGTGGGACTGGGGCGCGTCGGAACAATAGATCCGGTGACCCTGCGTGAATTTGCGCAGCGAGTGGCATCTGCATTGCCTGCCGGTCCGCACGGCCTGTTCGTGGGCGGAGACCTGGAATCAACCGTCGCGCGTGTGGCGGTGTCAGGCGGTGCAGGTGATTCCCTGCTTGAGCAGGCACGCGCATCCGGTGCCGACGTGTTCGTCACCGCTGATCTGCGCCACCACCCCTCGTCCGAACACCTCGAAGGCGGAGCGCCTGCACTGATCTCAGGATCCCATTGGGCGACCGAATGGCCGTGGGTTCCGGTGCTCGCGCAACGACTCAGCGAGCAAGCCGAGGCGGACAACGTCTCCGTCGACATTACAGCGTCTACCATAGTGACAGAACCATGGACGGCTCACATGCAGACAACCGGAGGAACTCAGTGAAGGCATCACCTGAAGATCAACGCTCGCTACTCGAGTTGCAGTCATTGGATCGCGCCATCATGAAGATGCGACACCAGCGTGACACACACCCGGCGCACGCCAAGCTGCGTGAACTTGCCGGACGGGCAGAGGACCTCAAGCGTGCTGCGATCAATCAGAGTGCAGTGATAGCCGACACGAAACGTGACGTGGCGCGCATCGAAGCGGACATTGAGCGAGTCAACACACGCAAGAGTGCCCAGGAAGGACGCATCGAACGCAATGAAGTTCCCCTGCGCGACATTAATGCAATGGAACACGAAATCGCCCAGATGCGCACCCGGCTCAACAGCCTCGAAGAAGACCAACTTGAAGTTGAAGAACGCCTCGAAGCTGCCCAAAAAGCACAAGACGACATGATCCGCGAAGCGCAGGCGCTGACGCAGGACGTGGAAGCAACCAAGAAACAGTTCGAAGATGATAACGCGCAGTCTGACCTCGAACTGGCTGACCTGGAGTGCAAGAGAGCTGACCTGAATGACTCGCTGCCCTCTGACCTCATCGCCGAATACGACTCGGTCTGGCAGCGGCACAGCCCCTTCGCCATCGTGGAGGTGCGAGGCGGCGTCGTCACAGGAGCCACCGGCGAAATTTCGCCCGCCGAGCTGCAGCAGATAAATGCATTGCCCGCAGACGAGGTGTACTGGTGCGTCGACACCAGCCAGATAGTGGTGCGAACCGACGCCTAAACGTCGCCCCGGCCACGCGCGGTTCTTGCCTGACCGCACGCTATTCCACCCCGCCCCCGCACGATATCACCCGACAGCACGCCGTCCCCTGAAAATCACACCGATCGAAGTAGGCCCTGGCGCCGCGCGCGTCGTAGACTCGAGGATGCAGATGAGTCGGCCGGGCGGCCGCGGCACCGCGTGATGCGGTGACGAGGAACGTCCGGGCTCCACAGGGCAGGGTGATGGCTAACAGCCACCCGGGGAAACCCGCGGGAAAGTGCCACAGAAACAAGACCGCCGCTGGCGCGAAGAACACTTCGCACCAGCGGTCAGGGTGAAAAGGTGGGGTAAGAGCCCACCAGTAGGCCAGGTGACTGGTCTAGCTAGGTAAACCCCACCCGGAGCAAAACCGAGCAGCAAGTACGAGCGGCCCGCTCCACGCTTGCGGGTAGGTTGCTTGAGGCCAGTGGCAACACTGGTCCTAGAGGAATGGTCGCCGCTGCCGACTTCGGTCAGCAGGACAGAACCCGGCGTACAGGCCGGCTCATCTGCACTCTCACGCGTTCGACGGCAGTGTCAAAATGTCGGCGCCATCTTCGGTCACCACGATTGTGTGCTCGAACTGCGCGGTGCGGGAACGATCGGCCGTGACAACAGTCCAGTCATCATCCCACTGCTCCCATTCGACAGTGCCCAGCGTCAGCATCGGCTCAATGGTGAACACCATGCCCGGCTCCATCACCGTGTCATACAGTGGTGCAGCATCATAGTGCGGAATGATCAAACCCGAGTGAAAGGCTTCGCCCACGCCGTGTCCGGTGTAATCGCGCACCACGCCGTAGTCAAAACGCTTCGCATACACCGAAATGACACGTCCGATCACGTTGATCTCACGGCCAGGTTTGACCGCCCGGATCCCACGCATCATCGCTTCGCGTGTCCTCTCACTGAGCAGACGCGACTCCTGATCAACATTTCCCACCTCAAACATGGCGCAGGTGTCACCGTGGACACCCTCGTAAAACGCCGTGATATCGACGTTGACAATGTCGCCATCTTCGAGGGGGCGATCATCAGGAATGCCGTGGCAGATGACCTCGTTGATGGAAGTACACAGCGACTTCGGATACCCCATGTAACCCAGGCATGACGGGTAGGCGCCAGCACCGACAATAAAATCATGTCCGATGCGGTCGAGCTCATCGGTTGTCACACCGGGGCGAACCGCCTCACCCACGACACGAAGCGCATCGGCGGCAATGCGGCCAGCGTGGCGGATCCGTTCCACAGTGTCCGCATCCTTAATATCCGAGGCAGTGACGTTTTCAGGGCCATCGTGGAACATGTACTCGGGGCGTTCAATCGACTCAGGCACCGAGCGCATGGGGGAGATACGTCCGGCAGTCAGATTGCCCAGCGGCGCGCGACGCGCATTGGCAGATGCCGGAATACGACCAGAATTGTCAGAACTACTCATAGCCCTAGCCTAGATCTTTTGCCGACCAGTGCTGGGATGTCACTGCTGGTGATAATTCTCCGGAGCAGGAAATGTGCCATCTTCCACACTTTCCACATACTCGGCAGCAGCCGCCGTGATCTCACGCCCGATCTGCGCGAAACGATGGACGAACGAGGGAACCCATTCCTGCATCCCCACCATGTCCGACCACACCAGTACCTGCCCATCGGTGTGCGGGCCAGCACCGATACCAATAGTGGGAATCTCCAGCGCAGCAGTGACGTCAATGGCCACGTTGTCAGGCACCATCTCCAACACAACGGCAATCGCACCGGCATCCTGCAAAGCCAGCGCGTCAGCAATCATCGCATCGCGCTGATCGCCACGGCCACGCATACGCGGACCGCCGATCGTGTTCTCTGATTGCGGCGTGTACCCCAGGTGTCCGACGACGGGAATACCGGACTGGCTCAGTAGTCGGACAGCTTCCACGCGCGGTCGGCCTCCCTCGAGTTTGACCGCATGGGCACCAGCGCGCATCAATTGGGAAGCCGATTCAAACGCCTGCTGTGCACTGGCCTCGTACGTTGCGAACGGAAGGTCTGCCACTACCAGGGCGCGGCGTGTGGAACGTGCCACTGCTGAAGTTGCTCGAACCATGTCGTCCAACGTGACGCGCAACGTGGAGTCATACCCCAACATCACGTTGCCGTAGGAATCACCCACCAGCAGCATGTCAACACCTGCCGCATCCAGCAGCGGGGCAATAAGCGCATCATAAGCTGTCAACATCGTGAGTTTTCGGCCCTGCTGCTTAGCTTGAGCAAGGTGGTGGACGCGAACTTTTTTCGGTTTCGTCGGCGCGGGGACCGTATCAACGGCCGCAGCGTCGGAGGGCGCAAGTGAACTCATATCTGTAGCCTAGACGCTTTCGTCAGTGCACCGGGCTTACACGCGATCGCGCTCAGTGAACTGTCCAGCCAATGGCGACGAATGGGCGGACTCGCTTCGACGGCTAATATGGGGGAAGAGGAAACGTGGAGTTTTCCCGTATGACCGATTGTCAATTTCGACCGAGGAAGCAGGATATGGCTGACTGTGCTCCTGAGCTCAATCCGCTTGACGGTGAAGCGGTGAGCGCCCTCGTCACTGATGCGCTGGCGCGTATCAGTGAGGCGAGTTCGCTGGCCCAACTCAAGACCGTTCGCACGCAGGTGATGGGTGATCAGGCACCCCTGATCCAGGCTAACCGCACGATCGGGTCACTGGACCCCGCTGACCGTGCGCAGGCAGGCAAGACACTGGGCGGTGCCCGCAAGCAACTCGCCACTGCGCTGTCCGAACGTGAATCAGTGCTGCGCGACGAAGAGGAAGCCCGCGCGCTGGAGACGGAAGCCGTGGACGTAACGGTGCCGACCGGGCGCCAGAGTCTGGGCGCGCGTCACCCTCTGGAAACCTTGATGGAGGAAGTGGCCGACCTGTTTGTGTCGATGGGATGGGACATCGCAGAAGGCCCGGAAATCGAGCACGAATGGTTCAACTTCGATGCGCTGAACTTCGACATTGACCACCCGGCTCGCCAGATGCAGGACACCCTCTACGTCGATGGCCGCTCCGTCGGTGGCGACCACGAGGATGACGGTCACCTGGTGATGCGCACGCACACCTCGCCAGTTCAGGCCCGCTCCATGCTCGCTCGCGGTGTTCCGCTCTACGTCGCATGCCCCGGTAAGGTATTCCGCTCCGACGCGCTCGACGCGACACATACACCTGTTTTCCACCAGGTTGAGGGTCTGGCAGTTGATCGCCACCTGACGATGGCGCACCTGAAGGGAACGCTGGATCACTTTGCGCGCCAGATGTTCGGCCCTGACGCGCGCACGCGGTTGCGCCCCAGCTTCTTTCCTTTCACTGAACCGAGCGCCGAGATGGATCTGTGGTTCCCGCAGAAGAAGGGCGGCCCCGGCTGGATTGAATGGGGTGGCTGCGGCATGGTCAACCCAAACGTGCTGCGCGCCTGCGGCGTCGACCCTGACGAGTATTCCGGTTTCGCATTCGGCATGGGTATTGAACGCACGCTCATGCTGCGTCACGGCATCGCTGATATGCACGACATCGTCGAGGGAGACGTGCGCTTCTCCCAGCAGTTCGGACTCAACGGAAGGGGACACTGAACATGCCTATGGTTCCATTGTCGTGGCTTCGTGACCACGTAGAAATTCCCGCCTCCGTGACGGTTCCGCAACTGGCCGCAGCGCTGGTGAAAGTGGGCCTGGAGGAAGAAACAATTCATCCCGCCCGCGTGACGGGCCCGCTTGTCGTAGGCAAAGTGCTCACACGCGAGCCGAAAGAACAATCCAACGGCAAAGTCATCAACTACTGCCGAGTCGATGTCGGCCAGTACAACGACGAGCCGGGAACTGGGAAAGAGCCATCTGACCTGCCCAGTCGCGGCATCATCTGCGGTGCTCACAATTTTGATGTGGGCAACCTGGTGGTCGTCAGCCTGCCGGGCGCAGTTCTGCCCGGCCCCTTCGAGATCTCTGCCCGCAAGACCTACGGTCACATCTCTGACGGCATGATCTGTTCGGAGCGCGAACTGGGCCTCGGGGAGGACCACAACGGCATCCTCGTTCTGACCGACAAGTTTGATGCCGACCAGATCCCCGCTCCCGGATCAGATGTGATTCCACTGCTGGGACTGGGGGAAGAAGTCCTCGAAATCAATGTCACTCCGGACCGCGGCTACTGCTTCTCCATGCGTGGCGTGGCGCGCGAATACTCCCACTCAACGGGAGCAACCCTGACTGATCCCGGTCTGCCCGATGGCCTTGACCTGCCCGAACACTCCGACTCAGCTTTGAGCGTGGAAGTTGAGGACAAGCGCCCGATCCGCGACCACGTCGGGTGCGACCGCTTCGTTACACGCATCGTGCGCGGCGTCGACACGCACGCTCAGACGCCCAAATGGATGGTGGAGCGCCTGGAGATGGCAGGCATGCGCTCAATCAGCCTGCCCGTCGACGTCACCAACTACATCATGTTGGATCTGGGCCAGCCGATGCACGCTTACGACCTTGGTTCTGTGGCAGCACCCATCGTGGTGCGCAGAGCTGAAAAAGGTGAGCATCTCGTCACCCTCGATGGTGAAGATCGCGCACTGAACGACGAAGACCTGCTTATCACGGATTCTCCACAAGGCCAGCATGGATCGCGCATTATAGGACTTGCCGGAGTGATGGGCGGCCTCGACTCTGAAATCACTGAGGGGACAACAGACCTGGTCCTCGAAGCTGCGCACTTTGATTCCATTTCAATTGCGCGCACGTCCCGACGCCACTTCCTGGCCTCTGAAGCCTCGAAGCGTTTCGAACGCGGTTCGGACCCGGCGATTCCGCCCGTCGCGATTGCCCGGGCATGTGCGCTGCTTGAAGAATACGGCGGGGGACAGGCTGACCCCCACGTGTTCGAGGTCAATACCGTGCCCGAAGCTCGACCGATCGACATGAAAGTGAGTGAGACGCAGCGCCTGACCGGACTCGAATTACCTCCAGCACGCATTCGCGAACTGCTGGAAACAATCGGCTGCCAGGTTCATGGCGAGGACAGCGAGGCCCAATGGCAGGTGACACCTCCGAGCTGGCGACCTGACCTGACCGGGCCTGCCGACCTGGTCGAAGAGGTCGCGCGCCTGCACGGATACGATGAGATCCCGTCAATCCTGCCGCAAGCCCCTGCTGGACACGGCTTAACCACGGCGCAGAAGACTCGCCGTGATGTCGCACGCGTCCTGGCCAATGCTGGACTGACCGAGGTAGAGTCCTACCCCTTCATGTCCACTGCTGCCCATGACCGCCAGCAGCTGGCTACCGATGACCCGAACCGTCAGGCAGTGCGCCTGCGCAATCCGCTGGCCGACGATGCGCCGCTGCTGCGTACACGCATCCTGGACACGCTGCTCGATGTTGCCGGACGCAACATGTCACGCGGTATGAACCACATCGCGGTCTTTGAGATTGCGAAGGTTGTGCGCCCGGCAGGAACGGTTCCATCCGATCTGCCGTCCGCTGAGCAGCGTCCCTCTGTCGAGGTGGAAGCTCAGCTCCAGGCCGGCGTTCCCTCGCAGCCGTGGCATGTGGGAGCAATCTTGTGCGGAAATGCCACAGGTAACGGGGTGTTCGAGCAGCCCCGCGTCTACGACTGGGCCGATGCCATCGACCTCGTCTGGCGCGTCGCACAGTCACTGGGCGTCAAGGTGGAAACAGCACGCGGCTGGCTTCCTGAATCTACCCCCGTGCGCAAGGGGCCGCCGATGCCTCAGGCGAGCAGTGACCCGCACGCAGTGGCACCGTGGCATCCAGGCAGGATGGCGCAGGTTTTCGTCCGCAACGGCAAGACTCTGACTGTTGTGGCGCGAGCCGGCGAACTTCACCCGCGTGTATGTGAGGCATTCGGTTTACCCAAGCGCTCATGCGCACTGGAGCTGGACGTCGACGCGCTGGTGGCGCATATGGCGGAAGAACCAATTCAGGTGAGCGGCGTGTCAACGTTCCCGGTGGCAAAAGAAGACTTCGCACTGGTTGTCGCCAATGATATTCCCGTTGCTCGCGTTGCTCAGGTGATTCGCCAGGCGGCAGGTGCCCTGGCCGAAGAGGTATCTCTCTTTGACATTTACGAGGGCGACCAGGTTCCCGACGGTCACCGCTCGCTGGCCTTCACTGTGAAACTGCGTGCCGATGATCGCACGCTGAGTGCAGATGAGGTTATGCGCACACGCAACGACATCATTTCTCGCACAGGTAAGACGCTCGGGGCGCAACTTCGCGCATAACGAATGCGCGAATCGTGATCAGTGCGGCCGGTGCGTGAAGCGCCGGCCGCACTGGCGCATACGCGTGTGCTCGGGCGTTAGTCCTGCTCAGAGTCTGAAACGTATGCACAGCAGGGCAGAATTTGCGACTTCTTGAACGATTCGGCTCACATTGGCGCGCCAAAGCGTCCATACTGGGATTATGAAAATCCTCGTCACTGCTTCGTCAAAACATGGTGCAACCCGTGAGGTTGCCGAACGTATCTCTGACCGTCTGCGCTCGCACGACCTCGATGTCGAGATGATCAATCCGGAGGACGTGAAGTCTCTGGAATCCTACGACGCTGTTGTGTGCGGCTCAGCCGTGTACATGACGCAGTGGATGGCGCAGGCGAACGATTTCATGGAGCGTTTTCGCCCGAACCTGCTGTCGATGCCAGTGTGGGCTTTTTCAGTGGGCCTGTCCGGGGTGCCGAAGCATTCGCTGCAGGACCCCTCGCGCATTGGCCCGGTGCTGATGAAGGTGCCGATTGTCCACCACCAGAAGTTCCCGGGTCGCTACGACCCCTCGCGCCTGTCACTGCGTGAGCGCACTATCGCGCGCCTTGCCGGTGCGGTCGAGGGCGATTTTCGGCCGTGGGACGAAGTGGATCAGTGGGCAGATGAGATAGCACAGGATCTGAAGTCGGGTAATACGGCACCGCAGGAGTCGGACGCTCAGTAGCCCTGGTGTCCATATAGAGGACACCCGTTATGCAAATTATGCATGCCTGTGTATAGTCATGCATATGAATTCTCGGGCAGCTATTGCAGGAGTATCGGGATACGCAGGAGGCGAAATCGCACGCCTCCTTACCGCGCATCCTGACATCACGCTCAGCATAGTTACGGGAGCATCTTCCGCCGGCAACACCCTGGCACAGATGCATCCGAACATCACTGGGCCCCAAGGTGCGCTGGTGATCCAGGAAACAACAGCCCAGGCTCTCTGCGGCGTTGATGTGATTTTCCTGGCCCTGCCACACGGACACTCCGCCCGACTTTCCGATGAACTCGCACGCGCTGGCACGTCAGCACTGATCATCGACTGCGCTGCCGACCATCGACTGTCCGATGCAGACGAATGGCATCGCTACTACGGCACCGACGCAGCCGAACCGTGGACCTATGGAATGCCAGAATTGCTGCACAGCGGCGAAACACAGATGACACGTCAACGCGACGCCCTCGCACACGCCGGTCAGATCGCCGTGCCCGGCTGTAATGCGACAGCAGTCACCCTGGCAATACAGCCAGCCATCGCCGCGCACATCGTCGAACTCACCCTATGCGCCACCTTGTCAGTGGGTTATTCAGGTGCCGGCCGATCACCCAAACAGCATCTGCTGGCCTCCGAGGCACTCGGCGCGATCGTGCCTTACGGCGTGGGAGGAACGCACCGGCACATCCCCGAAATCATCCAGAACCTGCGCATCAGTGGGGCGGACGACGTTCGCCTGGCATTCACGCCCGTTCTGGTCCCCACAGCTCGCGGCATCGTGGCGACAGTGGTGGCACCGCTGCACGCATCCGTCAGTGCAGATGACGTGGCCCACGCCTACAGCATCTACGATAATGAGCCGCTGATCGGTGTCAGCCACGAGGCACCCTGGCCGTCCACTGCGCCTGTCAACGCGACCGGCTGTGCCCTCGTCAATGCAGTGATTGACGAACGTGCCCACAGTCTTGTCACTATCTGCGCACTCGACAACCTCGGTAAAGGAACTGCGAGTGCAGCCATCCAGAGCGCAAACCTTGCGCTCGGCCTGCCCGAACTGACCGGAATCCCCACCATCGGAGTGACACCATGAACCAGACAGCACCATTGACCGGCGTGACAGCACCTCAGGGATTTCTCGCATCAGGGGTTCACGCAGGGATCAAAGCCAGCGGTAACCGTGACGTCGCCCTCGTCGTCAACACCGGACCGACCGAGCTTCGCGCCTCGGCAGCAGTCTTTACCTCCAACCGCGTCGCCGCTGCTCCCGTCCATCTTTCCCGCGCACACTTCGCCGCGGGCACTGTCAGTGCCGTCGTGTTGAACTCCGGGGGAGCGAACGCCTGCACGGGCGAGCAGGGCGCACGTGACGCCCAACAGATGGCCGACCACGTCGCGCAGGCACTCAGCCTGGCCGACAGCATGCAGGTCGGTGTGTGCTCCACCGGTTTGATCGGTGAGCTGCTGCCGATGGAGGCAGTAATCAGCGGAATTGATATGGCGGTGGGCGAACTTGCTGATACGCCTGAAGCGGGAGCCAACGCTGCCGATGCCATCCGAACCACCGATACCGTGAACAAGACGATCGAGATTCATGCAGACGGCTACACGGTCGGAGGAATGGCGAAAGGTGCAGGTATGCTCGCGCCGGCACTGGCGACCATGCTGTGCGTCCTGACAACCGATGCAGTCGTTGACCAGCGTGAACTTGACGCCGCCTTGCGTGAAGCGGTCCGCACGACGTTTAACCGCGTGGACTCAGATGGATGCCGCTCCACCAATGACACGGTCATTGCACTGGCTTCTGGAGCATCCGGTCACCACGCCGATGCACAGGAACTGACCGAACATCTGCGCAGCGCCTGCGCCACGCTGGCACGTCAGCTTATCGCGGACGCCGAGGGTGCCACCCACGACATCGACATCACCGTGCGCGGTGCACACAGTGAAGAAGCCGCCGAGATTATCGCCCGGGCCGTCGCGCGATCGAACCTGCTCAAGGCCGCAATTTTCGGCAATGACCCGAACTGGGGGCGTGTCCTGTCAGAAATCGGCACAATCCCTGAAGAGGTCGCACCATTTGACCCGGATGCCATTGACGTGAGCTTCAACGGTGTGCAGGTCTGCCAGGCAGGGGGAGTGGGGCAGTCGCGAGACCTCGTCGACATGACGGATCGGCAGGTCAATATTGAGGTCGATCTGCACAATGGTTCAGCCAGTGCCACCGTCATCACCTCCGACCTGACCTACGACTACGTCCACGAGAACAGCGCGTACTCATCATGACCACACTGACCGCGCAGGATAAGACCGCTATTTTGCTGGAAACAATGCCGTGGCTGCGTCACCACCGCGGCAAGTATGTCGTGATCAAGTATGGCGGCAATGCGATGGTGGACGACTCACTCATGCACGCATTTGCCCAGGATGTCCTTTTCTTGCACCAGTGGGGTGTCAAGCCGGTCGTCGTTCACGGCGGTGGTCCTCAGATCAACCAGATGCTGTCCCGGGTGGGCCTTGATGCGCCCTTCACCAAAGGGCTGCGGGTCACCACCGAGGACGTCATGGAGATTGTGCGCATGGTGCTGATTGGAAAAGTACAGCGCGAACTGGTCAGCCTGCTCAACGTTCAGGGTTACCAGGCCATCGGACTGGCAGGAGAAGACGCGGGTCTGTTCCAGGCTCAACGCACACCCGCATGGGTCGATGGTGAAGCCGTTGATATTGGATTGGTGGGAACTATTACCCACGTCAACGCCCAGCCACTGATGGCGCTGGTGGATTCGGGTTTCATCCCGGTAGTCTCCTCCGTTGCACCCAACCAGGATGCGCCATCTGGAGTGCTCAACATTAACGCCGATTCTGCTGCAGCAGCACTGGCTGGCGCGATCGGTGCTGAAAAGCTCATCATGTTGACCGACGTGGAAGGACTCTACGCAAACTATCCGGATCCAAACTCTCTGATCAGTCGCCTCTCGCGCAGCGAACTGGCCGCCCTCGTTCCCACCCTTGATTCGGGGATGGCGCCGAAGATGACTGCTGCGCTGGCCGCCCTCGAACAGGGTGTGCCGCGTGTCCACGTCATCGACGGCCGCCAGCCGCACTCCATGCTGCTGGAAGTCTTTACTGATGAGGGCGTCGGAACGATGATCACCACCGACGGAAATGAAGGGGAGGATCAATGACCTGGGAAAATCGCTACCATGAGGCGCTCATGGACACATTTGGACCTCCTCAGCGTATCCTCACGCGTGCACAGGGCTGCACGGTTGTGGACGACACCGGAGCAGAGTACCTGGACCTGCTGGGCGGAATTGCCGTCAACGTGCTGGGACATTGCCACCCGGCCATTGAGCGCGCAGTGAGTACGCAACTGGCAACACTGGATCACGTCTCCAATTTCTTTGCCACACCGCCGCAGATTGAACTGGCCGAACGCGTTCTCGGCATCGTGTGCGCGGACGCCGTTCCAGACGGATCACGTGTCTTTTTCACCAATTCGGGAACGGAGTCCAACGAGTGCGCCATCAAAATGATCCGCACCTGGGGCAACACGAAGATCGACGAGGGTACCAAGGGCTTTTCTGCCGACACGACACCTCGCATCATTGCGTTGACTGGCGCATTCCACGGACGCTCAGCGGGCGCACTCTCAGTGACCTGGAAAGAGGCTTACCGCACTCCATTTGCACCGTTGCTCGAAGGAATCGAATTCATTGAGCCGAACAATATGGACGCACTCGACCGCCATCTGACCCAAGGCGTGGCAGGCATCATCGTTGAACCCATCCAGGGAGAAGCAGGCGTCTACCCGCTCAGTGATGAGTACCTTCAGGCCGTGCGTCGGCGCTGCAATGAGATCGGCGCACTGATGGTCGTTGACGAAGTACAAAGCGGCATGGGACGCACCGGACAGTGGATGGCGCACCACCACGCAGGAATCACGCCCGACGTCGTCACCCTCGCCAAAGGACTAGGTGGAGGCATGCCGATTGGAGCCTGCGTCGGTATCGGCCAGGCTGGATCGATCCTGACCCAGGGAATGCACGGCACGACTTTTGGCGGCAACCCGGTGTGCGCCGCCGCAGGCCTGGCCGTCATCGACACCATCGAAAACGATGCGTTGCTGGCACACGCCCTCACACTGGGTGAACAGTGGCGCGCCGAACTGCGTGAGGCAGGCGGAGCGGCGGTGCGCGAGGTGCGCGGACGCGGCCTGCTTATTGCGGTCGAATTTAATGAACCGTGCGCCAGTGCGCTTGTGCGCCATGCAGCTGACGAAGGATTTATCATTAATGCGCCAAACGCCCATACAATCCGTCTGGCACCACCGTTAACGCTGTCAGACCAGCAGGCTCAGTCCTTCACTGAGGCTCTGCCTGCATTGGTTCACAGCGCCCGGCAGACACTCGGCCACGCACACAAGGAGGACTGATGACAGACCACGCCGGCCCTGACACGCAAGGCATCCCGTCGTCACGCACCGCTCGACGCGGAGCCATTGTGGACATCCTTGCCGATCAGCAGATCTCCTCTCAGAAGGAACTGCGTGAAGCACTGGCCGTGCTGGGTATCGAAACGACGCAGGCCACTTTGTCACGTGACCTCGTGGAGATGCACGCCACGAAGATTCGCACGGCCTCAGGTAAACAGATCTATTCAGTGCCGGACCTGGACGGGGAACAGACGCGTCGTGGAGAAGAATCACTGGCGCGCCTGGAGCGATGGGCTCAGGACCTGCTCGTTGCAGTAGACACCGCCGGCACATTCCTGGTTGTGCGCACACCAGTGGGCGCAGCCAACCTGCTCGGATCAGCCATCGACACCGCGCGGCTCGAGGGAGTCGTTGGCACCGTGGCAGGAGATGACACTATTTTCGTCGCATGTCGCAGCACTGAGGACGCCGTGGAACTTCAGTCAACACTGATCGCACTGGTCGAGCCTCGCCAATAAGCGTGAATCATTCGAGTACGACAATCAAAGGGTAGAAACGAAATGAGTGAACACAAAGACCGCGTTGTACTGGCCTACTCCGGTGGGCTTGACACCTCTGTTGCAATCGGCTGGATCGAACAGCAGACAGGTATGGAAGTGGTTGCCGTTGCCGTTGACGTGGGGCAGGGCGGCGAAGACCTGGAGGTGATCCGCCAACGCGCCCTCGACTGCGGCGCCGTGGAAGCATACGTCGCAGATGCGAAGGAAGAGTTTGCTTTCGACTACTGCATGCCCGCGCTGAAAGCCAACGGACTGTACCAGGGGCGCTACCCCCTCGTATCTGCGCTGTCACGCCCGCTGATCGTTAAGCACCTGGTGCGCGCCGCACGGCAATTCGGCGCCACCACCGTGGCACACGGCTGCACCGGCAAAGGCAACGACCAGGTCCGCTTCGAAGTATCCCTCACATCGATGGCTCCTGACCTGAAAACGATCGCTCCCGTGCGTGACCTCGCGTTGACCCGCGACGTGGCCATCGACTACGCCAACAAGCACAATCTGCCCATTGAGACGACGAAACACAATCCCTTCTCGATCGACCAGAACGTGTGGGGTCGTGCCATCGAAACAGGGTTCCTTGAAGACATCTGGAACGCGCCGACCAAGGACGTGTACAACTACACCGACGACCCGACCTACCCGCCACTTCCTGACGAGGTAGTCATCACCTTCGAGCAGGGTGTCCCCGTCGCCATCGATGGGCGTGCCGTGACTCCTCTGGAAGCCGTTCAGGAAATGAACCGCCGCGCTGGCGCGCAGGGCATCGGCCGTATCGACATTGTCGAGGACCGCCTGGTGGGCATCAAGTCGCGTGAAATATATGAAGCACCAGGAGCCGTGGCCCTGATCGCCGCTCACCAGGAGCTTGAAAACGTCACCGTCGAGCGCGAACTGGCACGCTACAAGCGCCGCGTGGACGAACGCTGGTCCGAACTCGTCTACGACGCGCAGTGGTACTCACCGCTCAAGAATGCGCTGGACGCTTTCATCGAGAACACGCAGACCTACGTCAGTGGTGACATTCGCATGACGCTGCACGGTGGGCGAGCAACGGTGACAGGTCGACGCTCCGACTCCTCCCTGTACGACTTCAACCTTGCGACCTACGAGACGGGCGATACCTTCGACCAGTCCCACTCGCGCGGCTTCATTGAAATCTACGGAATGAGCGCCAAACTGGCAGCAGCCCGCGACGTGCGTTTCGGACGCGGTGTGAACTTCGACGAGGACGCGCACTAGTCGGCGCTTCCTCTCGTGATCGAACCGTAACCGGATCGTTTCTAAAGAGCGTCCGACTCCTCATCGAACCGATTAGGACTTACCCCCGGTTTTTCGTACCCTCGTATTCTGAGGCATCGAAGCCGGGGGTTGTCCCTGCCCACGGCACGAACCTCCGCTTCTTCATTTCACCACCAGGTTTTCGAGGGGACACATGGCGCACCACCTTGCGATCGCATCCTCCTCGTCACGGCGTCTTCTTGACCGGACAGTGACGAGGGAGGCTTCCTCGGATGTGCGCCCTCGTGAGCTGCGCGTCACCATGTCGTCTCCGCTGCGAAACGCCGGCTGGGCGCTCAGCACCTTGACGTGGGCAATTCGCAGAGCACGCCTGAATGCAACACTTCGGTGGGGTGCTCACGCCAACGAATACCTCGAACCCATGATTGCCTGGGTCTTTTTCCTGACATTCAGCGGAACGGGATTTCGCGCGCTGATCGGATGGGTCGGATACGGCATCATCGTCGTGCTGTCCGCAGCAGTATTCATCGCGATGTTTGTCATTGCGGGGCGGCGCGTGACGATCCGCCGTGTCCCGTGGACGATCGCGGCATTCCTACTGGTGTGCTGGATGTCAGCCCTGTGGGCCGAGTATCCGGGGATCTCAGCGTTAGCATCACTGGGCAGCACACTGAGCGCTCTCATTGGAATCATGATCGCCATCGCGGTGCCGCTGGAGCGCCTCATCGACGCGTTCGCCGCAGCGATGCGATGGTCGGTGGGAATCAGCCTGGTGATGGAGCTATGGTGCGCCATCTTTGTCGGCCATCCGATCGTTCCTGTGTGGCTGCGCGGCCAGGGTAACGTGGGCGCCACGCAGCTGTGGACTGAATCCGCACTGTTCAGAGGTGGCCCCATCCAGGGGTTTGTCGGCAACCGCAACCCACTGGCCGCAATCGCACTGTTCGGCATCATCTGCACGGTGATTCAGCTCCGCGCGCGACGCATGAGCTCCAGGCGTGCCCTCACATGGTTCGCCCTCTACGCGGCGACACTGGCGCTGACACGGTCAGCTACCGTTTTCGTGGCGCTGCTGGCATGCGCCGGAGTATTCCTGGTTGGAACCGTTCTACGGCGCGTGCGCGCGCACAGGCGGCAGCGCGTCCTGCGAATTTCGGCGATGGCTCTGCTGATCGTCAGCGTCGTCGGAGCGCTCCTGTACGCCCCGATCGCTGAGTTTATCGGTCGCGACGCAGACCTGACGGGACGCTCTGACATCTGGCGTGCAGTGTTTGAGCTGTGGAAACAACGGCCCATCGGCGGGTGGGGATGGGTCATGCTGTGGCCACCGTGGATCCCGATGTATCGCGATCTGGTGATTCGTCAGGACGGCGCGCCCACGCCTCACGCCCACAACGCATTCGTGGACGTGTCATTCCAGACCGGACTCATTGGCCTGGCCGTCTTCGTCATTGCCATCTGCGTCATCGGTATTCGCGTCTTGCACGTCGCCATTCGCCGTATCGACGGTGACGTGTACTCGCTGGCACCGGCACTGATGATGACGGCCATTTTGGTGCAGTCCCTCACTGAATCGCGCCTCCTATTCGAAGGCACATGGATTCTGTTCGTCGCCCTGGCCACATGGCTGGTCGTCAGGGTCGAACAGGAAGACAGCGAAGTGGGCGTGGGGGTATTGTCCCTGCCGGTCCCGCCTAGTCCTGGTCAACGGGGTCGCGCACCACAGGACACGACATACAGCGCGGACCGCCGCGGCCGCGTCCCAGCTCAGCCCCCTGAATCTCGATGACATCGATGCCTGCGCGGCGCAACGCAGCATTACACAGCGGGGAACGATCATAGGTAATCACCTTGCCAGGTGCAATCGCCAGCGCATTGAAACCGTCATTCCACTGCTCGCGATCCACGTCGGAGAAGGTGCCATCCGGACTGATGAAACGCAACGAGCGGCCCATCAGCACTTCCAGTGCGCGTCGAAGATCGTAATGCATATCCTCGACGATCGGAGCGCCCCCATCGGGGCCGGGTCGCAACGTCATCGTGCGCACGTCACCCAAGCGCGGATACAGCAAGAAAGCATCCCGGTCGACCTGCGTCAACACTGTGTCCAAGTGCATGAAGGTACGCACATGCGGCAATACGACAGCCAGGACCGTGTGGGCGTGACCGGCCTCGAACATTTTGACAGCCAAGCGCTCAACACCTTGCGGCGTGGTGCGTTCCGACACGCCAAACACACCGATCCCATCGCCCACCACCAGAGCGTCGCCGCCCTCGGCACTGCGAATAGCACCTGATGTGCCGCGCGACCACCAGTGGAAATCCCAGGGGGCAAAACGTGGATGGTACTGGTAGATAACCGAATAGTGCAGCGATTCGCGCTCGCGCGCCAGACGTGACATCGAATTGACGGCCACGCCACCGTGAATCCACGCAGACGCATCCCTCGTGAACAGGTGGTTTGGCAGGGGACGAATCAGGAAATCTTCATCTTCGAGCGTGCGTGTCACCAGCGAGCGCACAGGCGACACGCTCTTCCACTCATCGACCGTCAAACCGTCCACACACATGGCGGTCAGGCGATCTGCCGACAGATCCGCCGTCCATTCGCGCAGCGCAGGGGTGAGCACCGGTCCGAGCCGGCGTTCATTGAGCGTGCGATCCAGTACCGCCTGGCGGGCCTGCTCGTGGTGCAGTGTCTGCGACAACAATGTGCGCAGCTTGTGCACCTCGATGCCTTCGCCCTCCATGACTTCGACGAACTGATCGTGCTCAGCTCGTGCACGGCCCGGATCCATCAGATCATCAAAAAGAAGCTCAGCATGATTGAGGGGAGTGAGCCGTTCGACTTCCTGACCGGGGCGGTGCACGATCACCTCACGCAGCCGACCGATCTCGGAATCCACACGGGGATTGACGTCCACTGTTCCTCCTCACATTGCTGCCGTGCTGAGTATATGCATTTTGTCTGTGTCGATGTTGGCATCGCGGCGTGCGAACAGGCATCATGAAACTATGAGCGCAAACTCGAAATCTGATACAGCACCACGCCAATCGTCTCCCGCCCGTCCCGTCGCATTGTGGGGTGGACGATTTTCAGGCGGCCCCTCTCAGGCGCTTGCCAGATTGTCCGTGTCAACTCACTTTGACTGGCGGCTGGCCCAGGCTGATCTGGCCGGCTCGAAAGCTCATGCACGCGCCCTAAACAGAGCAGGGCTGCTGACCGACGAAGAACTGGACGGCATGGAATCCGCCCTCGACGAACTCAGCGCAGAAGTCGCATCGGGCGCCCTCGTCCCTGACCCTGATGACGAGGACGTGCACACTGCGCTCGAACGCGCATTGATCGACAAAGCGGGCGCTGAATTGGGTGGGAAGTTGCGCGCCGGCCGCTCACGCAACGATCAGATCGCTACGCTCATCCGCATGTATCTGCGCGACGAGGCGCGACACATTGGAGCGCTGACACTTGACGTTGTGGACGCGCTGCTCGAACAGGCTCGCCTGGCGGGGGATGCGATCATGCCCGGACGCACTCACATGCAGCACGCGCAGCCCGTTCTGGTCGCCCATCACCTCGGCGCACATGTGTGGCCCTTACTGCGCGATGTGGAACGTCTGCGTGACTGGGATCAACGAGCTGCCGTCAGCCCGTACGGTTCGGGCGCACTGGCAGGAAACACGCTGGGAATGGACCCACAGACCATTGCCGAGGAACTGGGCTTTACCGACAGTGTCGCCAACTCTATCGACGGCACAGCTTCGCGCGACGTGGTTGCAGAGTTCGCCTTCGTCATGACGATGATCGGAATCGACCTATCGACCCTGTGCGAAGAAATCGTCATCTGGAATACCCGAGAATTCGACTATGTGACTCTGGATGATTCGTTCTCCACGGGCTCATCGATCATGCCGCAGAAGAAGAATCCCGACGTGGCCGAACTGGGACGAGGCAAGGCCGGGCGCATGATCGGTGACCTCACGGCGCTGCTGAGCGTCCTCAAGGGAATCCCGCTGGCTTACGATCGAGACCTGCAGGAAGATAAGGAACCTGTTTTTGATCAGATCGACACGCTTGACGTGCTGCTGCCGGCCATTGCCGGAATGGTCTCCACGATGCGCCTGAACTTCGAGCGAATGGCGCAGCTTGCACCACAGGGTTTCTCGCTGGCTACAGATATTGCCGAGTGGCTCGTCAAACAGGGAGTGCCTTTTAGAGTGGCGCACGAACTGTCCGGTGCGTGCGTGCGCCAGGCAGAGGCACGAGGCGTGGAATTGTGGGACCTGACCGATGACGAATTTGCTGCGATCAGCGAGCACCTGACACCTCGCGTGCGCGACGTGCTCAGCGTTGAGGGATCGGTTGCTGCCCGCAATGCCCGAGGAGGAACGGCGCCGGACCGGGTGCGCGAGCAGTTGTCCGAGGCGACCCGTCTGGCCAGCTCGCATCGCGCCTGGATTCAGGAGGGCGTGGCGTCGTCTCGTTCGTAGTGGACACGTGTGACGAGGGTGGCCCGACCCGACTAAGCTAACCGCAGTAGGTGAACGTCTGCCTGGCGCGCACCTGAGAGAAGAAAGCCAACACGACCGCGATCATAAGGAGAGCAGAGCGGTGACACAGGATTTAGTGGACGAACTACAGTGGCGTGGGCTGATTGCTCAGCACACGGATTTGGATGCGCTGCGTGCGCACCTGAACGCTGGTCCGGTCACCTTCTATTGCGGTTTTGATCCAACTGCCGCCTCTTTGCATCACGGTCACCTGGTGCAGGTGCTTCTCATGCGGCACCTGCAAAACGCCGGCCACAAGCCGTTGGCGCTGGTTGGTGGCGCAACGGGCATGATCGGTGATCCGCGCCTGTCTGGTGAACGCCAGCTTCAGTCACGCGACGTGGTGGGACAGTGGGCGGACAGACTACGCGCCCAGCTTTCGCAGTTCCTTGAGTTCGACGGGCCGGCCGCGGCACGCCTCGTCAATAACCTTGACTGGACCAGCCAGCTGTCCGCGATCGACCTGCTGCGCGACGTGGGCCAGTACTTCCGAGTCGGCACCATGCTGTCGAAAGATATCGTCGCTCGCCGCCTGAATTCTGAAGAGGGAATCTCGTTTACCGAATTCAGCTACCAGATCCTCCAGGCGCATGACTACCTGCAACTGTTCCGGAACTACGGCTGCACCTTGGAAACCGGCGGAAACGACCAGTGGGGCAACATGATTGGCGGTGTGGAACTGATCCGCCGAGTCGAGGGCGCCACCACGCATGTGATGACCACACCGATCATCACGAAGTCTGACGGCACCAAGTTCGGCAAGTCCGAGGGCGGCGCGATCTGGCTGGATCCTCAGATGATGAGCCCGTACGCGTTCTACCAGTTCTGGCTGCAGGTCGCGGATGAGGATGTCGTGAAGTTGCTGAAGGTCTTCACCTTTGATTCCCGCGAACGCATCGAAGAGCTTGCCCAGTCGGTTGCTGAGCGTCCACATCTGCGCGAAGGACAGAAGGAGCTGGCCGAAAAGGTCACCACGCTGGTGCACGGTGCAGATGCAGTCGCTCGCGTGCAGGCTGCGACAGAAGCGCTGTGGGGCAGAGGAGATCTGCGTGAAGTTGACGAAGAGACGCTGGTTGCTGCAACTGGCGAACTACCATCCGGTAGCATTCGCGTTGGCCATGACACGATTGTGGATGCCTTGATTGCGTCGGGCCTGGAGAAGGGCCGCTCTGCTGCGCGCCGTACCGTCGCATCCGGTGGTGCGTATCTGAACAATGTCAAGGTCGAAGACGAAGACGCCCCGATTGAAGCATCAGACCTGCTCGCCGGCGGTCTGGCGCTCATTCGACGAGGGCGCCGCAACCTTGCTGTTGTGCATGCCAATCAGTGAACAAGTGCTGACTGAACCGAGGTGCGTGCAGGTGGCCGTGAACCGGCCTGAACGCGATGCTTGCCACTGACACGGCACGACTTAGCGCTACGTTGAGAATGTCGAGTGGCGAATCGACGATGCCAGCTGGCGTATTGAGAACATCGACCGGTGCGATGAGAACGTCAACGAGCGTGGTGAAAATGTCAATCGGTACGTGAGACCTGACGAAGGGCCGGCATCTGTGATGCAGATCCCGGCCCACTCATTTGACAGATCGCCCGATTGTTCGTAGAGTATTTTCTTGTCGCCCGGGCGGTGCTGATTGTTTGTGGTTGGTGTTGTTTGTGGTGGTTGTCCCGCGTTTGTGGCCTTTTGTTTGGGGTTGTGGGCGTGTGGGGGTGTTGTTTGTGAACTCGATAGTGTGTTTGTTTTGTTGATGCTTGTTTTTGTTTTTTGAGTTTTTTTGGTTGGGATTGGCTGCCCTGTTGTGGGGTGGTTGTTTTCTGAGCAGATTATGGTTTTTGTTTTTTGTTTGGAGAGTTTGATCCTGGCTCAGGACGAACGCTGGCGGCGTGCTTAACACATGCAAGTCGAACGGGATCTGCGTGGCCTTTGTGGTTGTGTGGTGAGAGTGGCGAACGGGTGAGTAACACGTGAGTAACCTGCCTTTTTCTTTGGGATAACGCTCAGAAATGGGTGCTAATACTGGATGTTCTGCGCTTTCCGCATGGGGGGTGTGGGAAAGGGGCCTTTGTGGTTTCTGGAGGGAGATGGGCTCGCGGCTTATCAGCTTGTTGGTGGGGTGATGGCTTACCAAGGCTTTGACGGGTAGCCGGCCTGAGAGGGTGGGCGGTCACATTGGGACTGAGATACGGCCCAGACTCCTACGGGAGGCAGCAGTGGGGAATTTTGCACAATGGGGGGAACCTTGATGCAGCGACGCCGCGTGAGGGATGGAGGCCTTCGGGTTGTGAACCTCTTTCGCTCGTGTGCAAGCCGCTATTTGGGTAGTGGTGAGTGTAGCGGGTAAAGAAGCGCCGGCTAACTACGTGCCAGCAGCCGCGGTAATACGTAGGGCGCGAGCGTTGTCCGGATTTATTGGGCGTAAAGGGCTTGTAGGCGGTTTGTCGCGCCTGTCGTGTAATCCTCTGGCTTAACTGGGGGTGTGCGGTGGGTACGGGCAGGCTTGAGTGCGGTAGGGGAGATTGGAATTCCTGGTGTAGCGGTGGAATGCGCAGATATCAGGAGGAACACCGGTGGCGAAGGCGGGTCTCTGGGCCGTTACTGACGCTGAGGAGCGAAAGCGTGGGGAGCGAACAGGATTAGATACCCTGGTAGTCCATGCTGTAAACGTTGGGCACTAGGTGTGGGGGCCGCCCTTGGTTTCTGCGCCGTAGCTAACGCTTTAAGTGCCCCGCCTGGGGAGTACGGCCGCAAGGCTAAAACTCAAAGGAATTGACGGGGGCCCGCACAAGCGGCGGAGCATGCGGATTAATTCGATGCAACGCGAAGAACCTTACCAAGGCTTGACATGCGCCCTGAGCGCCTAGAGATAGGTGTGCATTTGGTTGGGGGTGTGCAGGTGGTGCATGGTTGTCGTCAGCTCGTGTCGTGAGATGTTGGGTTAAGTCCCGCAACGAGCGCAACCCTTGCCCTATGTTGCCAGCGCGTTATGGTGGGGACTCGTGGGGGACTGCCGGGGTTAACTCGGAGGAAGGTGGGGATGACGTCAAATCATCATGCCCCTTATGTCTTGGGCTTCACGCATGCTACAATGGCAGGTACAGAGGGTTGCGATGCTGTGAGGTGGAGCGAATCCTTTAAAGCTTGTCTCAGTTCGGATCGGGGTCTGCAATTCGACCTCGTGAAGGTGGAGTCGCTAGTAATCGCAGATCAGCTACGCTGCGGTGAATACGTTCTCGGGCCTTGTACACACCGCCCGTCACGTCACGAAAGTTGGTAACACCCGAAGCTTGTGGCTTAACCTTTTTGGGGGGAGCAGGTGACGGTGGGATTGGCGATTGGGACGAAGTCGTAACAAGGTAGGCGTACCGGAAGGTGCGGCTGGATCACCTCCTTTCTAGGGAGCCCTGTTTGTGCGTTTGTTTCTGCTCTTTTTGGGGTGGGGCGCGTTGTGGGGTTGTGAGTGTTGGCGGGGCAGACACATTGTCGGGTTTTCTTTCAATTCCTGTGTGTTTTGGAAGTGTTTGTTGCCTGCGTCTGGCTGCTGCTGTTGTGGTGGTTGGGTGTGTGGTGGGTTGTTTGTGAACTGTATAGTGGTTGTGAGCATCTTTATTGTGTTTTCTGTGTTTTGTTGTTTTTGCATGTTTTCATGTTTGTGTTGTGTTTAGTTTTTGTGGGCATTCGGTGGATGCCTTGGTACCAAGAGCTGATGAAGGACGTGGCGGCCTGCGATAATCCTTGGGGAGTTGGCGAGCGAGCGTTGATCTGAGGGTGTCCGAATGGGGGAACCTGGCTGGGGTTGTGCCTGGTCACTATCATCTGAATTCATAGGGTGGTAGGGGGAACGCGGGGAAGTGAAACATCTTAGTACCCGTAGGAGAAGATATTTCGTGAGTAGTGGTGAGCGAAAGCGGATGATGGCTAAACCGTGTGCGTGTGTGACTCGGCGGGGGTTGCGTGTGCGGGGTTGTGGGGCTCTTTTTTCTCATCTTCTGCCGGGGGTGGGGGTGTGTGCGTGTGCGTGTGGTGAACATCTTGGGATGGGTGACCGAAGTATCGTGATAGTCGTGTAGCTGTGTGTGTGCGTGTGTGCCAAGGGGGTGCCCGAGTAGTGCGGGGCTCGTGGAATCTCGTGTGAATCTGCCAGGACCACCTGGTAAGCCTGAATACTTTTTGGTGACCGATAGTGCATAGTACCGTGAGGGAATGGTGAAAAGTACCCCGGGAGGGGAGTGAAATAGTGCCTGAAACCGGGTGCCTGTAAGCCGTCAGAGCCTGCTTTTGTTGGGTGATGGCGTGCCTTTTGAAGAATGAGCCTGCGAGTCAGTGATGCGTGGCGTGCTTAACCCGTGTGGGGGATGCGTAGCGAAAGCGAGTCTTAATTTTGGGCGTGTGTCGCGTGTTGTGGACCCGAAGCGGGGTGATCTACCTATGGTCAGGGTGAAGCTATGGTAAGACGTGGTGGAGGCCCGTACCCACCAGGGTTGAAAACCTGGGGGATGAACTGTGGGTAGGGGTGAAAGGCCAATCAAACTCCGTGATAGCTGGTTCTCCCCGAAATGCATTTAGGTGCAGCGTCACACTGGGCTTGGTGGAGGTAGAGCTACTGGTTGGTTGATGGGCCGTGTTGGTTACTGACGTCAGCTAAACTCCGAATGCCATTTCAAGTGGGTGTGGCAGTGAGACTGCGGGGGATAAGCTTCGTGGTCGAGAGGGAAACAGCCCAGATCATCGGCTAAGGCCCCTAAGCGTGCGCTGAGTGGGAAAGGATGTGGAGTCGCGTTGACAGCCAGGAGGTTGGCTTAGAAGCAGCCATCCTTGAAAGAGTGCGTAATAGCTCACTGGTCGAGTGGTTGTGCGCCGATAATGTAGCGGGGCTTAAGCGTGCCGCCGAAGCCGTGGCAATAACTTTTTGTTTTTGGGTAGGGGAGCGTCCTGCTCTGGGTGAAGCTGCCTGGTGATGGGTGGTGGACGGGGTGGGAGTGAGAATGCAGGCATGAGTAGCGTTTCGTGGGTGAGAATCCTACGCGCTGATTGACTAAGGGTTCCAGGGGCAGGTTTGTCCGCCCTGGGTTAGTCGGGTCCTAAGGCGAGGCCGACAGGCGTAGTCGATGGGTGACCAGTTGATATTCTGGTACCGTTTGTTTTCCGTCTGACGCTGCATGCTTTCGCGTCGTGTGCTTGCCGTGCGTGGTGTTGTCTTTCGGGATGATGCTGTTGTGTGGCTGTGTGTGGTGTGGGGTGTGTGGTGAGCATTGGGGTGACGCAGGGAGGTAGTTGCTGCACACTGGTGGTTATGTGTGTCTAAGGTTGTGGCCTGTTTCTTGGGTGAAATCCGGGAAGCTGCGTTTGATCGCGTGGGTGAGGGCTGATGGGGCTGCCTGTTGGGGTGGCTAGTGGTGATCCTGTACTGCCGAGAAAAGCCTGGATGTGAGGAAGATGAGCGCCCGTACCCTAAACCGACTCTGGTGGTCAGGTAGAGTATACCGAGGCGTGCGAGTGAATCATGGTTAAGGAATTCGGCAAATTGCCCCCGTAACTTTGGGATAAGGGGGGCCCTGCTGGTGTGCCTGCTTTTGCGTGGGTGGTGCTGGTTGGGGTCGCAGAGAATTGGGAGAAGCGACTGTTTATTAAAAACATAGGTGTGTGCTAAGCCGTAAGGCGCTGTATACGCACTGACGCCTGCCCGGTGCTGGAAGGTTAAGAGGACGACTTAACTGCTTTTTTGTGGTGAAGGTTTGAATTTAAGCCCCAGTAAACGGCGGTGGTAACTATAACCATCCTAAGGTAGCGAAATTCCTTGTCGGGTAAGTTCCGACCTGCACGAATGGCGTAACGACTTCTCCGCTGTCTCGACCGTGATCTCGGTGAAATTGCAGTACGAGTAAAGATGCTCGTTTCGCGCAGCAGGACGGAAAGACCCCGGGACCTTTACTATAGCTTGGTATTGGTGTGTGTTTGTGCTTGTGTAGGATAGGTGGGAGACTGTGATGCCGTGCCGCTAGGTGTGGTGGAGTCGTTGGTGAAATACCATTCTGGTTCAAGTATGCATCTAACTTGGAGCCCTGATCGGGTTTGGGGACAGTGCCTGGTGGGTAGTTTAACTGGGGCGGTTGCCTCCTAAAGGGTAACGGAGGCGCTCAAAGGTTCTCTCAGCCTGGTTGGTGATCAGGTGGTGAGTGTAAGTGCACAAGAGGGCTTGACTGTGACACTGACGGGTGGAGCAGGTACGAAAGTAGGAACTAGTGATCCGGCCATGGCTTGTGGAAGCGTGGTCGCTCAACGGATAAAAGGTACCCCGGGGATAACAGGCTGATCTTGCCCAAGAGTCCATATCGACGGCATGGTTTGGCACCTCGATGTCGGCTCGTCGCATCCTGGGGCTGGAGTTGGTCCCAAGGGTTGGGCTGTTCGCCCATTAAAGCGGTACGCGAGCTGGGTTTAGAACGTCGTGAGACAGTTCGGTCCCTATCCGCTGCGCGCGTTGGAAACTTGATGAAGGCCCGTCCCTAGTACGAGAGGACCGGGATGGACGAACCTCTGGTGTGCCAGTTGTACTGCCAGGTGCATTGCTGGTTGGCTACGTTCGGTTGGGATAACCGCTGAAAGCATCTAAGCGGGAAGCTTTCTTCGAGATGAGGTTTCCGTGCCCCCCTTTTTTGGGGGGTGGGAGGTCCCCAGTAGATGACTGGGTTGATAGGCCAGAGGTGGAAGCATTGTGAGGTGTTGTGAGCCGACTGGTACTAATGGGCCGATTCTAAACCAACACTCACACACTAGTGTGTGTGGGGCGAAGCGAGAAAACACGTGCACCCTGTGTTTGGGGTGTGGTGCTTGCAATCACTGTGCGGTACACACTCAACCCACACGTTGTGGGTGGGTGACATTTTTTGCGGTGGCTCATGGCAGGCGGGAAACGCCCGGCTCCTTTCCGAACCCGGAAGCTAAGCCGCCTTTGCGCTGATGGTACTGCGACCGGGGGGTCGTGGGAGAGTAAGACACTGCCGCAATCAACCGTGAGTTGGGGGTGGGGTACAGGCCTGGAGACAGGCACGTACCCCACCCCCCCCTTTTTACGCGCACACACTACCCGGACGCACGCACCCAGCGGGGCCGACCGACCGGATACCCAGTCAACCAACATAGTAGTGCACGGGCAACTGCCCGCCTCAGACGTGTATCTGCGCACGAAATTCATGAGCTGACAGGTATGTCAGCGCATATCAGGTAGCATTAACAGCAGTATTAACGTGTGAAGCAGCTCCGTAGATAGGGCGGGACACAGACGAATAGGGGAGACCATTCATGGCAGACGAACGACACGATCGATCGAACGACTTCCGCTCACGAGGCGAGCGTTCATGGAGGGGCTCTTCAGACCGCCGAGGCTTCGGCCGTCGAGATGAGCAGGGAGGCCGGCGCTCTTCCGATGGCTACCACTCACGCAATCGTCGCTTCGATGACGGCGAATCACGGCGAGACGGTGGTTTTCAGCGTGACGGTGGTTTCCGACGCGACGGTGAGTCACGACGCGGAAGCGGACAATGGCAGCAGCGCGACAATGACCGTGATTTCAAGCGCGGCAGCTTCAACCGCTCAGACAGTGACCGCGACCGTCATGGCGAGGGGCGCGGCTTTAGAGAACGCGACGATCGTCGCGGCGGACGTTCTGACCGTTTCGACCGCGATGGCAGAAAGCGCTTCAACAGACGAGGTGACGGTAAAGGCAGGAATTGGTCAGACCGAGGCGGTCGGAATGACCGTCATGACCACTCCGAACGTGGCAGCCGTTTCGACCGAAACGATCGTGGAGACCGCTGGCGCGATGACCGCTCCCGTTCACGTCACGACCGAGGAAACAATCAGCGCGGCGATGCCAACTACGCGAGCACCGAAGAATACGTGTCACCTCACGGTGATGAGCCGACAATTCCAGCCGGCGTATCAGCCAGTGAACTCGACTCTGAAGCCCTGCGTTCACTCAAGACGCTATCGGGAGCTAACCATGACATCGTGGCACGCCACCTCGTCATGGCCGGTCAACTCATTGATCTGGATCCCGAGCAGGCCTACGAGCATGCCCGCGCCGCAGCCAAGCGAGCCGGTCGTGTCGATACAGTACGCGAAGCAGCCGCATTGACTGCCTACGCATCGGGACGCTATGAAGAAGCACTGCGTGAGGTGCGAGCCGTGCGACGCATGCGCGGAGACCAGTCTCTGCGCGCCGTGGAAGCGGACTGTGAACGCGGACTGGGCCATCCAGAACGAGCAGTTGACATTATTGACAAGACCGACACCGCCGCTCTTGACCTGGGTGAACAGGTCGAACTCGTCCTCGTTTCGTCTGGTGCGCGTGCGGATCTAGGACAAAACGAAGTCGGCCTGGTGCTGGTCGATGATGCGCTGGCAGCCTTGCCTGAAGATGCCGACACCGAATATGTGCGCCGCCTGATGAGCGTCAAAGCCGATCGTCTGCGCGAACTGGGGCGCGACGAAGAAGCCACTCAAGTCGAAGAATCGATGCCGCCAGAAATCGAAGATCCCGACATCGTGGACATCGAAATGATTGCTGATGCGGACGTCACCAAGCGTGGCAGCACGTTGCACGGAACCGACGAACCACTGTCCAGTCTCTTTGACACAGCGTTGCTTGACCTGGACGGCGTGGCATGGATGGGATCAGACCCCATTGAGCATGCGGCCCCGTCCGTCGTCGCCGCGCGTGAGAACGGCATCAAGACGGTGTTCGTGACCAATAATGCCTCACGTCCGCCTCAGGCAGTCGCTGAAAAGCTGAATTCGATGGGATTCGAAGCGGACGAATCCATGATCATGACATCCGCGATGGACGTGGCGGCTATTATGAGCGACGAGCTCGATGACGGCGCCAAGGTCTTTATGGTTGGTGGTCCCGGACTGCGCGAAGCTCTCGAAAAAGCTGGATTCACCCTCGTTGAACGTGCAAGTGACCAGCCAGATGCAGTCGTCATGGGACTGGACCGAACTGTCGGCTGGGAACAGATGTCGCAGGCTGCCTACGCGATTCAGGCCGGCGCCCGATTCTTTGCCTCCAATATGGACTCCACACTGCCGACAGAAGAAGGCTTTGCCCTCGGAAACGGCTCTCTGGTGACCGCCGTCGAACATGCCACCAAACAGCGTGCAACCGCGGCAGGTAAGCCGACGCCCGGAATCTACCAACGCGGTGCGAACCTGGTCGAAGCACACAATCCACTGAGCGTGGGAGACCGACTCGAAACCGATATTGCCGGCGCTGTCTCAGCTGGCTACCCTGCCCTTCACGTGCTTACCGGTGTCCATCAGGCAGCAGATGTGATCCGGGCACGAAAGGGTCAGCGACCCACCTACCTCGCCCTTGACATGCGAGGGTTGAACGAGGCTCATCCTCATCCCAAACATCACAAGGACAACACGTGGACCTGTGGGTACTCCCAGGTAGCATCGGTGACCAAGTGGGGCACGCTGCGCCTGGACGGTATCGAGTTGACTGAACCGACCAGGGTCACCCTGGATTCGTATCGTGCGCTGGCAGCCGCAGCGTGGGCTGTCGAATCAGATGAGCCCGTGCGGTGCCCGGAATTGACGGTTGTGCCCAACGACGATCCGGCAGGGATTGTGACCCCGCCTGAACCTCAGGACGAACCGGAAGACGAAGCGGAAAATCCCGAGGTCTCAGACGCCATTGACGCGGAATTGGCTGAAGATACGCGCCCGGATTCCGAAGTCGAAGAGGAAGCCCTCAGCACAGACAATCCGATCCCGGCGTTCCTTCCTGGTGAAGAAGAACTCGAAGCTCTGCTGCGCGAGGGCGCAGATGACGAGACCGGCGTGAAGACCGCTGAAAGCGAGGATGACGCTGCCGCAGCGGACAGCGTGCAGGACGTGTCGCAGGACAGTGCCAGTGAGTGAGAACGACCCCGTGACACCGCGCCCTCATGATCCGCATGATCGTGAGGACGCGGTCACAATTCCCAACGGAGAAGTCGAACTCGACGGATTGAACGAGGCAAGCGCACAGATTCAGGTACGCACGCTGGCAGGATTCGATGCGCAGCTTCGTGCTGCCCTCGAGCACGTGAGCCGCTGAGATGAAACTCAGGAGAATCGACTCCGAACTGGTGCGCCGCCACCTGGCACGCTCACGCACCCACGCTCAGGAACTTATCCACGACGGGCGCGTCAAACTCGACGGGCAGGTGGTGCTCAAGCCGGCTCGACAAATGGATCCTGCACAGGCAATCGTCATTACCGAGGGGGACGCCGTCGACTACGCTTCACGCGGTGCCTACAAACTTGCCGGCGCGCTGGACGCCCTCGGAAAATCAGCACCGCGCATACAGGGGCGACGGTGTCTGGATGCGGGAGCATCGACGGGCGGGTTTACTGACGTCCTGTTGCGGCGAGGCGCACAGCAGGTGATCGCTGTTGACGTGGGATATGGGCAGCTTGCCTGGAAGCTGCAGTCGGATCCGCGCGTCGAGGTACGTGATCGCACCAATATTCGTACGCTCGCGCCCGCCGATATCACGCCACCCGTTGACCTGGTGGTGTCCGACTTATCGTTCATTTCACTGACACTGGTGATCCCGCCGCTGATTTCCGTGGCAACACCCGACGCGGACTACCTGTTGATGGTCAAGCCTCAATTTGAGATCGGCAAAGACAGGCTCGGCCACGGAGGCGTGGTGCGTGACCCCGATCAGCACGTGGAAACGGTGGAAAAAGTCGCGCAATGTGCGCGTAGCAATGGGTTGGATATATACGCCGTTCAGGCTTCACCGTTGCCGGGTCCTGCCGGTAATGTCGAGTATTTCCTGGCGATGCGCTCAGGTCATCCGGATGCGATCTTGGAGCAAAACCTGCACAATCGGATTGTCAGAGCAGTACAGGAAGGGCCGGCAGTGAAGGGAAGGAAACATTCGTGATTCAGCGCGTCATGCTGGTGCGCCACATCAACCGCCCAGAAGCACAGGCAGCCGCCCAGGCAGCAGCACGTGAACTTTCGGTACGCGACATTGACGTGGTGCCTGAAGGAGACTGCACCGGCGATATCGACCTGGTGCTGGCCACAGGAGGCGACGGCACGATTCTTGCCGCAGCAGAATACGCCCGGAAATTCGACGCACCGTTGCTCGGCATCAACATGGGGCACATGGGCTTCCTTGCGGAAGTGTCTGCGGACGGCATCCTGTCAGTTGTTGACATGATTGCAGATGGACGTTACACCATGGATACGCGCATGACGCTCGACATCCATGCGCACTTCCCCGATGGCACCGAATGGCACGACTGGGCGCTGAACGAAGCAGTCGTCATGCACACAGACGTGGCGCACCCGGTCCACTTGGGATTCGGAGTGGACGGACAGGCTGTATCCACCTACGGGGCGGACGGCATCATCTTCTCCACACCCACCGGCTCAACTGCATATTCGTTCTCTGCTGGCGGGCCAGTGGTATGGCCCGACACGGAGGCAATCATCATGGCTCCGCTGGCCGCGCATGGCCTGTTCACGCGGCCACTTGTTGTCAGCCCTTCGTCAGTGCTCAGCGTCAATATCCTCGAAGATGCGTGGAGTGCGCCAGAAGTGTGGTGCGACGGTCTGCGTCAGCGCACCGTCCCCAGCGGAACAACCATCACTGCCACACGAGGATGTCGCCCCGTCCACCTGCTGCGCCTCGATGACACTCCATTTTCTACGCGACTGGTCAAACGATTCCAGCTGCCTGTGGATGGTTGGAGGAAACGCCCATCCGAGCGTTAATCTGTCACGTGAGAGCTGGAGAGGCGAGAGGAGGCCAAGGTGATCGATGCGCTCCGCATCAAGTCCCTGGGCGTCATTGACGAAGCCGACGTGCAATTTTCACCTGGCCTGACTGTTGTCACCGGTGAAACCGGAGCCGGTAAGACGATGGTGTTGACCTCACTGTCACTTTTGCTCGGCACTCGGGCCGATTCTCAGACCGTGCGTCAGGGGTGTGAGCAGGCCGAAGTAGACGGCATTTTCGAAGTCGATGACATGGTTGCCGCACGCGCCCAGGAGCTTGGAGCCAACGTCGAAGACGGTGAGCTCATCGTGTCCAGAACGGTTAGTGCCAAGGGTCGATCACGCGCCCACCTTGCAGGACGCCCCATCCCGGTATCCATTCTTGCTGATATTGGCGATAGCCTCGTCACGATTCACGGCCAGGCCGACCAGATGCGTCTACGTCAGGCATCCGTCCAGCGCGCCACTCTCGATGAGACAGGCGACGATCAGCACCAGGAGCTTCTCTGCGACTACGCGCAAGCCTGGAAAGCAGCAGTCGATGCGAAAAAACGCCTGGACATGGCGCGCTCGCACGCCGACGAACGTGCGACACGCATTGAGGAACTGACCCGCATCACTGACCAGATCCGCCAGCTGGACCCGTATCCGGGTGAAGACGACGATCTGCGCACTCAGACTGAAAGACTGACCAACGTTGAGGATCTGCGCGCCCAGGTGGCTCTGGCCTACGCATGTCTGCGCGGTGAATCTGACGAGACCCACCTGATCGATCTGCTGCACCGCGTCCAGGCCGCATTCGCAGATGCCTCGCGTTTTGATTCCACGCTCGATTCGTTCGCCCAGCGTGCCCACACTCTGCGTCTTGATGCCGACTCGCTGGCAGATGATGCCGAGGCCTACCTGTCCACACTGAACGCCGACCCGGAGCGTCTTAACGCGTTGCACCAACGGCGCGCCGACCTGAATCGCCTGCTGCAGGGGCGGGCCGCAGATGCCACTCAGCTGCTTGAATGGGAAGCTCAGGCGCGCGCTGAACTTGAAGAACTGACAGATCCGGATGTCAACGAAGACTCCCTCGCCGCTGAACTTGCGCAGGCTCAGCAGCGCGTACTGGAACTGGGGGAGCGCCTGAGCACCTCCCGCCGGCACCTCGCAGACGAACTCAGCGAGCACGTCGATGCCGAGCTGGCAGCACTGGCGATGAAAGGGGCACACCTGAACGTCGAACTGATGCACCGTAAACCCAACTCCACGGGGTGTGAAGACATCACATTCATGCTGCAGCCTCATCCTGACGCGCCCGCCCGGCCAGTGTCTCGCGGAGCATCAGGTGGCGAGCTTTCACGCGTCATGCTGGCACTGGAAGTGGCGCTCTCGCATCGTGCGACGCCCCGCACCTTCGTCTTTGACGAGGTCGACGCCGGAATCGGTGGGCGCACAGCCACAGAGGTGGGCGCGCGACTGGCACGGCTGGCACGCGTACACCAGGTGATCGTGGTCACCCACCTGGCTCAGGTGGCAGCCTATGGAGACACCCACCTGGTAGTGCACAAAGAGGGTGGAACTGCGCGTGTGACATGCGTTGACGGGGAAGAACGCATCGACGAGATCGTGCGAATGACCGGCTCGCCGACCACCTCAGAAACGGCACGCCGTCACGCGAAAGAATTGATTCTGGCCGCAACCGTGCCACAATCGCCCTGTGAGTGACAATGAGACAGGTATGCCACCATCGCAGGCTCCCAGCGATGCGGATGTGAGGGCACGGATTCGCATCGACGAGAATCCCGTGCGGCTCGCCCGGCGCCTCGAAGCCGGTGAAATTGCGGTTATCGACAGGCCTGACTTGGACCGGGCCACCGCCCGACTGCTCATTGACGCACAACCCACAGCAATTTTGAACGCGTCAGCGTCCTCTACCGGCCGCTACCCGAACCTCGGTCCAGCCCTCGTCCTCAAAGCAGGCATTTTGTTGCTCGATGACCTGGGTTCTGACATTATGACCCTGCGTGAGGGAGACACCATCACGATCAGCGGCACAGAGGTGACGCAAGATGATCGACTGATCGCATCCGGCCACGTGATGACTGACGAGGACGACCTGCGCGCACGCGAGGAAGCACGCCTGGGTCTGAGCACTCAGATCGAAGCGTTCGATGAATTCACAGATGACTATTTTGAGCGCGAATCTGACCTGCTCTACCACGAAAAAGGGATTCCGACCCTGCGCACCAAGATGCAGGGTCGCCCGGTTCTCCTGGTGAATAAGGCTGAAGATTCTTTCAAGGAACTCAAAGGGCTGCGTCGCTGGATTCGCGATACCAACCCCATCCTGGTCGGCGTTGACGGGGGAGCGGACCTGCTGCTTCGCGAACGCATGAAGCCCCACATCATCGTGGCCGACATGGATGCGGTCTCAGAAAAGGCGTTGGGATGCGGGGCTGAACTAGTGGTGCGGGAGAACCGTGACGGCACCGCTCCAGGACGCGAGCGCCTCAACCGACAGGGACGCTCCTACGAAGTAATGACCGCATCTGGGACCAGTGAGGATGCAGCGATCATTCTGGCTGCCACGCAACGTGCCTCCGTGATCGCCACGATCGGTATTCACCTGACACTCCAGGATTTCCTCGATCGCGGACGCGCCGGAATGGCGTCAACCTTCTTCACGCGTCTCAAGGCAGGCGACGCGCTTATCTCATCGCGTGCCATTCGCGAAACCTACCGTCCACGCATTTCAGCGTTCTGGCTGATCGTATTCGTTATCGTCGCCGTCCTGCTGGCCGGTGCGGCACTGTGGTCCACACCGTGGGGGCAGGGTGCTATGGAAGTCGTAGCCCATTGGGTCGCAAGCTGGTGGCCCTTCAGCGCAGGGAGCAGTTAAAAGAGGTCATCATGGTTAATTTTCGCTATCACCTAGTCTCCATCATCGCGATCTTCATCGCGCTGTGCGTGGGCGTGATCCTCGGTGCCGGCCCCCTGCAGGTACGGCTCGATGACGCACTGAGCTCATCGCGCGCACAGGCGCAGCGAACCGCTCAGGAACAACTCGAAGAAGCCGAACACAGCCTCAAGCTGTCAGAAGCAGCCGTTGCGCAAATGGGCGACGAGATTGTGCCGGGAACCCTCGAAGGACGCAATATTGGTCTGCTGAAAATGGCGGCCACCGATCCTGCTGATATCGAGCAACTCAAGACTATGCTGAGCAAAGCCGGTGCAACAGTTGTCAGCGTCGCAACACTGACAGACAACTGGGATTCTCAGTCCATGACCGAGTATCGCAATACGCTGGCCACGCCAGTTGAGACCAACCTCGCCGGTGACGTTCCGGCAGATCTGACCAGTGACGGAGTGATCGGGCAGGCCATCGTGACTATTATGACCTCCTCTGGCGCCAACCAGGATCTGCTCCGTGACATCCTGACCGATGATTCGCGTCCCATTGTCACCTTCGATGAATCCGAGGGCGGTCAGGCTGACACCCTGATTCTGGTCGGGCCGCGCACGATGAAGGCTGGAATAGCAACCGCGCAGGACGCCCAGAGCGGCACAGGAGGCCCGACTTCTTCGAGCGCATGGGTCGGAATGGCTCGCGCATTGGCAAGTGCGCCCAATCCCGGCGTGATCGTGGGTGATGCCGGTGATGCGGACGCGATGATTGCCCAGCTGCGTGCACAGAACGCTCCAATCACCACCGTTGATTCCGTAGGAACAGCGATCGCCACGCTGACAACAGTTCTCGCACTTCCGAGCGCCCAGGCTCAGCCACGCGCACTGGGCGGCGAGGACAGCGCCACCAGCGTGTTCCCAGAGCTTCAGCTCTCAGGCCGGCAAGCGGCTCCACCCGCGCCAAACAACGAACCGGCAGACGGAGCCCAGTCACAAAGCGGAGGAGAGTAACACCGTGACGGCACACGAGGACGAACAGATGCCCATCGCTGATCGCAGCGGAAGCGCACCCGTCGCCAGTCACGACATCGTATGGCGCGGCAAAGTCTTTGACATGGCTGAAGACGAGGTCATCCTTGACGACTCTCACTCAGTGATTCGCCAGTACCTGTCGCATCCAGGCGCAGTCGGCATCGTCGCATTGCGCGGTGAGGACGGTAATGAGGAAGTACTGCTGGAATACCAGTACCGCCATCCAGTAGGCGCGCACCTGTGGGAGATACCGGCCGGCCTTCTCGATATCGAGGGTGAAGACCCCCTGACAGCGGCCAAACGCGAACTTGCTGAAGAAACGGATCAGAAGGCCGAGCGCTGGGATGTCCTCGTCGATTACTTCACCTCACCTGGAGGATCCGAAGAATCTCTGCGGATCTTCCTTGCCCGCGATGTTTCTCCGACTGGCACCACCTTCGAGCGTGAGGATGAGGAAGCGGCGATGGTGACCCGCTGGGTCAACCTGGATGAAGCTGTTCGCCTCGTTGCTGCGGGAAATCTGCATAACCCTTCAGCCTGCGTGGGAATCCTCGCCACCTTCGCTGCGCGCGCCCACGGGTGGCAGACCCTGCGTGCCAGCGACGCGCCGTGGATGCGTTCTGCGCGTCAGAACTGACTGCTCCAGACTCGAATCCTCCTTATAGCGTGCAAGTGATCTCAATCGCCGTAATTTAGAAAGCATCGTGTTGCTAAAAGCCGTACACTGGTGGGGTAGTTACTGACGGCGATAAGGAGGACAGTCATGGGAGAGCCGACTGAAATCGGCACCCGCGAGCAGGTGCTCGACCTAATCGTCGAAAAAGGTCCCGTGACCGCTACGGTCATCGCGAAGATCCTGGATCTGACCACGGCGGCGGTCAGACGGCACATCACCATTTTGCAGGACGCTGGAGAAATCGTTCAGTATCAGGACTACTCGACTGAAAAGCGTGGACGAGGGCGACCAGCGCGTCACTACGTGGCAACCGAGCGAGCACACGACAGGCTCCCAGAGGGATACTCCGAGTTGGCTGTCAAGGCTCTGGGCTACCTGGGACAGGTCGGAGGTGGCCCGGCCATTGACTCATTTGCCGCTGCCCGCTCACGCGAAATCGAACGTCGATACGCGCCGATCGTGCGTGAAGCAGGGAACGACCCGAAAGTGCGCGCACAGGCTCTGGCTGACGCGCTCACCCAGGACGGTTACGCAGCGACAGTGCGCGACATTGGCGATGGCACCTTCGCAATCCAGCTATGTCAGGGTCACTGCCCGATCCAGCAGGTAGCCGATGACTTCCCACAATTGTGCGAAGCGGAAACCCAAGCCTTTGCGCGTCTGCTGGACGTGCATGTTCAACGTTTGGCCACCTTGGCCGGAGGGGAGCACGTATGCACCACGCATATTCCCGTGGGTGCCCCCACAATCCGGCGCTCTGCGTTGGCGGCTCTCAGGCGATAGCGTGAGTGCTTTTGACACAGCGGCAAAGTCACGATCTTGACGCCAGTCAAGTCACTGAGGAAAGGACAATATGAGCCAGTCACCGCCAATCGTTTCATCTGAGGATAAGCGCAGAAGTGATGAAGCGATTATCGAATCCATCGGTGCATACGAATTCGGATGGCACGACAAGGACGACTACTCACATGATGTTCCCAAAGGCATCAACGAGCAGGTGGTGCGCCACATTTCGGCCGAAAAGAATGAACCCGAATGGATGTTGGAGCGCCGACTGAAAGCTCTGGAGATCTTCGAGCGCAAACCCATGCCGGCATGGGGTCCCGACCTGTCCGACATCGACTTCGGTGACTTCAAGTACTACGTGCGTCCCACCGACCGTCAGGTTAAAGACTGGAACGACCTGCCCGAAGACATTCGTCAGACCTATGACCGCCTGGGCATTCCCGAAGCGGAAAAACAGCGTCTGGTCGCAGGCGTGGCCGCGCAGTACGAATCTGAAGTTGTTTACCAGCAGATTCAGTCTGATCTGGAGAAGCAAGGCGTCGTCTTCATGGACACCGACACCGGCCTGCGTGAATACCCCGAGATCTTCAAGGAATACTTCGGGCACTCGGTACCTTCAGGTGACAACAAGTTCGCAGCACTCAACACGGCAGCATGGTCGGGTGGCTCATTCGTGTACGTGCCACCGGGCGTCCACGTTGAGATCCCTCTGCAGGCCTACTTCCGCATCAACACCGAAGCGATGGGCCAGTTTGAGCGCACGCTGATCGTAGCGGACGAGGGTTCCTACGTTCACTACGTCGAGGGCTGCACGGCCCCGATTTACGACTCCAACTCGCTGCACGCCGCAGTCGTGGAAATCTTCGTGCGCAAGGATGCCCGCGTGCGATACACGACCATCCAGAACTGGTCGACCAACGTGCTCAACCTGGTGACTCAGCGTGCCATCGTTGACGAGGGTGGAACGATGGAGTGGATCGATGGCAACATGGGCTCCGCGATCACGATGAAGTACCCCGCGTGCTTCCTCATGGGTGACCACGCCCGAGGCGAAACACTGTCAATCGGTTTTGCCGGCCCCGGCCAGAACCAGGACACGGGTGCGAAGATGGTGCACATGGCGCCGCACACGTCCTCGTCCATTGTCTCCAAATCAGTGTCACGAGGGGGTGGGCGCACCTCGTATCGAGGCCTCGTGCAGGTCAATGCGCGTGCGCGCCACTCCAAGTCGAATGTTCTGTGCGACGCGCTGCTGGTCGATAAGATCTCCCGCACCGACACATACCCGTATGTGGATGTGCGCACCGACGACGTGGAAATGGGGCACGAGGCCACCGTCTCGAAAGTGTCAGAAGATCAGCTGTTCTACCTGATGAGTCGCGGCCTGGATGAAAACGAAGCTATGGCCATGATTGTGCGCGGATTCGTCGAGCCTATTGCGAAGGAACTCCCCATGGAGTACGCACTCGAACTGAACCGCCTCATCGAACTACAAATGGAAGGATCGGTGGGCTGAGTTGGCTCAAGACCATCGCAAAGATCACGTCAGCCCACACCCATCGCGCGCAGATCGGCCGACGTCGTTCAACCTCGACGATATTCCCGTGCCCAAAGGCAAGGAAGAAGACTGGCGATTTACCCCGATGCGCCGTATCTCGATGTTGTTCGACCCGGCCAACTACGATACCGAGGACGCTCCGCTGACTGTGGAAGCTCCCGAAGGCGTCTGCGTTGAAACCGTCTCGCGAAACGATTCACGCGTGGGCACCGTGCTGGCTCCTGGTGACAGGACCGCGGTAGTTGAATGGAATACGTTCCATGATGCTCAGGTCGTGTCCGTTCCAGCCGGACAACGCATCGACGATCCAATTCTTATTACGGTGGATACGGCCTCTGACCAACGCAGCCAGCACCTGGTCATCGACGCTGGCGCACACAGCGAATCCACAGTGATCCTCAACCACACGGACAGCGCCGACGCGCGAATCAACCAGGGCATTGAGATCACTACCGGTGAGAACGCCTCGTTAACGTTCGTGTCCCTGCAGGAATGGGACGACAGTGTTGTACACGCGTCGAACCACCGCATCCGCATTGGCAAGAACGCGAAAGTGCGTCACATCGTGGTCACACTGGGTGGCGATACGGTTCGCCTGTGCGCCGATACCGACTTTGAAGGGCCGGGCGCTGAACTGACTATGCTGGGCGTGTACTTCGTGGACGGAGGACAACACCTGGAACACCGTGTGTTCGTGGACCACTCAGCACCCAACTGCTACTCACGCGTGACGTATAAAGGCGCCCTGCAGGGTAAGGATGCGCACTCGGTGTGGATTGGTGACTGCCTCATCCAGGAACCTGCTGACGGAACAGACACCTATGAGCTGAACCGTAACCTCATTTTGACCGAAGGCGCTCATGCTGATTCAGTTCCCAACCTGGAGATTGAAAACGGTGAGATCGCCGGAGCAGGACATGCATCAGCGACAGGACGCTTTGATGATGAACAATTGTTCTACCTGATGAGCCGCGGAATCACCGAGGAAGATGCCCGTCGCCTCGTGGTGCGAGGATTCTTCGCGGAACTGATTGACCAGATCGGTGTTCCGGCCATTGAAAAGCATCTGATGGAATCGGTTGAAAGAGAACTTGAAGTTACGGGACGCTGAGCCGCCCTCGAACGTAAGAGAAAGAACGCGACATGTCGACTTTGGAAATTCAGAACCTTCACGTCAACGTAGAAACACCTGAGGGCACGAAACAGATCCTCAAAGGTGTCGACCTCACCATCGAATCTGGCGAGATCCACGCCATCATGGGACCGAACGGATCAGGCAAATCCACACTCGCCTACGCGCTGGCCGGTCATCCAGCCTACGAGGTGACCGAAGGCGCCGCCTACCTCGATGGTCACAACATTGTGGACATGACCGTTGATGAGCGCGCCCGCAGCGGCCTGTTCCTGGCGATGCAGTACCCCGTGGCAGTGGCGGGCGTGTCAGTGTCGAACTTCCTGCGCTCCGCCAAGACCGCGATCGACGGGAAGGCGCCGAGTATCCGGACCTGGGTCAAGGACATGAACGCCGCAATGGAGAAATTGCGCATCGAACCGGCTTTCGCTGAGCGTGACGTCAACGTGGGCTTCTCCGGTGGTGAAAAGAAGCGCCTCGAAATTTTGCAGATGGAGATGCTGCGCCCCTCGTTCGCCATTCTTGACGAGACTGACTCCGGCCTTGACGTGGATGCGCTGAGGATCGTCTCCGAGGGTGTCAACCGGGTCCACGAGTCCACGAACTGCGGGATCATGCTGATCACGCACTACACGCGAATCCTGCGTTACATTCACCCCAGCCATGTGCACGTGTTTGTTGACGGTCACGTTGCCGCTCAAGGCGGCCCGGAACTGGCTGAACAACTGGAAGAAACAGGGTACGACTCATACCTTCAGTAAGCAGTAGGAGCAGATTGTGAGTGAGACGATCGGCGCGTTCACCGTCGATGAGATTCGTCAGGACTTCCCGTACCTGACGCGGCGCGGTAGGGCGGGTGGCCCCATCGCCTACTTTGACGCGTCAGCCACATCTCAAAAACCCTCGTGCGTCATAGACGCGGTTACTGACTTTTACCGGCACCACAACGGTGCCGTGCATCGCGGTACCCACGTGCTGTCAGATGACTCAACGCAACTGTACGAGGACGCGCGCGCCACCGTCGCACGCTTCATCAAAGCGCGGCCGGACGAAGTGGTGTGGACGAAGAACGCCACTGAAGCACTCAACATCGTCGCCTACGCGATGACGAACGGGTCAGCTGGTGGCTCGACAGGCCACGATGTCCGCTTCAGCCTGCAGGCAGGGGACCGGGTCGTGATCTCACGCGCCGAACACCACTCGAACCTGGTGCCGTGGCAGCTGGCCTGCCAGCGCAGCGGAGCCGAGCTCAAGTGGCTCGATCTGGACCCCGAGGGACGAATCGACCTCGATACACTGGACGTCATCACGCCGAACACGAAGGTCGTCGCCGTCACACACGCATCCAACGTGACCGGAGCGATCACTCCGATTGAGCCGATCATCCAGGCAGCCCATAACGTCGGCGCACTGGTGGTTCTGGATACATGCCAGTCATCTGCGCACCTTCCGATTGACGTGACAACACTGGGCGCAGACTTCATTGCTCTGTCATCACACAAGATGTGTGGGCCGACTGGAATTGGTGCATTGTGGTCACGTCGCGACCTGCTTGAAGCGATGCCACCAGTGCTGACGGGCGGCTCAACGGTCGCATCTGTCACGATGGATTCCACTGAGTTCCTGCCTGCACCTGACTGCTTCGAAGCCGGATCGCAACCAGTGGCACAGGCGGTCGGGTGGGCACGCGCACTGGAGTACATATCCACCATTGGAATGGATGCCATTGCCAGGCGCGAAGAGGAACTGGCCACACTGATGTTGGAAGGATTGTCCGACGTCGAAGGCGTGAAGATCCTGGGACCGACAACCACGCACGACCGTCTGGCAGTCGTGGCCTGGACGATGGACGGAGTCCACCCACATGATGTGGGCCAGTTCCTTGACTCGCGTGACGTTGCGGTGCGAGTAGGACACCACTGCGCCATCCCGTTGCACCAGTTTTTCTGCGAGCGCGCATCGACGCGGGCGACGGCAACAGTGACCACGACACGCGCCGAGATCGATCAGCTGATCGACGCGGTGAGCGCAACAGCAGGTTTTTTCACAGGAGCATAATGAGCAGTCTTGAACAGATGTACCAGCAAGTGATCCTGGATCACTCACGCGAACGCCGAGGCAGCGGCACGGTGGACAACATCCAGGCGTCCTCACACCAGGTCAACCCCACATGCGGTGACGAGGTGACCCTGGGCATCAGAGTTGACGATGCCGGAAACATTGAACACCTGGTGTGGGACGGGGATGGCTGCTCCATCTCGCAGGCCAGCCTGTCGATGCTCTCCGACATGGTCGAAGGCCAACCGACTGACACGGTGCGTGACCTGTACGCCGATATGGAAACCATGATGCATTCGCGCGGTCAGGGTGTGGACGATACAGTCCTGGACGCGCTGGGGGATGCCGCGGCCCTTGAAGGAACCAGCCAGTTCCCGAACAGAATCAAGTGCGCACTGCTGGGATGGTACGCCCTGCGTGACGCGCTGGCACAAGTTGGTATCGACATAGCAGGAGACGATCATGAGTGACACGCCCTATTCGCCCGAAGGCGCGCAGTCAGCAAACCCGATGGCTCAGACGGAACCTGTCGAACAGCGCTTTGCCCCCGCACCACAGCAGCAACTGCCCACCGGCGTTGACTACGTGGAAAACGGCACCGTTCCCGCCGCAGACGTGGAAGAAGCACTCAAGGACGTCATCGACCCCGAACTGGGAATCAACATCGTTGACCTCGGTCTGCTCTACGGCATCACGGTCAGTGAGGATGACAGTATCCAGCTGGATATGACGCTGACATCTGCTGCATGCCCACTGACCGACGTGATCGAACAGCAGGCGCAGATGGTGCTGCAGACGTTCACGGATCTGGTGATGGTCAACTGGGTGTGGATGCCCGCTTGGGGGCCAGAACGCATTACTCCTGATGGGCGGGATCAACTCCGCGCCCTCGGATTCAACGTCTGAGCATCGTCTGTTTGTGCTTAGTCGCGTGAGGAACTCTCGCCCGTATCCGTCTGTCCATCTGCGGCGCGCTTGGCAGCCTCGTGGCGGGTCTGCTCTTCCTGATAGGACCGGATCGCCGCCTCGGTTGCATCGGATACTCCGCGGGAGAGCGTTGTGGCAGCTTCGCTGACACCTTTCACTACCGGGGTGACGGCGTCCTCAACCGCTTTTGACGTGGAATCCCACAACTTTGCTGCCGGATTCAGCAACTGCTCACGAACCCTGCGCCGCATGACCTTGCCCAGCTGATTACGCGGCATGGTGGAGATGAACGCGATCTGGCGCGGCAATGCGTAGTGCGAGATCGATCGCTCTGCCCATTCGCGGACCTGATCCAAGGAAATCAGGGGAGCGCCCTCGTCCATGATCAGCGCAGCGGTTACTTCCTCGGTCTCATCACCCTTCGGCAGACCGACAACGGCCACATCCTTCACCCCAGGCATGGAACGAATCGCGTCCTCGACCTGCGAGGGATACACGTTGAAGCCGCCGGACAAAATGAGTTCCTTGCGGCGGTCAGCGAGCGTGATGAAACCGTCATCGTTGACACCGATATCGCCGGTGCGGAGCCAGCCGTCCTGTGTGAAGACTTTTGCGGTTTCCTCGGGAGCATCCAGGTAGCCCTCAAAGACCTGCGGGCCGCGCACAACGATCTCGCCTGGCTCGCCATCGTCGACATCACGCGTGGGATCCTCAAGGTCGACTAGGCGCAGCTCGGTGGAAGCGAAGGGGATACCCAGTGTGCCATGTCGCCTGCCTGGTCCCAGAGGCGACCCGCAGATGACAGGAGAGGTTTCAGACAAGCCATAGCCCTCTAGGATAATGCCGCCGGTATATTCTTCCCATTCGTCGGCAAATGCGGTAGACAACGGCATCGCTCCGGAGACCGAATACCGGATGCTGTCGAGCGGCGTATGCGTCTTTCGTGCTTCCTTCAGGATCCTCTCAAACATCGCGGGAACACCGACAAAGAACGTGACGGCACGACGACGATGCGCAGCAACAGCCATTGCCGCATCGAAAGTCGGCATCAGGACCTGCGTCGCCGCCTTCCTGACGGAGGTACACAGGAAAAACGTCAACCCGAATGCGTGGAAGTAGGGAAGCAGGGAGAAAAACGTTTCCGCGCCTTCGTGCAGCTTCCACACCCAGAACAGGTTCTGATTGACATTGGCGCCGATGTTGGTGTGAGTGAGCGGAACCGACTTTGGAATACCGTTGGTGCCGCCCGTGTGCAAGATAACGGCTCGATCTGAGCCAGTTGGATGCGGATAATCGCGACGAATACTGTGAGCAGCGGCCACTGCATGATCCCAGGAACGCGTCGAATCAGGAACCTCACCACGCATCTTGTCATGCATCTGCTTTGCCTTGGCGACCGGCAACTTCAATGCGAGGCGCTGAATGGTGGGAAGACCGGCTGCGATATTGACGGTGAAAACCTTCTCGATGTCAACCGACCCGTCAGTGGGGTAGGAGCCGACGCATTTTTCCCACACAATGGCGACCTTGGCGTGGTGACGCTTGAGCTGGCCTTCAATTTCGTGGGCGGGTGCGAGCGGATTGTGCTCAGCCGCTACGGCTCCGATCCTCATGCAGGCATAGAACGCAACAAATGCCTGCGGGCAGTTCGGCAGTGCGATGGCGACCACGTCGCCCTTTCGCACGCCAGCATCCACCAGGACCTGGGCGGCGCACAGCACCTGAGCGAGGACTTCCCGATAGGTCGTGGTCGCACCCATGTAATCCAGCGCCACATGCGACGGGTACAGTCGGGCAGTCGTATTGAGCAGTTCGAACAGTGGCGTGTCCGGGATCGGAATTTCATACGGACATCCCGGCTCATAGTGGGCGTGTGCCTGCTCGACGATACTCATAGCGCAATCTCCTCACCGATACGGTTCGATGCTATCGCACCGCCAACACTGCCTCCCAATCGAGGCGCTTGCCGTCACACTTCCGGTGCAGCGAATGTATCGCACTTCTCCAGCGAGCCGTTTTGCACGCCAGTTTCAAGCCAGCGTTGTCGCTGTTCAGCTGACCCATGTGTCCAGCTTTCAGGATTGGTCGTGCCCTGCGCCTGCTCCTGAATACGGTCATCACCAATGGCTTCGGCAGTCTGCCATGCTTGCGCCAGTTCCTCAGAAGTCGGCTCTTTCAGGAATGCCTCGCCTGATTCGGGATCCTTGGTCTGTGAGGCCCAATGCATCCACACGCCGGCGTAGCAGTCTGCCTGCAGTTCAAGACGCACTGCATCACTTTGCTCACCGGTCTCCTGGCTGCGATGTTCGGCAAAGATGCCGCGAAGATGCTGGATGTGATGGCCCCATTCATGAGCGACCACATACTCCTGAGCCAAAGGTGCGTTGGCAGCGCCGAGCTGCGATTCCATCTGCTGGAAGAAACCCAGGTCCAGGTTCACTGACGCATCTGAGGGGCAGTAGAAAGGACCGACCTGTGAAGAGGCCGTACCACACGCTGTGTTCACCGCCTGCTCGAAGAGCTGGAAGCTGGGCGGCTGGTAGTCCATTCCGGCCTGCTCGGGCAACTGAGTCTGCCAAACTACGTCCAGTGAATCAGCGGTCGTCACCATGCGGCATTCGACGTACTGATTGGCATCTGCACCAGTTTGGCAGTGTTGCAGAGACGATCCGGACTGTTCTTCCACGCTGGGCTGCGCCCCTCCGGCCAGGCCGGTCAGGTCGATTCCCGTCAGACGTGACAGCAGGAACAGGCCGATCAGTACGGCAACGGATCCGCCACCGATGGCAACGCCACGTCCGCCGCGGCTGGTACGCACTCGTCCAGAATTAGACTGGACCCCCTCGTTAAAACTCATATCGCAAGAGTAGCCCCTAGCGTTGGTCAGCGTGATGATAGCGTCCGAGCATTTCATCACGGAAAGCATCGAAGTCACCTGACTGGATGCTTCCGCGGATCGCATCGACCAGGTGCACAGTGAACCACTCATTGTGAATCGTCGCCAACGTGGACGCAAGGATCTCCCTGGCCTTGAACAGGTGACGCACGTAGGCGCGGGTGTAGTGCTGACACGTGTAGCACCCGCATCCATCGACCAGGGGAGTGAAGTCGTCAGCAAAGCGCGCATTCGTCACGTTAAAGCGCCCGTCCGGGGTGTAGATCGCGGCATTTCGCGCTACGCGCGACGGATTCACGCAGTCGAACGTGTCCGCCCCAGCTTCCACTCCGGCAAACAGGTCATCCGGTTCGGAAATTCCCAGCAGGTGACGAGGGCGATCGTCGGGCAGCTCCTCGCATACCCACGACACAATGCGCCCCAGATTCTCTTTCTCGAGGGCGCCTCCCACTCCGAACCCGTCAAAGGTGCGGCCATCGACTTCCATCTGCGCCAGGGTGCGCGCAGCACAGCGACGCAGATCCTCATACTGTGCGCCCTGGACAACGCCGAAGAGCTGCTGGTAAGGATGATCCGCGCGCTCTCGGGTCAAACGTTCATGTTCAGCAAGGCAACGCCGCGCCCACTCATGCGTACGCTCCAGGGATTCCTCCTGATACCAACGCGGATGCAGCAGCGAGGTCAACTCGTCAAATGCGAACATGATGTCTGCACCCAGCTGATGCTGAATCTGCATCGACTTTTCCGGAGTAAAACGGTGATGGGAACCGTCAATGTGGCTTTGGAACACCACGCCGTCACTGTCGACCACTGCGCGCGAAGATTTCACGGCCTGGCGGAACATCCAGTCCTGCTCGGCGGCAGAAGCCTCCTTGTAGACTCCCGAAAACTCCTGCGTGAGCACTTTCTTAAAGCCAGCGCCCAGTGAGAGCACCTGGAAACCACCCGAGTCGGTGAATGTCGGGCCGTGCCAATTCATGAATGCGCCGAAGCCGCCGGCACGATCCACGATGTCGGATCCGGGCTGCAGGTACAGGTGGTAGGCGTTCGCGAGGACCGCCTGGCCGCCCAGATTCGCCACCATCTCGGGAACCAGTGCCTTGACGTTGGCTTTCGTGCCCACTGGAATAAATGCGGGGGTGTGGATCTGACCGTGAGGCGTGGTAATGACACCCGTGCGGGACAGTCCCATACCGCTGTCGTGACGGTATGTGACCTCGAAACCGACTCCTCCCTCGCTCACTTTGTCAGCTTGGCCGGGCTGGGGCGTGATTTCTGGGTGCGGGCGGGACGGGAGCGCGATCCACTGCGGCGCGTCAGTCATGCGTTACCTCATTTTCATGCGCGGCGTTGCGCTCTGGTTGTTCCCAGCGGCGCACCGCACCGATCACTGCGTAGGTCAGGGGCAGGAAAATGACCTCGACTCCCACCTTGTACAGGTATCCGACCACCACGTAGTTGACGAAGTCCCATCCGGGAATGATTCCGGCGAAGGCGATGGTGCAGAAAATCAGCGTGTCAGCCAGCTCGCCCACCATTGTCGAACCGATGAGTCGAACCCACAGGTTACGCTCACCCCACCGCTGGCGCATGCGCACCAGGACCCAGGAGTTCAGCAACTGTCCGACCAGATAGCCACACACCGATGCAGCCACGATGCGTGGCACGAAACCGAGCACGGCGACGAAAGCATCCTGATTCTCATACCCCGGGCCTACAGGGGCAGCCCCGACAACCAGGAAGGTCAGGGAGGCCAAGATGGAAACTGCAAAACCGGTGAGAATGACGCGCTTTGCCCGCGCAAAGCCATAAATCTCAGAGAGTAAATCGCCCAGGATGTAGGTCAGTGGGAACAAGATCGCGCCGCCATCGAAAACCAGCATGAGCGGGCCAATATGGATCCCGATCACTTTGGTTGCCACGATATTGGAGATCAGCAAGAACGCGACAAAACATATTGCGACGATGTCGTAGACGGATCGATGACGCTGGACGCGTGGTTGTGAAGAAGTACTCATGACGTGTTTCCGTACCTGGGTCTAAGGCCCGCTTTAGCGAGGCCTGCGCTGGCCGCGTGCACCGAAACGGTGTCCCGAGTGATGATCACCCGATCCGCTGCGGGGACGACGCACATGTCCTGCATCGGTGGCACGCGAACGCGGCCCGCCATCAACACGGATACGCAGCGTACGCCCGGCAACCTGGGCTTTACCGAGTTTTTCCATCTGATCGTCGGACAGGCTCGGGCCGATGTCCACCAGTGAGAATGTCGGGTAAATATCGATACGGCCCACATCAGAGCCTTTCAGATGAGCTTCGCCCGTGATTGCTCCAACAATGGATCCAGGTTTGACGCCATCCTTCTTGCCGACTTCGATGCGGTAGCGCGTCCCCATCGGGGTACGCTGCGGCTTGCCGCCGGCGCGCCGGCGGGCACCGTTCTTCCCACCCTTGAGCGGCTTCGAATCACGCCCGTTTTCGAAAGATGCAGACAGGAACTCACCGTTCTCATCGAGGACTTCCTCGCGGCGAATCTTGCCGTCGGAGCGGCGGTCCTTGTGATCGTGCGTGCCATTGTCATGGACAGTGCGCGCCAGCATTGCTGAGGCGATGATCAGTGGATCGCACGCGTGCTCATCTGCGAACTCGCGGATGAGCTGCTCGAACATGTCGAGTTGCCCGCGTTCAATACGCGTGGGCAACATGTCGAGGAAATGGCGCGAACGGAACTCGCTGACAGCCTGTGGCGTGGGGATGTGGACTTCCTCCATCGCAGTGCCCGTCAGTTTTTCGATACGACGCAGACGGTAGTGCTCGCGAGGAGTGAAGAACGACAGTGATTCGCCTTCGCGGCCGGCGCGCCCGGTGCGACCGATACGGTGGACGTAGGCTTCAGGTTCGCGTGGCACATCAAAATTGACGACCAGGCCGATCCGCTCCACGTCCAGACCTCGGGCCGCCACATCGGTGGCAACCAGAACGTCCAAAGAACCGGACCGCAGACGCTCCACCATGCGCTCACGTTCCTGCTGTGCCACATCGCCGGAAATTCCGGCCGCGCGGAAACCTCGAGCCGTCAGATCCAGTGAAATCTCTTCAGCATCCAGTCGCGTGCGCACAAAGACGATGACGGCGTCGGCCGAGCGGGTCGACAAGACGCGGGCCAGCGCATTGTTCTTGTGTTTAAACGGCACAACCGCGTAGGTCTGGTGGATGGTGTCAACGGTCGATGACTCTTCCGACACCGCTATCTTCAACGGATCATGCAAGTGGGTTTGCGCCACTTTTTCAATCGCTGCCGGCATTGTGGCCGAAAAGAGTGCCGTGACGCGTTGGGTGGGAACTGTGGCGGCGATGGTCTCCACATCCTCGGCGAATCCCATGCGCAGCATTTCATCGGCTTCATCAAGGACGAGCATACGCACCGAGGACAGATCCAGCGCGCCCTTCTCGATCAGGTCGATCATGCGGCCAGGTGTGCCCACGACGATCTGCGCGCCATCCTTCAGCGCGCGAAGCTGCGGGCCGTATGCAGAGCCACCATAGACGGCGACAATGTTGATGCCGCGGTAGCTCGCCGCAAACTCTTCCATCGCATCGGCTGACTGCAGCGCCAGTTCGCGCGTCGGAGCCAGAACGACCGCCTGGACATCCTTTTCTTTCGGATCAATCAGCGTCAGCATCGGCAGTCCGAATGCCGCCGTCTTACCGGTGCCGGTCTGCGCGATGCCGACCACGTCACGCGCCTCAAGCAGTGCGGGAATCGCCTCAGCCTGAATGGGCGTGGGCGTCTCGAATCCCATCGCTGTGACCGTGTCCAGCAGGGGAGCGGGCAGACCGAGGTCAGCGAAGTTCACCTGATCGTCGGCGTCGTCATCCTCGTCGTCATTTCCATCGTAATCCTCGTCATCTTCGAGGTCGATGTCGTCCTGATCGACATCGTCGGCATGGTCATTGTCGTCAGTTCCATCGGCGAGGGCCTCGCTGTCAGCATCCGAATCCTGTGCAACGTCGTCCTCGTGAAACAGAACGTCATCGAGGCCGAGGGCATCGGATGTGGACATAGGGGCAGAATCTTGTGAAGGCACGGTTTCCTCTTACTGTTGTGAACACAGGGCTCGCGGTTTCGAAAAATGCCACCAGGAACGCCTGGGGCTACAGGGCGCGACCCATTACACCAACAACACACATCGGCTCCTGGCCGATCACTATCACAGTGGGAAGCGCCTTGACGAGCTTTAACACTATTGCGTTTCGCGCTCATTTCCTAGCGTGAGCGGCGGTGAAATGCCTCACCGCGCCTGTTTTGAGCGGATTCTGGAGGAGGCGAACACCGCCAGCAGGCACACGCCCAGCGCGATTACGGGGGCTGGAACATACTGAATACCGCCCTCAAACGCCGGCATCCAGACGGCCAACACGACCGAAACGATTGCCAGTTCCACGGCGCCGCCCGCATTGTCAGCAATCTGGAGCCACGAGGAGGCCCGTCCGTGTTCAGACGGATCAATTGACCCGAGCGTGAGATCAGACAATGTTGAGTGCACCATTCCGATCCCCAGACCTGTAATACTCCACCCCACAAGGGCGACAGCCGGCGGGAGCCCTTTCAACAGCAGGAAACACACGGGAAGAACGCCGACCACCATGAGGCTCGCGCCCACCAGCGGCAGTCTTTCACGCGTTGCCTGAGAGTTGACGCGCGTGGGAATCGCTGAGCCTATCGCCCACGTGATTGAGCCAATCGTCACGGCGAGCGATGCATGACTTGCACTCCATAAGTGCACACGCTGGAGAACAAGCGGCAGGAAAACCTCCGCGCCAGACAGACCGCCCATGACCAGTGCGCGAGTGGCAATGATTGAGGCGATACCGGGGCGAAGAGTAAACGTGCCGTCGGGAACCAGGCGCTTCAATGTCATGGCACAGCCGGCCAGGCCGAGAACAGTCGCCGCAACGAGCGCCCATCCACTCAGCGTTCCTGCAAATTGCACCAGCACAACGGAGCCACCCGCTCCGGCCGCCAACGCGGCCAGATGACGCATCGAACCTTCGACCGCACCCTGACGAGAAGGGAAACGCCGCAGCACGGGGACCATTGCCGCCAGGCCGACGGCAGCGATGAACGGCACTACGCCGAAGACCCATCGCCAGCCCCACGTGGCCGTGACCCATCCGGCAATCGCAGGACCGACCAGAGAGGGAAACACCCACGCCATCGAAAAGGCGGCGAAAAACGTGGGCCGATGTCGCGGTGACGCGATGGAGCCGACGAAAACATAGATCGGCACCATGACGAGGCCACCGCCCAGACCCTGAATCATGCGTCCGATGACGAAGAGTGCGATATGCCCGGCGAATGTGCACAGCGCCAGCCCCACCACAAACAGTGCGGCACCCCACAGCAGCACCTTGCGCGGGCCGCGCGCATCACACAGAGGTCCGGCGATGACGGTGGAGGCAAGCTGCATGGCGATCGCCGCTCCGGACGCGACGGCGAACCACGTATCGGATCCCAGATCGGCCACAACATTCGGCATGATCGTCATAGCTGCCAGCGCTTCAAATGCTGCCAGGGTGATCAAGACGATGGAACCAGCCAGCAGAACTTTCTCATCGCGACTCCACCGCGTGACGGCGTCACCCTCGGTGATCTGAGCAGGCGTTTCGCGGTTGGTCTCCATGAGCCGTAGACTACCCTGTGTCACTCTGGATTGCTGCGCTGCCTGTTTCGCAGATGCGGCGACCAGTGAAGTCAATGAAAGGAAAACTGGTGTTACGCACACACACGATCTCTCAGATGGGGACCGACCTGGTCGGTCAGACAGTGACATTAACCGGGTGGGTTGACCGCCGCCGTGATCATGGCGGAGTGGTGTTCATTGACCTGAGAGATGCCAGCGGAATCGTGCAGGTTGTTGTCCGCGATGAATCCGTCGCCCATGAGCTGCGTTCAGAATACTGCCTGCGGGTAACCGGCGAAGTCAGCGCCCGTCCCGAAGGCAACGATAATCCGGAACTGTCCACGGGGCAGGTTGAGATTCTGGGCGATGACATTGAGATTCTGAACACCTCGCCGGCTTTGCCTTTCCAGGTGTCGGCCCATGCCGAAGAATCCGGCAGCGTGGGCGAAGAGACACGTCTGCGTTACCGTTTTCTCGATCTGCGTCGCGCCCAGTTGCAGCATGTGATGCGTTTGCGCTCCTGCGTGTCGAGGGCGGCTCGCGAAGCCCTGTACGAACACGACTTCGTGGAAGTTGAAACACCGACATTGACGCGTTCCACCCCTGAAGGTGCCCGCGACTTCATCGTGCCGGCGCGCCTGTCTCCAGGCTGCTGGTACGCCTTGCCTCAGTCACCGCAGTTGTTCAAGCAGCTCCTCATGGTCGGTGGAATGGAACGCTACTTCCAGATTGCGCGCTGCTACCGAGATGAGGACTTCCGAGCTGACCGTCAGCCCGAATTCACTCAGCTTGATATTGAGATGAGCTTCGTCAGCCAGGACGACGTCATTGCCGTGTCCGAGGACGTGCTGCGAGCAGTGTGGGCTGAAATCGGTTACGACTTGAAGACTCCGATCCCACGCATGCCGTTCAACGAAGCAATGGCCAAATACGGCTCCGATAAGCCGGATCTGCGTTTTGGATGCGAACTGATCGACCTGACCGACTACTTCAAGGACACCCCGTTCCGCGTCTTCCAGAACCCGTATGTGGGTGCAATCGTGATGCCAGGCGGTGCTTCACAGCCTCGCCGCACCTTCGACAAGTGGCAGGAATGGGCCAAAGCTCGTGGAGCCAAGGGACTGGCCTACGTGACCATTGCCGAGGACGGAACACTGGGCGGTCCCGTAGCAAAGAACATTTCCGATCAGGAACGCGAAGGCCTGGTCGAGGCCACAGGAGCCAACCCCGGTGACTGCATCTTTTTCGGCGCCGGAAAGCCCACAGCAACCCGCGAACTGCTTGGCGCTGTGCGCCTGGAAGTGGGACGCCGCTGCAACCTGATTGACGAGGACGCATGGTCATTCGTGTGGATCGTCGACGCACCCCTGTTCAAACCGACCGGCGAAGCTGAAGCAGAAGGTGACGTGGCGCTGGGGCACTCCTCATGGACCGCTGTCCACCACGCGTTCACCATGCCGCAGGACGAATGGCGTGACAACTTCGAGGACGATCCGGAGCACGCGTTGTCCTACGCCTACGACATCGTGTGCAACGGCAACGAAATCGGTGGCGGCTCGATCCGTATTCACCGTGACGACATTCAGCAGCGCGTCTTCAACGTGATGGGAATTTCCGAGGAAGAAGCCGAATCGAAGTTCGGATTCCTCATGAGCGCACTGAAGTTCGGCGCACCGCCACACGGCGGCGTGGCATTTGGATGGGACCGCATCGTCTCGCTGCTCACGCATGCCGACTCGATCCGTGACGTCATCGCCTTCCCGAAGTCCGGTGGCGGATACGACCCGCTGACCGACGCGCCCGCGCCGATCACGCCGCGTCAGCGTAAGGAAGCAGGGGTCGATGCGAAACCGCGCAAGCGCGGTGAAACAGACCAGGATCAGAAGGCCGACAAAGCCGACAAGGCGGAGAAGGCCGAAAAGGCTGGCCAGGCTGACAAGTCGTGATCGTCAGTGCCATTTTGTCAGGGCGGCTCGGACACACATGTGTCGGGTCGCCCTCGGCTTTTACGACGCCAGGCGTTCAAACAGTCTGGCACGCCGCGCAAGATAGTCGCCCTCGCTGATCCATCCGGACGAAAAATCAACAGTGCGATCCGGATCCATGATGCGCAGCACCTCCTCGCGACCAATACGCGTGGCGGCGTCGTGGAACAGGACGAGGTCTTCGAAGGCAGCTCGGAGCATTTCGTAACGTAGCGAGTAATACACGCCGAGGTCGTCCGCCGGATACACGACGAATGGGTCGCCTGAGAAGAACGCTCCGCCGGCGCTGGAATCGGCGAACGGATTAATGGGACGCACCGACAGCTGCGAGTAGTAGAAGTCAAACGCCCAGTGCAGAAAACCGCGACTGTTCGCGCAGAACAGCTGCAGACCGAGCATGCGGTGACGAATCGGGCGCTGCGCAATGAAACGGTTGGCCACAGCGTTCGCCTGACCCACGCAGTAGTACACCCAGGATGGCTCGTAGCCAGCCTCACGGAAACGCGTCACCGCAGTGGTGGCCACGATCGGATGGTCAACCAGGTCGATGTAATCCGGATCGGACAGTGCATCGCCCACCATCTGCCCTTCCAGCAGATCGATCACCTGCTTGCGCGCCGCCTGATAGCTGGAACGGTTGGTCTCATCAGGCTCGTCTGAAATATGCCACCAGATCGCATCACCGAGGTTGCGTCCACGGAAATAACCGATGAGGAATGGGATGAGCTGTTCGACAAACGCGAGGTACTTGGGCGAGGTTGCCTCCGTGTCCCATCCGAAACGCCGTTGTTCCCCCTCAGTTGTTTTCACGATGAACTGCGGACACGCGTGCGCACCCCACTGCGTGAACAGGTGTGGCAGTTCGAGGTAGCGGATACCCGCATCCAATGCCATATCAACCCACCGATCGAGACGCTCCGTGGCGAAGTGGTACGTCCCGTCATAGCTGATATCCAGTAACTGTGTCGCAGGCCTGTAGGTGCCGACCGCCGTGTCGAGTGGGGGAGACCAGATCGGGGTCAGCAAGCTGTTCACGCCCATCTGTGTAGCGGCCCGCACATGATTGGCGAGGGCGTGCCAATGCTGCTCGGACCACATGGGAACGTGAAAGTACGTGGCGAGGCAATCCGGATGCAGCCACTGGGTGTTGATGAAATCGCTGTCGTGGTGTGTCAGATCAACGCCTGTGACAGATACGGTTTGTTCGAACAGATTTGAATCGGCGTGGGTGACAGTTACGGTGATTGTGCCCGAAAATGCCGGCACACTCACCCATACGGCATTCCATCCCATATGGTGCGCCTGCAGCACAACAGTCGTCAGAGCACCGTCGACGCTCGCGTCCAGAGGGGTCAGCAGATCGGGCAGCAGGGATGGTTGGGTTGCCAGATACCCGTCATCTGCATCTGCCGGTGCTGGCAGGCCGGCCGCAACCAGGTCAACGTGACAGACCTGGACGGGCTCACCGTCCGTGCGAATGGTCAACGTCAATTCAGAGCGCGACCAGTACACGTCCTGGTGCTCGTGCCAGGCCACCTGGAAATTGATCGACTGACCGGTGCGCGTGACCAATGGATGCGTGAGCGAGTCGGGCTCCTCGCTGGGAAGCACCTTTGTCAGGTCGTCAACCAATCGGATATCGACGCGTGAAGTGGGGGCAGCCATCAAGATCCTTCCGCACGGTGTCAGTTGCCTTCCACTGTGCCATGAAGTTCTCGCCCGTGCCGCCTAACGACGCTGATCAATGGGCACTTTCTTTTTGGAAGAGACACGCGACAAGTTCCAGCGAAGAGGACAAAAATGAGGCACACTAGAGACATGGCTCACATTGAAATGCATCCGGAGAATCCACAAGCCCGCTTGGTCACTAAGACCGTTGACCTCCTCAAGGAGGGTGGCACCATCGCATTACCGACCGACTCGGGATATGCGATTGCCTGCACCCTGGGGAACAAGGAAGGGATGGATGTCATCCGGCAGATCAGAAAACTCGACGAGAAGCACAACTTCTCGTTGCTGTGTCATTCCTTTGCGCAGCTGGGTGAGCTTGTCATCGTCGACAACCACCAATTCCGCACGATTAAGGCGCTGACGCCCGGACCGTACACGTTCATTCTCCAAGGCACCAAGGTCGTGCCTCGTATGACGCTGAACAAGAAGAAGCACACAGTGGGCGTCCGGCTGCCAGATCATGTGATTACTCAAACGATTGTCGAAGCTCTGGGGGAGCCGCTTCTGTGCTCGACTTTGATCATGCCTGGCGAAGACGAGCCGTTGGTGGACGGACACGATGTTGACGACCGCATCGGCAACATGGTGGATCTTGTCATTGTTGGCCCGGTCGGTCTGGCCGAACCGACAACCGTCATCGATTACACCGACGGTACGGCAGTGATCGCCCGTAAGGGCGCTGGCGACACGTCACTATTTGAATAGAAGTTTCCTGTGCGCTCTCGCACTGTGGAATGGCACAGCGCGAGAGTACACGAATTTGGGAATTTTGCTCACAATCAGTATCCAAATTTCAGTTCCTTAGGTAGCATCCGGCATGGAGCTATATTCGAAGGAGCGATGTTGTGAGCGAACACGTCAGGCGAGAACCGCGCAGGACACGTGTGTGGATCCTGATCGCGGCATGCACTGCCGTGCTGGTTGCGCTGGTCGGTTCGGGGGCTGCCTACGCTGCCCACTACGATGAGCGGGCGCTTCCCCGTACATCTGTTGCCGCTATTCCAGTTTCAGGAATGACGCATGACGAGGTCGTTGCCGCTATCAACGAACGTGCGCAGAACATTCGTGTCACCGCCCGGGTTGACGGCAAAGAAACTGAGATCGCTCTGGCTGACGCCGGTATCCAGATCGACGCCGAAGCCACAGCGACCCTGGCTCTTGAATCGAGCCGTTCCTGGACAAGCCGCCTGCAGGGACTGTTCACATCCCGACAGATCCCGGTGGTGACCACAACGGATGAAGAGGCACTCAGCGCGATGGCGGAAACGCTTGCGCGTCAAGCGGGACCTGCTGCCGTCGATGCGTCCGCCCACTACGACGCCGACCGTGATGCATTCGTGGTTGATCCTGCCGAAAATGGCACAACGATTGACGCGCAAGCACTGACGACAGCTCTGATGGACGCTGCGACAACGCTGGGCGACACGGAAGTTGACCTGTCCTCGACGCAGTCGGAGCCGTCCGTAACCACAGAAGCCGCACAGCAGGCTGCCCAGCAGGCAGATGAAATGCTGGAGCCAGACGTTTCACTGACCGACACGATCGATTCCTTCACACCCTCGCGCGCCGACGTTGCCCAGTGGATTTCCTTCGAGAACACGGACAGCAAGCTCACCGCCCACTACTCCTCTGAAGCTGTTGGCTCGTGGGTATCAGCAACTGCCCAAGCCTCAAATGTGGAAGCCGACCCTACGATCAACAACGTCAATGCTGCAGGCGACGTGCTGGTAGAAGCATGGCCAGGTAAACCCGGCCTGAAAGCCAATAATGTCGCTGACCTGTCGAACGCGCTGATGAGTGCCCTCGACAATGGCGAAACGTATGAAGGCACGATCACCTATGACGACGTGCCGCAGGAAACGAAGACGCGCCCGATCGCCCCGGGTGCGGAGAATCTGCCGTATCCGGCTGCTGAGGGCGAAAAGTGGATCGATATTGATCTGACCAGGCTGACGGTCACCCCGTACATTGGCACGAAACAGGCTCACGAACCCATCAGCATTGTTCCCGGCTCACCTGGCCACGAAACGGTCACCGGTCTGTATCACGTCTACCTCAAGTATGAGAAGCAGGACATGGGGTGCACACCCGAGTGGCCATACTGCGCCAAGGACGTGCCGTGGGTGTCCTACTTCACGGGCTCGTACGCCATGCATGGCGCACCGTGGGTGAGTGAATTCGGATGGTCCGGACCGGGCGGTTCGCACGGATGCCTGAACATGCCCGTGTGGGGCGCAAAACTCATCTACGATTTCGACGAAATCGGCACCCCTGTCATGAGTCACTATTAAGCCGTATCCCTATGGATTTATTTGACAGTGAAGGCATTGACACCAATGGGGTACCCTCGTTCGACGAGCATGCGCCGCTCGCTGTGCGGATGCGCCCCACCTCGATTGACGAGGTTGTCGGGCAGAACCATCTGCTGACGGCGGGATCGCCCCTGCGACGCATGCTGTCAGCGGCAGCAGATTCTGGACCGCTCTCCTCCATGATCCTGTGGGGTCCGCCGGGAACCGGTAAAACGACCCTTGCCTACCTCGTGGCACGCGCCTCACATCGACATTTTGAAGAATTGTCCGCTGTTTCATCGGGAGTCAAGGACATTCGCGATGTCATCGCATCGGCACGCCGTCGCACCGCTGCCAGCGGCGAAGACACCATCTTGTTCGTTGATGAGGTCCACAGATTCTCCAAGTCCCAGCAGGACGCACTGCTTCCGGCTGTTGAAAACCGGTGGGTCACACTCGTGGCGGCGACAACCGAGAACCCGTCGTTCTCCGTCATTTCGCCACTGCTGTCACGTTCTTTGCTGTTGACGCTGCATCCACTCGACGAAGACGGGATTAGCGCATTGATTACCCGCTCCCTTGACGATGCTCGCGGACTGAAGAGTGAATTCACCATCGACGAGGCCGCTTTGGCTAGCCTCGTCCGACTGGCAGGAGCAGATGGCCGGAAGGCGTTGACACTGCTTGAAGCTGCAGCAGGTGCGGCGCGCGATGCGGACGATACGGTCATTGCTCAACACCACGTGGAAACCGCCGCAAACCAGGCGCTCGTGCGGTGGGATCAGGACCAGCACTATGACGTGGCTTCCGCGTTTATTAAGTCAATGCGCGGATCTGATGTCGATGCCGCCGTGCACTATTTGGCTCGGATGATCGAAGCGGGGGAGGACCCTCGCTTCATAGCCAGGCGCGTCATGATCTGTGCCTCTGAAGACGTGGGAATGGCGGCGCCGGAAATCCTCGGAATCTGCGTGGCAGCTGCTCAGGCAGTGGCGATGGTCGGCATGCCTGAGGCGCGTATTATCCTGGCACAGGCCGTGATCGCGGTGGCGACCGCCCCGAAATCCAATGCGTCCTATCTCGCGATCGATAAGGCGCTGGCCGACCTGCGCAGCGGGAAAGGCGGCCCGGTGCCTGCTCATCTGCGTGATGCCCATTACGCAGGTGCGAAGAAACTTGGGCACGGGGAAGGCTACCTGTATGCCCACGATGCGCCGCATTCTGTGGCCGCACAACAGTACTTACCGGATGATCTGCAAGGCACTCAGTACTACCGTCCAACTGAAAACGGAACTGAGGCAATGATCACGAAGCGGCTGACAGTGTTAAGGCAGCTGCTGTCCATGGGGTAAGCTATGAGGGTTGTCCACGACAACACCTGGGGTCTTAGCCGTTTGTGTTGACCCCATGTTCGGTTCAACGGGAGCCGGACATGACCCATGAAACAGGAAAGGAAACCGTTTTATGTCGACGAATCGTTCACGGAAGCAGGTGCGCCAGTCACGCGCACTCGGAATCGCGCTGACCCCGAAGGCTGTGCGTTACTTTGAGAAGCGCCCCTACGGCCCCGGCGAGCACGGCCGTACCCGGCGTCGCCAGGATTCCGACTACGCCGTTCGTCTGAAGGAAAAGCAGCGTCTGCGCGCACAGTACGGCATCCGCGAAGCTCAGATTCGCCGCATCTTCGAAGAAGCTCGCCGTCAGGACGGCCTGACCGGTGAAAACCTGGTTGAGCTGCTCGAAATGCGCATTGATGCTCTGGTTCTGCGTGCAGGATTTGCCCGCACCATCCAGCAGGCTCGCCAGGTGGTTGTCCACCGTCACATCATGGTGGACGGCAAGATCGTTGACCGCCCCTCTTTCCGCGTGAAGCCCGGACAGACGATCCAAGTCAAGCCAAAGTCGCAGACCACTGTTCCGTTCGAGATAGCCGCCTCCGGCGTGCACCGCGATGTGCTGCCGGCAGTTCCGGATTACCTCGACGTTGAGCTGGAACGTCTCAAGGCCACACTGGTGCGTCGCCCCAAGCGCGCTGAAGTCCCGGTGACCTGTGACGTGCAAATGGTCGTTGAGCACTACTCGCGCTGAGTATGAACGTGTGATGAGGACCCCGGGTGCCTGTGCGCCCCGGGGTCTTTATCGACACACCGTTCGAGGTCACCCTTCAGGTGCACCTCGCTTTCCCTCTATTTTTCCAATACGATGAGGACACATGCGCACCTCTGAGATTCGTTCCCGCTGGCTCGACTACTTCGCCGCACACGATCACGAAATTCGTCCATCAGTTTCCCTGATTTCTCCCGATCCATCGATTCTGTTCACGATCGCGGGGATGGTGCCGTTCATTCCGTATATCACCGGCGTTGAACCGCCGCCGTGGCCGCGCGTCGCATCGGTGCAAAAGTGTATCCGCACCAACGACATTGACAACGTTGGACGCACCACGCGCCACGGCACGTTCTTCCAGATGAACGGAAACTTCTCCTTCGGTGACTACTTCAAGGAAGGTGCGATCCACCTGGCGTGGGATCTGCTGACCGGCTCGGAAAAGGACGGCATGTACGGCCTGGACGGGGATCGACTGTGGACGACGCTGTGGGAGAATGATGACGAGTCCTACGACGTGCTGACCAAACAGATCGGTATGGATCCGCGCCACATCGTCAAGCTTCCACGCGAGGAAAACTTCTGGGATACAGGCCAGCCCGGACCGGCCGGTCCATGCTGTGAATGGCATTACGATCGCGGCCCCGAATACGGTCCCGAAGCTGTTGGCGGCACCGTTGACCCGGGCGGCGACCGCTACCTCGAACTGTGGAACCTCGTCTTTGACCAGTACATGCGTGGCGAAGGTAGCGGAAAGGACTATCCGCTGCTAGGCGAACTCGATGACAAGGCCATTGACACGGGTGCAGGTCTCGAACGCCTCGCATTCGTCCTGCAGGACAAGCCGAATATGTACGAAATTGACGAGGTTTACCCCGTCATCCAGGCCGTCGAAGAGATGTCCGGGCGCCACTACCATGACGATGCCGATGACGACGTTCGCATGCGCGTGGTGGCTGATCATATTCGCTCCGCGATGATGCTGATCCTCGATGGCGTGCGACCCGGAAACGATGGACGTGGATATGTTCTGCGGCGCCTGATGCGCCGAGCCATCCGGTCGATGCGTCTGCTGGGTGTCGATACATCCTCACTCCCGACGCTGATGCCGGTTTCACGTGACGCCATGGCGCCGTCGTACCCGGATCTGGTGACGAACTGGGATCTTGTCTCAGATGTTGCGTACGGTGAAGAAGAATCGTTCATGCACACCCTCACCTCGGGCACGACGATCCTGAACGCGGCAGTCAAGCAGGCCAGGGAAACGAGCCAGGAGGCGCATTCGACGGCCACCCTCAGCGGTGAAGACGCGTTTGCGCTGCATGACACTTACGGCTTCCCGATTGATCTGACCCTCGAGATGGCGGCCGAACAGGGCGTGAGCGTGGATGAACAGCGCTTCACGGAGCTGATGAACGAGCAGAAGCAGCGTGCTCGCCAGGATGCTCGCGCCAAGAAGACCGGACACGTTGATGTTCGCGTTTTCCACGAGATTGCACACGAGCTGGGCGGGCAGTCTCAGTTCCTCGGATATACCGACATGGCAGCCGACGCGCATGTGGCAGCAATTCTGGTGGATGGCCAGTCAGTGCCCGCAGCAACAGCTCCCGCACATGTTGAGGTCGTCCTCGACCAAACACCGTTCTACGCGGAGATGGGCGGTCAGCAACCCGACCACGGCACCATTCGCGTGGCAGAAGGCGGAGGAGTGGTCCGCATTGATGACGTGCAGGCTCCGATCAAGGGGCTGACGGTCCATCGCGGTGAACTGGTCGAAGGTACCATTTCTGTCGCTGCCGACGCGTGGGCGGAGATCGACACTGAACGCAGGCGCGCCATTGCGCGCGCACACACCGCCACTCACATGATTCATCGCGCTTTGCACCAGATCGTCTCGGACAACGCTACGCAGGCAGGATCGGAGAACTCGCCGTCACGTCTGCGCTTCGACTTCCGCCACAACAGTGCGCTGGAAGCCAGTCAGGTTGATGACATTGAATCCCTGGTCAACGATCGGCTGTCTGATGATCTGGCTGTGACGGATGAAGTGATGCCAATCGAACAGGCTCTGCAGACCGGAGCTATGGCGTTGTTCGGTGAAAAGTACGGTTCCGAAGTGCGTGTTGTGTCGATCGGCGGCGACTGGTCGAAGGAACTGTGCGCAGGTACTCACGTCCCCACAACCGGACATATCGGACGCATCGCGCTGTTGGGTGAATCATCCATCGGATCTGGTGTGCGCCGTATCGATGCACTGGTCGGATCTGGTGCCTACGGATTCCAGGCTCGCGAACATGCCCTTGTTTCGCAGCTGTCATCGCTGCTCGGAGGGCGCCCCGAAGATCTGCCCTCGCGCGTTGAACAGCTGATGGCGCGTGTGAAGAAAGCAGAGAAAGCGCTCGAGGAGGCCGAAACGCGCGGCGCGCTGGCACATGTCGACCAGCTCATCGCTGAGGCCACAATGCATAATGGCATTCGCGCCGTTGCCGCATCGGCCGGCCAGATGAGTTCTGCCGACAACGTGCGTTCCCTGGCGCTCGCCGTGCGCGACAAGATGGGCGAGGGTGAGCCCGCGGTGGTGGCACTGATCGGAGATATCGACTCCAAGCCGAGTATCGTTGTCGCAACCAACCAGAGTGCGCGTGAGCGCGGCGTCAAGGCTGGAATGCTCGTGCGCACTGCTGCGCAGGTTCTCGGTGGAGGTGGCGGTGGCCGTGATGACGTTGCCCAAGGTGGCGGTCGTGATCTGACGAATATGGATCAGGCCCTGTCAGCGATCACCGACTCGCTGAAGTAAACAGGGAAGGTAGACCTGGTGAGCATGCGAACGGGAGTACGTCTGGGACTGGACGTGGGGACCGTGCGCATCGGTGTGGCCAGGTCCGATGAACGCGGGATCGTGTGCCTGCCGGTGGAGACCGTTCATGTTCAACGGGATCATTCTGAAATCGATGATCTGTTGGACATCATCGATGAATACGATCCGATTGAGATCGTGGTCGGGCTGCCTCGGCACCTGAAGGGGACAGAGGGACAAAGTGCCCATATGGCCCGTAGCGTGGCCAACCGAATTGCGGCACGCTGGCGTGGCGGACGCATCTGTATGGTGGATGAACGCTTAACCTCCAATCAGGCTCACAGCAGGCTCCGGGACAGTAAAGTGGAAACTCACCGCCATCGGGAGATGGTGGACCAGGTCGCGGCTCAGATTATTCTGGAGCTAGCGCTGGAGAGCGAACGAATATCGGGGACTCCGCCAGGGCAGACCGTGTCTCTGGGAGATCCATCGTTGAGTAGTGGAAAGGCCGAACGTGACTGATTCAGACCCATTGCGGCCACCGTTCCCTTCACGAAGGGATCGTCACCGTCACCGGCAAACCTCGCAAGAATCCAGGACCTCTCAGCCCTCACAGCGTGTACCTCGCCCATCGTCAGGGGGCACTCCGGCAGGTGGTGTGGAACTACCGACGCGCGCGCAGCGCCGTGCACAACTCAGTGCCGAGGCGCGCCGCAATGCAGCTCGTCAGCAGCGCAAACGTCGAACTCGACGCAAAATTCGGACTTTTATCGTCATCATTGCCGTGCTGGCTGTTCTGGGCGGAGCGGCGTATGTTGCCGTGTCTGCACTGAAGTCCACTGGAGTTGTGGCGGACCAAAGCGATGACTACCCAGGCCCCGGCTCAGGAAGCGTCGAAGTCACCATTAACAAAGGCGAGATCGGTTCCGATATTGGAGTTAAACTTGTCGAGGCCGACGTGGTGAAGTCAGTTGCAGCCTTTAACCGCGCGTTTGAAGCAAATAAGGCGGCATCGGGCATCAAACCCGGCACGTACCAGCTGAAGAAACAGATGTCGGCTTCTGGTGCCGTGGCAGCGTTGCTGGATGAAACCAACCGTACGGAAAACACCGTGACTGTCACCCCAGGTTCGGTACTGAAGCAGACTCTCGATAAAATGCGTGAAGTGAGCGGCTTCAGTGACGAGGCGATTCAGGAAGCCATCAACAACCCTGAAGCACTGGGACTGCCTGCGCAGGCTCAGGGTAATCTCGAAGGCTGGCTTGAACCAGGTTCGTACGAGGTATCTCAGGACGATACGCCTGCTGACCTGCTCTCGGAGATGATTCAGGCGCGAGTCGACGCACTGGATCAGGCAGGAGTACCCGAGGACCAGCGCCAGACCGTCCTGATTAAAGCTTCCATTGTGGAGCGCGAAATGCACCTGGAAAAGTACATGCCGATGGTGGCACGCGTCATTGAAAACCGCCTGAAGGACACTGAAGGTGAAACTCGTGGCCAGCTCAAGATGGATTCCACCGTCCTGTACGGTGTGGGCAAGTATGGCGGCGTTCCTACGAAGGATGACCTGGCCAACGACAACCCGTATAACACCTACCTGATCAAGGGACTGCCTCCGGGGCCCATCGCCTCGCCATCATCCACAGCAATTAACGCGGTCCTCAATCCTGAACCCGGTGACTGGCTTTATTTCGTCACCATCGACCTTGACACCGGTGAAACCCTGTTCGCGACGACGAACGAGGAACAGGAAAAGAACAAGGCAAAGTTCGATGAATATTGCGAAGCCAATCCCGGAAAGTGCTGACACGAGCCGCTGGGCGGCGGTCATTGGGTCGCCCGTGGCGCACTCGTTGTCACCCGTCCTGCACAGGACCGCATGGGACGATCTGGGGTGTGACCCACGGTGGGCCTACCGACGCATCGAATGCGACAGGGACGGCGTTGCATCCCTGATCCAGCAGTGGGATCCGAACTGTCTGGGACTGTCAGTGACCATGCCGTGTAAGCAGGTCATTGCCCCGCTCATGGATGTAGTTGATCCGCTGGCCAAAGCAGTGGGATCCATCAACACTGTCGTCCCGGCAGGCGGGGTACTGACCGGTCTGAACACGGATGTCGAAGGCATCGTGGAAGCTGTCAGGCGAGCGCGCACTGGACTCGAGCCGATTCGCAGCGCAACGATCCTGGGGGGCCGCGCAACTGCCTCATCCGCGCTGGCTGCGCTGAAGAGCATGCACGTTGATGATGTCCGTATCGTCGCGCGGCGCTTTTCGGGGCCAGGATCCGTTGTTATGGCAGAAAGCCGCCTGGGCGTGACCAGTACCCACATCATGTGGGATGACACTGAACGCGTCATCGCCAGCCTGGATGAAACTGATGTCGTGATCTCCACTATGCCCGCCGGCGTGTGTGACAACATTGCCGCACGTGTACGGCCACGATCCGAACAGACTCTGCTGGACGTGGTGTATGCACCGACTATCACACCACTCGTTCAGGCCTACCGTGACCGTGGGGCGCGCATTGCTCACGGCCTCGACATGCTGGTATTCCAGGGACTGGCGCAGGTGCGCGTGATGACCAGTCGAACACCCCGAGTCGAACCCGTCATGGATGCGGTGTATCGTGCAGCGGAAGTACCTCGAGCATCATGATCATGGGCAACGATGTTGGAGCGCTGTCACTGGCGCTGTCGCTGATGGTCTGGATCGCGATCGCCATGTGGCTGAACCGCGCAGGATGGCGCGTTCAGCGTCGCTACTTCACCACCATCAACATGAGGCCCATGAATCGCATGACGGTGGTATGGGTCTGTGCCCTCACCGGCATGGTCACCCTGCTTGCCGCGCATGCCTCACCGATGGCGCCCGCGATCGTCACTCTTGCGATGATCGGGCCTCTGAGCGCGTTCGTTGACGCCAAGACCCATAAGTTGCCCACGCGTTACACCCTCGTTCTTGCTGGGGGTGCCATCATCGGCATCGCGTCAGTCATTTTCTGCAGCGAGTACGCTCAACAGGTCAACGACACGTGGTGGATCTCCATGATCGGCGGAATGGTGATGTGGACTCTGCCCTTGTGGCTGTCAGCGAAGATTTCGCACGGAGCAGGCTACGGTGACGTCAAACTTGCGCCGGTGCTGGGTGCACTGACAGGTATCCCCGGATGGGCATGCACGTTGGGTGGTCTGGTCATCTGTTTTGTGGGAGCGGGCATCGCAGCGGTGTGGGCGATCATTGCGCTGGGAGCTCATGGCCGCACCCGCGTCGCTCTGGGCCCGTGGCTCATTGGCGGAGCAGCGCTGGCACTGGTCCTGTGGGAGATCATCCCGTCCTGGCAGATACCTGCGTGAGGCACACGGTAGTGGAATGAGATGCTTCGACGTCGCTCAATGTGACACACTCGGAGCATGCTCAGATGGATCACCGCTGGAGAATCACATGGCCCGGCTCTTGTCGCGACCCTGGATGGACTACCCGCCGGCATCACATGCACGACGCAGACCATCACGCAGGCATTGGCTCGCCGCCGCCTTGGATACGGACGAGGCGCACGTCAACGCTTCGAACAAGACGTCGTGCACATTCTGTCCGGTATTCGTCACGGCACCACCCTCGGATCTCCGATCGCCGTGACCATCGAGAACACAGAATGGCCCAAGTGGGAAACCGTCATGAGTGCGGATCCGGTGGATCCCGACGCATTGCTCGTCAATGCCGGAACCGGCGATGAGCGCGAAGTTGCCCGCAATAAACGCCTGACTCGGCCTCGTCCAGGACACGCTGATCTGCCAGGAATGCTGTCGTACGGCCACGAGGATGCCCGGAATATCCTCGAGCGCGCTTCTGCGCGCGAAACTGCCGCTCGGGTCGCTTTGGGAGCTATTGCCGAGGAATATTTGCGCCAGGTTGCCGGAATTGAACTGGTCAGCCACGTCGTTGCTGTCGGAGACCGCTATGTTGGCTCCACCACGCTTCCGACTCCGCGCGAAACCCAGGCCCTTGATAAGTCGCCCGTACGTACCCTGGATCCGCAGGCTGAACAGGAATTCACGGAGGCGATTGATAAGGCTCAAGGCAACGGTGACACGATCGGTGGTATTGCTGAAGTCATCGCCTACAACGTTCCGATCGGAATCGGCACGCATGTCAGTGCTGACCAACGCCTGGATACCCAGCTTGCCGGTGCGCTCATGTCCATCCAGTCCGTCAAGGCCGTCGAAATCGGTGACGGCTTCCTGCAGGCACGCATGCCTGGGTCAACCGCACATGATGAAATAGTTCATGCCGACGACGGCCACCTGACCCGAACTTCCAACCATGCGGGCGGCATTGAGGGCGGGACCAGCAACGGGCAGCCGATTATTGTGCGCGCAGGCTTCAAACCGATTTCCACGGTGCCGCACTCGTTGCGAACCGTGGATATGGCAACCGGTGAGGATGCGCAGGCACTGCATCAGCGCTCCGACACGTGTCAGGTTGTCCCCGGAGCAGTCATCGCGCAGGCGATGGTCGCCCTCGTCATGGCTCGGGCGCTTCAATCACATGCGGGCGGGAATTCACTGGAAGAATGCAGGCGCAATCTGCGAGCCTACTTGGCCGCTATCGAGACGCGCGCATGAGCGCGATCCCCGCACATCTGCCGATTTTCCTGGTCGGACTGCCGGGGGCAGGCAAGACCCGCGTCGCACGGCTGTTGTCTGAACGCCTCGGAGTGCCGTGCGAAGATACTGATGAGATTGTTGTGCGCACCCAGGGTCGTCCCGTCACTGATATCTTCAGGGACGAGGGCGAAGCAGCTTTCCGTGAATATGAACGTCAGGCGATCGAATTGGTCTTGAACCACCGTTCGGTGATCTCACTGGGCGGGGGAGCTGTGACCTCGCCTCAGGTGCGGCAACTGCTGAAAGGTCAGACCGTTGTTTTTATCGACGCGGACCACGATGAACTGGTGCGCCGGACCTCGGGCAAGAATCATCGTCCGCTCCTGGCAGGTGATGCCGATGCTGCTTTACGCAGACTACGCAGTGAACGCGCAGGCTACTACGATGAAGTGGCGACCATACGTGTGACCTCGGATTCAGGTCCAGTGGAGCGTGTTGTGGAGGACATCATGATGACGTTCAGTGACGTGACGACACTGACAGTGGACGGACCTGCTCCCTATGACGTCCTGATCGGACACTCGCTTGTGCCACAGGTGTTGACCCACTACGTTCCCGGCGGGTCACGCACCCTCATTGTGCACCCACCGGCAGTGGCCGAGTACGTCGACCAGATCGCTGACAACCTGACGCGCCAAGGTGTTGAGGTGGCCGTCATGGAACATCCAGATGGCGAAAGCGGAAAAACCTTTGCGGTCGCGGAAGTTGGGTGGCAGGCAGCAGCTGAAGCTCACATTGGCAGACGAGACACCGTGATTGGGATTGGCGGGGGAGCAACCACTGACCTGGCAGGTTTCATCGCCGCCACCTGGCTGCGCGGAGTGGACGTGATCCAGATCCCGACGACGCTCCTGGGCATGGTCGATGCAGCGGTGGGAGGCAAGACCGGTATCAATACGCCGGCCGGCAAGAACCTCGTGGGATCATTTCACACGCCGCGCGTTGTGATCGAGGACGTCGCGCTGCTGGACACGCTGCCGAGCCAGCAGATGCGCTCAGCGATGGGCGAGGTCATCAAGTGCGGTTTCATCGCAGACCGCGCGATCATTGACCTGATTCGTGACCACATCGAAGACACTGCTGTGCTGATCGATCCGCACGGACTCTACCTGCGAGAACTGGTGGAGCGTTCCGTTGCCGTCAAGGTGCGTGTTGTCAGTTCCGACCTCAAGGAATCCGGTATGCGCGAAATTCTTAACTATGGCCACACCCTCGCGCATGCCATTGAGCGGCAGGAAAACTTCACGTGGCGACATGGTGACGCTGTGGCCGTCGGCTGCATCTTTGCCGCCGAACTCGCCCACGCCCGCGGCATGCTCACTGACGAGGATGTCCAGCTTCACCGCGACCTGTTCAGCGCGTTTGACTTGCCTGTGTCCTACAGCGGTGCGCGCCTCGACGACCTTGTCCAGATCATGAAGCTGGATAAGAAAGTGCGCAACGGCGAACTCAGGTTCGTCCTTTTGGACGGTAGTGGCCATCCGGTTGTGCAGGTGGTTGATCCTGAGCAGCTGCGCATTCCAGCGAGCAAGGTAGGCATTCATGCTGACTGAGAGTGGACCGAGTGTCGTCCTTATTGGAGTGACAGGATCGGGTAAGACGACGGTGGGACGGCTCTTGGCTGACCGTCTGGGATTGCGTCTCATGGAGACAGACGACGTGGTCTCACGTGACCTGGATTTGTCCATCCACCAGCTGATTGTGAGCCGCGATCCGCGCCTGGAAGACGCGCAGCGGCGTACAGCTCTTCGTCTGCTCAGCCCAGACGGCCAGGCACGTGGTCAGATCGTCACCCTCAGCGCATCGTTGCCGACAGATGAAGGGGTGCGTGCCGCACTGCTCAAAGCACGCAGCAACGGCACAACCGTAGTGGAGCTGGCTGCCACCCCTGCAGAGATCGCACGCCGAGAGAATATGGGTGCCCCTCGGTCAGTCGCCCTGGGCGCTCCGCGCGCGATGATGACGCAGATGATGAAAGAACTGCGGGAATCATATGCGCCACTGGTTGACGTGAGTGTGAACACGGTTGGGGTCAGTCCCGCTGACGTGGTGAGGAATATTGCTCAATCGTTGTAAGATAGCGGGCGATTAGGTTTTGTCGAGAGTGAAGGAATGCACGTGGCTACTACAAATGATCTGAAGAACGGCCTGGTGATGGTGATTGACGGCCAGCTGTGGCAGGTTGTCGAATTCCAGCACGTCAAGCCCGGTAAAGGCCCTGCATTCGTTCGCACGAAGATCCGCAACGTGATGTCCGGCAAGACCGTCGACAAGACGTTCAACGCAGGCGTCAAGATCGAAACAGCCACTGTGGATCGCCGCGACATGACCTACCTGTACCAAGATGGCGATGACTACGTCTTCATGGATCAGGAAACCTACGAGCAGATCATGGTGCCGCGCGAAACTGTGGGCGACGCAGTGAACTACATGGTGGAAAACCAGGATGTCATCGTCTCCCAGCACGACGGCCAGGTTCTCTTCATTGACCTGCCGGCAACTGTGACACTGACTATTACGCACACCGAGCCCGGCCTTCAGGGTGACCGCTCCTCGGCAGGCACCAAGCCGGCGACGCTCGAAACCGGCTATGAAATCCAGGTTCCTCTGTACATGGAGGAAGGAAGCCGCATCAAGGTTGACACCCGCACCGGCACATACTCCGGACGAGTCACTGACTGACCGTGTCCGCTTTCGCTTTCACTGCCCGCACCAAGGCCCGCAAGCGCGCAGCCGACGTCATTTACGAGGCCGACCAACGCGGTATGGGTCGCAACCCGGAAGTTCTGCGCGACCTTCTGCGTGAGCGGCGTGTCGTTACCGCAGCGCAGACACCGCTACCGGAATACTCTCTGCAGATTATCGAGGGCGTGGCAGAGCGCCTGCACGACATCGATACATTGCTGCGTCAACACGCAAAAGTGCACGGTCTGGATCGGATGCCGGCCGTTGACCTGGCCGTGCTGCGCGTTGCAGTGTGGGAACTGCTTGTGAACGAGGACGACGTTCCTCCGCTGGTTGTCATTGACGAGGCGGTGTCGATCGTGAAGTCCATTTCGACTGATGATTCGCCTGCTTTTGTCAATGCCGTGCTCGATGCGATTCGGCGTGACCTCGAGACGCCATCGTGGACGCGTGAGCGCGTGATGGACGAGCCTGCACGTCCTGACGAGCCTGACCCGGACAGCGGCAGCGAGCCTGCACGTCCTGACGAGCCTGACCCGGACAGCGGCAGCGAAGCTGACACGCAGAATCCGAGCTTTGCTGATGTTGAAAAGCAGCATCCAAGCCTTGCGGATGTTGAAAATATGAATATGGATGAGCTTGACGAGCTCTTGTCGGACTACTGAGCCTGGAGGCCGCTTCCACTAAACGGGAGCGGCCTTCACGTATGTAATGTCACCTCGGCGCGCCCGCCGACAGACGCGCGAGTGCGGTACTCTAAAAACCGGAACGATCAACCTTTAAGGTCCGTCCTGTGAGGCGGGGAAGGGAGGTCCACTGTGGGCCAGTCATATCCACAATCAACCGAGCGAGATGCCCGGGGCAAAGAAGTCCTGGGAGGTGATGACATCGCTCGTTCCCTGACCCGAATCGCCTACGAGATCATCGAACGCAACAAGGGTGCACGTGGCCTTGTCATTGCGGGAATTCCTACACGCGGTGAATACCTCGCCCGCCGCCTCATTGAACGGATCAAGGAAGTCTCTGGCGAGCAAGCCGATCTGGCGATCATTGACACCACCATGTTCCGCGATGACCTCCATCGTCATCCCATCCGCACACCCCACCCGAGCAGTATCCCTGCCGGCGGGATCGATGCGCGCGTGGTTGTCCTCGTCGATGACGTGCTGTATACCGGACGCACGATCAAAGCGGCGCTGGATGCCCTTGGATCACTGGGACGTGCAGATTCTGTACAACTGGCCATCCTCGTCGATCGCGGACACCGTGAGCTGCCAATCCGCCCCGACTTTGTCGGCAAGAACCTGCCGACCTCGCGTGAGGAAACAGTCAAGATTCTCCTGACTGAAACCGATGGGAAAGACGCCGTCATTCTGGGAGGACACAGCTGATGACTTTCTCGCACCTGCTCAGTATTCGCGACCTGACCCGCGAAGATGCCATCGACATCCTCGACACTGCCGAAGCAATGGCGGCCACGCAGTCCCAGCGAGTCAAGAAATTGCCGACACTGTTGGGACGCACCGTCGTTGACCTGTTCTTCGAAGACTCCACGCGCACACGCTGGTCGTTTGAGACGGCTGCGAAACGCCTGTCCGCCGATGTCATCACCTTCCAGTCCAAAGGATCATCGGTCGCCAAAGGTGAAACCCTCAAAGATACGGCCTTGACGCTGCAGGCAATGGGCGCAGATGCCGTCGTGATCCGGCACCCCTCATCGGGCGCGGCTCACCGCCTCGCTCACGCGGGCTGGATCGACCTGCCCGTCATCAACGCAGGCGATGGCACTCACCAGCATCCCACCCAGGCGCTGCTCGATGCGATGACGCTGCGTCGCCACTTCAAGCGTGACGTGAGCGACCCGTCCGTCAACCCTGTTCCTGCGGGCACGGATCTGGCGGGCGCACGCGTGACAATCGTGGGCGATGTTCTGCATTCGCGTGTGGCGCGTTCCAACGTTGACCTGCTGAGCCTGCTGGGTGCGCACGTGACCCTGGTGGCACCGCCCACATTGCTGCCGATGGGTGTGGAGCAGTGGGCCTGCGACATTGACTACGATCTTGATCATGCGATCGACGAGGCTCCCGATGCGCTCATGATGTTGCGCGTCCAGCGTGAACGCATGAGCGGTGCCGGTGGAGGATTCTTCCCGTCACCGGGTGAATATCACGATGCCTACGGCCTGGACGTGCACCGCTATGCGCGTCTGAGCGACCACTGCATCATCATGCACCCCGGCCCCATGAACCGCGGCCTCGAAATCTGCGCAGAAGCGGCCGATTCGCCGCGATCCGTTGTTGTTGAACAAGTTGCCAATGGCGTGAGCGTCCGTATGGCGGCTCTGTACATGCTGCTTGCCCCGGAAGGAACCCACCGTGACTGATCACCCCACTCAACTGCTCATCACCGGACTCAACATCGAAGGAGACGGTCAGACCGACCTGCTCATCGAAGACGGAGTCATCATTGCCGAGGGCGACCAGGCTCGCGTCGATGGCGCCCACGCACACACGCTGGATGCAGACGGGCTCATTGCACTGCCCGGACTGGTAGACCTCCACACGCACCTGCGTCAGCCAGGCAAACAAGACGCCGAAACCGTCGAATCAGCCTCCCGCGCTGCGGCGGCAGGCGGCTTCACCTGCGTGCACGCCATGGCGAACACGTTACCCGTAGCCGACACAGCATCGGCAGTTGAACAGATCTGGTGGATGGGCCAGGAAATCGGATTGACCGAGGTACGCCCCGTCGGCGCCGTCACGAAAGCTCTTGAAGGCAAACACATGGCCGCACTGGGCGCGATGGCGAACTCGCGCGCTCAGGTTCGTGTCTTTTCAGATGACGGCAAGTGCGTGTCGGACCCGGTGCTCATGCGCCGCGCTCTCGAATACGTCAAGTCCTTTGGCGGAGTAGTCGCCCAGCACGCGCAGGATCCTGGACTGACCGAGGGCTCCCAGATGAATGAGTCAGAACTGTCCGGTGAGCTGGGCATGACCGGCTGGCCTGCAGTGGCAGAAGAGTCCGTGATTGCGCGCGATATTCTGCTGGCTCAGCACGTGGGATCTCGCCTGCATGTGTGTCACGTGTCGACCAAAGGATCGGTGGAACTGATCCGCTGGGGTAAGCGCATGGGTGTCAATGTGACAGCCGAAGCGACCCCGCACCACCTATTCCTGACGGAGGACCTGGCTGCCACCTACGATCCGATCTATAAAGTCAACCCGCCGCTGCGCTCACGAGAAGATGTGGACGCGGTGCGTGAAGGCCTGGCCGACGGCACGATTGACATCGTCGCAACGGATCATGCGCCGCACAACATGGAAGAAAAAGACTGCGAATGGCAAGCCGGCGCATTCGGCATGCTTGGACTGGAAACGGCGCTGCCCATCATTATCGAAACGATGGTGAAGCCCGGACTGATGGACTGGCACGACGTGGCCCGCGTCCTGTCACGCACCCCGGCGCGCATCGGCTTGGTTGACCATCAGGGGCTGTCTCTCACCGTCGGTAACCCCGCGAATATCACGCTGGTCGATCCGACCGTGCGTGTGCGCGTCAACCGCTCTGACTTGCATTCACGCTCCGTCAACACGCCGTATGACGGAATGGATGTCACAGGTCGGATCATTCATACGATCTTCAACGGGAAGGTCACCGTCCGTGACGGTGCTTTGGCGGCAGAAGGGACCGCACAATGACCACACACGATGATCTGGCCTTGCTCGTCCTCGAAGATGGGCGCATTTTCCGTGGACGTGCGTGGGGAGCGCGTGGCCGCACATTGGGTGAAGTCGTCTTCGCCACGTCAATGACGGGGTACCAGGAAACATTGACGGATCCGTCCTATCATCAGCAGATTGTCGTCATGACCAGCCCACATATCGGCAATACCGGCGTCAATTCGGAGGACTCCGAATCCTCACAGATCTGGGTCGCCGGATTCGTGGTGCGTGACCCGGCCCGTCGCGCGTCCAACTGGCGTGCCTCAGGAGAGTTGGAAGAAGAACTGATCCGCCAGGACATCGTCGGAATCGCAGATGTCGACACGCGAGCCATTACACGCCACATCCGCTCTCACGGTGCGATGCGCGGGGGGATCTTCTCCGGCACCGCGCTGCCTGCAGGTGCCGAGTACATGAGCGAGTATGTGTGTGAGTCACTGGTACGCATCGTGCAGGACCAGCCTCACATGGCCGGTTCATCGCTTTCACAGGCGGTGTCAACGTCGCACACGTACGTGGTGCCGGCAGCAGAAGACGGAGCCGACAATCACAAACGCGTCGTGGCAGTGGATCTGGGCATCAAATCACGTACACCCGAGCAGCTCGCGGCACGGGGTGTTGACGTCTACGTCGTGCCCCAGGACATCACCGCCGGTGAGATCCTCGAACTCGAACCTGACGGCGTATTCTTCTCCAACGGTCCGGGTGACCCCTCAACCGCCGAGCACCAGATTGGTGTGCTCCGCGCCATCTTGGACCAGGGGATTCCCTTCTTTGGCATCTGCTTTGGCCATCAGCTTTTCGGCCGAGCTCTGGGATTTGGCACTTACAAGCTGGAATTTGGTCACCGGGGGGTCAACCAGCCAGTGCGCGATGAGCGCAGCGGACGAGTGGAGATTACCTCCCACAACCACGGTTTCGCCGTGGACGTGCCAGTCGGTGAGCCGGTAGTTGCTCCCTTCGACAAGGGACGGTACGGACGAGTTGAGGTCAGCCACATTGACCTCAATGATCGAGTGGTGGAAGGCTTACGCGCCCTCGACATTCCAGCATTCTCCGTCCAGTTCCACCCCGAGGCGGCGGCCGGTCCCCACGATGGGGAACACCTCTTCGACCAGTTTCTTTCCATGCTGAGCCACGATAAGGAGGATGCTTCCGATGCCTCAGCGCACTGATCTGAAATCCGTCCTCGTCATTGGTTCAGGCCCGATCGTCATCGGTCAGGCATGCGAATTTGACTACTCCGGGACGCAGGCCTGCCGTGTCCTGAAAGAAGAGGGCCTGCGGGTCATCCTCGTTAACTCGAACCCCGCAACCATCATGACCGATCCGGCGATGGCGGATGCGACATATGTGGAACCGTTGACCTGCGAAGTGGTCACCTCCATCATTGAAAAGGAACGACCCGATGCGTTACTGCCCACCCTGGGTGGCCAGACCGCCCTCAACCTCGCCGTTGAACTGGCAGAAAAAGGCGTACTCGAGCATTACGGCGTTGAACTGATCGGCGCCTCCATCGAGGCGATCCAGGCTGGTGAAAACCGTGAGACGTTCAAGGAAATCGTGGCGCGCTGCGGAGCTGAAGTTGCACGCTCAACCATTGCGCACACGCTGGAAGATTGCCATGCTGCTGCCGAAGAGCTCGGCTATCCGCTGGTAGTGCGTCCCTCGTTCACCATGGGCGGTCTGGGTTCGGGTATTGCGTTCACACCCGACGACCTTGACCGCATCGCTGGCGCAGGCCTCGAAGCGTCCATGACCACCGAAGTTCTGCTGGAAGAGTCCATCCTGGGATGGAAAGAATACGAGCTGGAACTGATGCGCGACGCCGCCGATAACGTGGTGGTTGTCTGTTCGATTGAAAATGTTGACCCTGTGGGCGTGCATACCGGCGATTCGATCACGGTTGCTCCGGCTCTGACCCTGACCGACCGTGAACTCCAGCGGCTGCGCGATATTGCGATCGCCGTGATCCGTGAAGTCGGCGTGGATACGGGTGGCTGCAACATTCAGTTCGCTGTGCACCCGCAGAGCGGGCGCATCATCGTCATCGAGATGAATCCGCGCGTCTCACGCTCTTCAGCTCTGGCCTCCAAGGCAACCGGTTTCCCGATCGCGAAGATCGCGGCACGTTTGGCCACTGGCTTCACCCTCGATGAGATTCGCAACGACATTACAGGCTCCACGCCGGCCTCGTTTGAACCGACGTTGGACTACGTGGTGGTGAAGGTTCCACGATTCACTTTCGAGAAGTTCCCTGAAGCCGATGAGACGCTGACGACATCCATGAAGGCCGTGGGCGAAGCAATGGCGATTGGGCGCAACTTCACCGAAGCCCTCAATAAGGCGCTACGGTCCCTCGACAAGGCGGGCGTACAGTTCCACTGGGACGGCGCCGATCCGACACCGGCAGATGTCGAGGACCTGCTCACCCGCATCGCCACCCCGACCGAGCACCGATTCGTTCAGGTCCAACAAGCCCTGCGCGGGGGTGCAACCCTGGAACAGGTATGCGAAGCAACCGGCATTGACCCGTGGTTCATCGACCAGATCATGCTGATCAACGAGGTCGCCCGCAGCGTCAGGAACGCGCCGGCGCTGACTCCGGACGTGCTCACCGCGGCCAAGCGGCACGGCTTTTCGGATCGACAGATCGCGGTATTGCGTAGCCTGACCGAAGAAACTGTGCGCCAGGTTCGCCACGCCTTCAACATCCACCCGGTGTTCAAGACAGTCGACACGTGCGCAGCCGAATTCGCGGCACGCACCCCGTACCATTACTCCTCCTACGATGAGGAAACGGAAGTTACTCCACGCAGTCGCGAAGCAGTGATGATTCTGGGTGCTGGGCCGAACCGAATTGGTCAGGGTCTTGAGTTCGATTACTCGTGTGTGCACGCAGCATTCGCACTGCAGGATACCTACGACACGATTATGGTCAACTGCAACCCAGAGACTGTGTCGACCGATTATGACATCTCAGATCGTCTCTATTTCGAGCCGCTGACCCTGGAAGACGTCATTGAAATCTACCGGGCAGAATGCGAGGCTGGTCCCGTTAAGGGTGTGTTGGTCCAGCTGGGTGGACAAACGCCACTGTCACTGGCCTCCGACTTGGAAGCGGCAGGTGTGCCGATTCTGGGAACTACACCCTCGTCGATTGCGCTGGCGGAGGATCGCGAAGCCTTTGGTCATATTCTCAGCGAGGTGGAGCTGCCCGCACCTGCCCACGATATTGCGCACACGCCGGCGCAGGCTTTGGGTGTGGCGCAGGCGGTTGGATACCCGGTCCTGGTGCGCCCCTCGTTCGTGCTTGGCGGGCGCGGAATGGCGGTCATTAACGATGCGGACGCCCTGCGCGCCTACCTCGACCGCCCCGACATTGACGAGCTGTTCACCTCAGGTCCGCTCCTGATCGATCGGTTCCTTGACGACGCCATTGAAATTGACGTTGATGCGCTCTACGACGGCACCGAGTTGTTCATGGGCGCAGTGATGGAACACATCGAGGAAGCGGGCGTCCACTCGGGCGATTCGGCGTGTGTGCTGCCACCCATGTCACTGTCGGAGCGGGAAGTTGCCCGCATTACAGCTTCGACGGAAGCACTCGCCAGCCAGATCGGAGTGCGCGGCCTGATCAACGTCCAGTTCGCGCTCATGTCGAACGTTCTGTACGTGATCGAGGCCAACCCGCGTGCCTCGCGTACGGTGCCGTTTGCATCGAAGGCGACAGGCGTTCCGCTGGCGCAGGCGGCAGCCCGCATCCAGATCGGCGCATCGATCCGGCAGCTCGTCGACGAGGGTGTCCTGCCCGCTGTTGACTCTCGGATCATCAATATGAATGCTCCCATTGCCGTGAAGGAAGCGGTATTGCCGTTCTCACGATTCCGCCGCGCTGACGGCGGGGTAGTGGACACAATTCTGGGTCCGGAGATGCGGTCGACCGGTGAAGTGATGGGAATTGACTGGCGTTTCCCGGCAGCCTACGCCAAGTCTCAAACTGGCGCGTACGGCGAGTTGCCAACGGATGGCACAGTGTTTATTTCGGTTGCTGACGGTGATAAGCGTGCCATGATTCTGCCGGTCGTGCGTCTGGCTGAATTGGGTTTCCACATCTTGGCAACGGAAGGCACTGCCTCAGTTCTGAGGCGCAACGGCGTGGATGCGCACATTGTGCGCAAGGGTTCTGACGGTCCTGGCCCCGACGGGGAACCGACCATTATTGACCTGATTCGTGACGGATTTGTCGACATGGTGGTGAACACGCCCCAGCGTTCGGCGCATCGCCAGGATGGCTTCATGATTCGAGCAGGGGCAACCGCAAACAACCGCACGATCATCACGACGCTGCAGGCATTCAGTGCCGCTGTTCAGGCAATCGACGTGCGCTTGGGTGGCACATATGACGTGTGTTCACTTCAGCGATGGGATGAGTTGCGTGCGCATGGAAACGAGAGCGGTGAAGACAAGTGAGCACAGCAGGTTTTGGTGATCGTCTGTGGGATCTGATGCGCCAGCGAGGCCCGCTGTGTGTGGGCATTGATCCCCATCCGGCGCTGCTTGATCAGTGGGGGCTGGAACGCAGCGCGCAGGGTATGCGCGAATTTTCGATGCGGGTTGTTGATGCCCTGGGCGATCATGTTGCTGCCTTTAAACCCCAAAGTGCACTGTTCGAGCAGTACGGCTCTGCCGGCGTAGCTGTCCTGGAAGAAGTGATCGCCCGCTGCGGCGACACGGATGCGGTATGCATTGTGGATGCGAAGCGTGGTGACATCGGATCCACGATGGATGCGTATGCGGCAGCATATCTGGGGGAGGGGTCACCGCTTGCCGGCGATGCACTGACCGTCAGTCCGTATCTGGGTGTCGGAGCGCTGGCACCTGCCTACGAGCAGGCACAACAATCCGGACATGGTGTGTTCACACTGGCCCTGACATCGAATCCCGATGGTCACGGCATTCAGCATGCGACGGTGGACAATGCTCACAGCGTTGCAGGGCTTATCATCAGCGAGGTCAACACCCTCAACACAAAATGTGATTTCCAACACATTGGTCCGTTTGGTTTGGTGATTGGAGCAACGATTCAGTCGGCGTTAACCGACCTGCACATCAACATTGAGGATTTCACAGGTCCAATCCTGTCTCCAGGAGTTGGCGCGCAGGGTGCCGGATCGGAACAGGTCAGAGATGTTTTTGGACGTGCTGTCGATCGAGTGCTGGCGTCTTCGTCCAGGCAGATCTTACGCTGCGGTCCGGAAAAAGACCGTTTGGTTGGTGCCGTGAAGGAGATCTGTGACTCTTTGAGGTTCCAGTGACACGGAGTCGATGACACGCCTCGAATTCCCTCGTAAGTGGCGCTTTGGGGCCATACTTAAAGCGTGAGTAACACATGTCACAATTAAGGGAGGTGAGCGGCGTGGCACTACCTAAACTCACTCCGGAACAGCGATCAGCTGCACTGGAGAAAGCCACGCAGGCGAGGCGCAGGCGTGCTGAAATTAAAACCGCGCTGAAGTCTCGATCCATGACATTGAGTGAAGTTTTTGACTTAGCTGAGTCTGATGAGGCAGTCGCAAAGATGAAGGTGACGTCCCTACTGGAGTCTCTTCCGCGCGTTGGAACCAATACCGCTGCAAAGTTGATGGCAGACATCGGTATTGCGCCCACTCGGCGTGTGCGAGGTCTCGGACCTGTTCAACGGGAAGAATTACTCAAGAAATTCGGATGACGTGGCAAGATGGGGCTCATGAAACTTCATGAGCCCCGTCTTACTGTTCTGGTTGGGCCGACGGCGGTCGGTAAGGGAACCGTTGTGCACTCCCTCCTGAGCCGCCATCCCGAGATCGCACTGTCCGTATCAGCCACCACCCGTGCACCGCGCCCAGGTGAAATCAATGGCACGCACTACTTCTTTGTGAGCGACGACGAATTCGATCGCCTGGTCAATGACGGACAGATGCTCGAATGGGCATTGGTACACGGCGCACATCGATATGGCACTCCTCGCAAGCCGGTTGAACAATGGCTGTCAGAAGGAAAAAGCGTTCTGCTCGAAATTGACGTGGCAGGCGCACGACAGGTTCGTGCTTCCATGCCTCAAGCGCATTTCATCTTCCTGGCGCCTCCCTCGTGGGACGAACTGAAACGACGCCTCACTGAACGCGGCACCGAAACGCTCGAGGAGCAGGAGCGGCGCCTGACCACCGCGCGAGCCGAACTTGACGCAGCTCACGAATTCGACGCAATTGTGATCAATGACGACCTTGACCAGGCCGTGACGGACCTAGCCGTCTTGATGGGGCTGGAGTAGACTGGACAAGCTAATTAGCCAGATTTACATGAGAAGAGGTCCCATGTCCGGAATTGTTGCCCAGCCTGAAGGCATCACCAACCCGCCGATCGACGACCTTCTGAACCACGTCGACTCCAAGTATGCGCTGGTGATCTTCGCGGCAAAGCGCGCCCGGCAGATCAACACCTACCAGCTCCAACTCGAGCAGAACATGGTGCAGTTCGTCGGACCCGTAGTGGAAAGTGACCCCGACGATAAACCGCTGTCAATCGCACTACGCGAAATCAACGAAGGCAAGCTGACGCTCGAGTCTGCGCCTGAGGCCTAACCGTGAAGCCACTGGTCGTCGTCGGAGTTGGCGGCGGCATTGCTGCGTACAAGGTGACCCGCGTAGTACGCGAACTCCAGCACCACGATTATGCAGTGAGAGTCATCCCCACTCAGGCTGCCACCCACTTTGTCGGTGATACCACGTGGCATGCGCTCAGTGGGCAGGCCGTCACAACCAGCGTATTTGACGGTGGAGCAACCGAGCACGTCGAGATTGCCCGCCACGCGCAGGCCATTGTGATTGCACCTGCCACGGCAGATCTCATTGCACGCCTGGCAGCGGGCATGGCAAACGATCTGCTCACCACCGTTGTGCTGGCTGCGCATCGCGATACGCCTGTCATTCTGGCACCCGCCATGCACAGTGCGATGTGGACTAACGCCGCAACTCAGGACAACATCCAGACACTGCGCACGCGTGGCATGATCATTATCGAACCGGATGACGGTCCGCTGAGCTCAGGAGACAGCGGCACAGGCCGTCTGCCTGATCCGCTCATCATCACGGAACGCGTCCTTGAAGCTCTCGAGCCGCACGAGGGGGACCTTGCCGGACGCAGCGTCCTCATTACGGCTGGCGGTACCCAGGAACCGATCGATCCCGTCCGTTTTATTGGCAATCGCTCATCCGGCCGGCAAGGATGCGCATTGGCAGCTGAAGCGCGTCGACGCGGGGCAGACGTGACCCTGGTTGCCGCCAACATCGACGATCACCTGATTCCGCACGGAATTACCGTCATCCCGGCCCCGACAGCCGCTGAGATGTGTCAGGCAGTCACTGACCGCATCGCGACAACGGACATTGCGATCATGGCAGCTGCGGTGGCAGATTTCAGACCCATCCACGTTGCCGACGACAAGATCAAGAAAGATCCGTCGACTCAGGATGCGCCTGCCATCGAGCTTGAACGCACCACCGACATTCTGGCGTCGGTTGCCCACTCGCCCCAGCGTCCACCGGTGCTTGTCGGCTTTGCCGCCGAAACCGGCTCGCCTCAGGTTGTGCTCGAGCGTGGTGCCGACAAAGCTCGGCGAAAGGCAGCCGACCTGCTGGCTATTAACGCCGTAGGGAACGGACAGGGATTCGGTGACGTGGAATCTCAGGTCGTGCTGGTTGATCGCGAGGGACAGCCCGTGAAAACAGTCAGCGGATCGAAGGTAACAATTGCGGCCGGCATCATCGATGAGGTCGCACAGAGGATAGGTAAGATAACCCGGTGACATCGCTTCGACTTTTTACTTCAGAATCAGTAACTGAAGGTCATCCAGACAAAGTCTGTGACCGCATCGCGGATTCAATCCTTGATGCATTGCTCGAACAAGACCCACATGCACGTGCCGCGATCGAGGTTTTCGCCACCACCGGCCAGGTGCATGTCATGGGTGAAGTAACCACGGACCGCGCCTACGTGGAAATTCCGCAGATCGTTCGCGAGGAAATCTGCCGCATCGGATACACCTCGTCGCGAATTGGATTCGACGGCGCCTCTTGCGGTGTCTCCGTGTCGATCGGCCAGCAGAGCCCGGACATTGCCGGGGGAGTGGAACGTTCTCTTGAAGCACGTGAAGGGGCTGATACAGCTGACCCTCGCGAACTTCAGGGCGCCGGCGACCAAGGCCTCATGTTCGGATATGCATCCGATGAGACACCGGATCTGATGCCTGCCCCGATCTGGACGGCACACAAGCTGTCTCATCGCCTCGCACAGGTTCGACACGACGGCACCATCGACGGTCTGCGCCCTGATGGCAAGACGCAGGTGACCTTCGGATACGACGAGAACCACACGCCCGTCAGTATCGAGACGATCGTTGTGTCCACCCAGCACGACGAGGCACTCACATTGGCAGACCTGACTCGGCAAGTGCGCCGCCATGTCATCGAACCAGTGCTGGACGAATCAGGTCTCAACGTGTCCTGGAAAGACGCCGAAATCCTCGTGAATCCATCGGGACGGTTCGTGTACGGCGGACCAGCTGCCGACGCAGGCCTGACTGGACGCAAGATCATCGTCGATACTTACGGCGGAATGGCGCGGCACGGAGGTGGCGCGTTCTCAGGTAAGGATCCATCGAAAGTTGACCGCTCAGCTTCCTACACGCTGCGCTGGATTGCCAAGCACATCGTTGCAACAGGCATCGCGAAACGCTGCGAAGTTCAGGTGGCTTACGCCATCGGCCGCGCACACCCGGTAGGTCTGTACGTCGACACCTTCGATACGGGGCAGGTAGACGATGCGACCATCGCGCGCGCAATCACCGACGTGTTCGACCTGCGCCCAGCAGGTATGATCGAGGACCTCGATCTCTTGCGCCCGATCTACAAGGAGACCTCAGTGTACGGCCACTTCGGGCGACCGGGATTCCCGTGGGAAGACGTGACCCGCATAGAGGATCTGCGCGCAGCACTGAAAGGCTAAGACTATGGCGGACCAGGACGATTTCGATCTCGACCATGCTCCCTCGCGTGCGTGGATGATGCGAAGCGCCGTGGTGCTGGCCATTATGTCGGCTCTAGCCCTGATCGCCTCATTCGTCCTGTCCGTGGAAGCCTGGATCCTTGCAGGTGACCAGAACAGCCGCTTCGGATGCGATGTCAGCGATGCACTGTCATGCTCGGCAGTCGCATTGACACCGCAGGCCCGCGTCCTGGGATTCCCCAACGCATTTTTCGGAATCGCCTTTGGCGCAGCTGTGTTCACTATCGCATGCGCCCTTCTCAGCGGCTCGCGCCTGTCACGTCTGTTCCTCATCGGCGCGGAAGTCCTCGCCGCCGGCGGTCTGGCCAGCGCACTATGGCTGTTCTACCAGTCCTACGTTGTCATCCAGGTATTGTGCCCGTGGTGCCTGGTGGTGTTCGTGTCATCACTGCTGATCTTCGCCACCATGACGCGTATCTGCCTGGTCCGCGAAACGCTGCCCTCAAGTGCCAGCATTCGCTCCCTCATAGCCTCGGGCACGGACTGGTGGATCACGGGCGGTATCCTTGTCATCATCGCCGCACTGATCGTCCTTAAGTACGGCCCGGAGCTCATTGCGTGAGACGCAATGGAGTCATACCTGCCGGGCTTCGAACCACCGCCACGTGAGGATTTCCGTGACCCACTGACTGTCGCGCACGTTCTGGTCGACGTCGACTTGGCGCACCTCGATCATCCGCTTGACTACGCCGTCCCACCCGAACTTGACTCTGCAGTAACTGTCGGTTGCACCGTGCGCGTTGCATTGGCCGGTACACGCCAACGAGGGTGGGTTGTGGGTCGGGAGACCGTACCGCAGCACCGCGCCCTGTCACCCATCCAGTCCGTTGTTTCACGCACTCCGGTGCTCAACGAATCCACGCTGACACTGGCGCGCTACATTGCGCATAAACATCTGGCGACCACCTCACAGGTGCTCTCACTGGCGATCCCGGCGCGGCATGCACGCAGTGAAAAAAACGTCCTCGCTGCACACCGAGACTGCGCGGCGCCCTCGCCAATCTCAATGGATACGGAATTCCTGTCGTGGTACGAGGGGGACCCGACTGCGCCAGGGCGGATCGTCTGGCAGGTCGTGCCTCATGACTGGATACGCCAGCTGGCAACCGTTGTGGCAATCCGCTCGGCGCGCGCCCCTGTCATCGTGGTGGCCGCCACGCGTGAACAGGTGGATCGAATCGCTGCGCAGATCGCCCTGATCGTCGGTACCGACTGTGTTGAGACGGTCGGGTCGGATGATTCGGCAGCTCATCGATTTGCCGTTCATCTGCGCGCACTAGCCGGAGAACTGACCATCCTGGTGGGAACACGATCAGCTGTGTGGACACCAGTGAAGGATCTGGGAGCAATCATCGTGTGGGATGACGGTGATGACCGTTTAACCGAGGAGCGGTCTCCACGCGCAAGCGCGCTCGATGTTGCGATCGCGCGCGCCCACCTGGAAGGGGTCGACCTGCTCAGCGCAAGCCTGGCACGGTCGGTGAAATCGCATATGCTGGTCAATTCCTCATGGGCAGTGCCGCTCACACCGCTGCGCCACGCGCTGCGCGAACATGCGCCGCGCGTACGTGTCCTCGATGACTTTGACGCGGCCAGGGAAGGCCCATCGGCAGGTAATATTCCGACCAGCGTACAGCGCTTTATCCGGGAAAGTGCGCAGAGCGGGCATGTCCTGATTCAGGTGCCACGACGCGGCTATGTGCCGGTTATTGCTTGCGCACAGTGTCATCGGACGGCGCGATGTCAAAGATGCCACGGCCCATTGGCGATGCGAGGCGATCGCCAGATTGTGTGCCAATGGTGTCAGTGGGATGCGTCGGCGTTCACGTGCCCGCATTGCGCAGCGCACGCGGTGCGCGCACGCCAGATCGGCTCTGAACGCACGGCAGAGGAACTGGCTCGAGCTTTACCGGGATTGCCACTAGTGGTCTCTTCTGCAGACCATCGGATCGACACACTGCGTCCGACGGATTCACGAATCGTGGTGGCAACACCCGGCGCAGAACCTACCCTCGATGGCGGTTATGAGGCAGCCGTTATCCTCGATGCCGATACAACAGCCGCACGCCCTGAACTGTGGGCATACGAGGAAGCCATGCGCCGCTGGTTCGGAGCATTGTCACGTGTAGCGCCCGCACACCCTGCCATCGTTGTCGGTCTGTCAGATCCGACACTGGGTCAGGCCCTCGTGCGGTGGGATCCGGTCAGAGTTGCTGCCGATCAGCTGGCAGAACGTCGTTCTGTAGGATTCTTCCCCTTTACGACAATCGTTGCCCTCGACGGGCCTGCACCTGACGTTCACGCGATTGTGGCAAGTCTTTCAGATGCGGAGCTGCTCGGCACAGTTCCGATCGAACAGGCGCCCACACGTCGTGCAGCTGATAGTGCCCAGCTCTCCCTCGCTATGCCGGAACATGAGCCCGACCAGCACATCCGCACTCTTGTTCGCACGCCGATTTCGCACACAAATACGCTGCTTGACCAGCTGACACAGGTGCGGCAGCACCGCTCAGCCCACAAGCTGGCACCTGTGAGAATGGAAGTCAATCCTCCCGAGTTGTTCTGACACCGCTTAGACTCGATAGGTGATTTCTGTGCAGGACTTTTCGCTTCGGATCGGTGCACGCGTACTGATCTCGAACGCCACCTTCAGGATTGACCGCGGGATGCGTATCGGTTTGGTTGGCAGAAACGGTGCCGGCAAGACCACTATGATGCGCCTCTTAGCAGGGGAGAGCGATCACGGTGCCGCTGAGTTTACTGGGCACGTGCGTCGCAGCGGCACCATCGGATACCTGGCACAGGACACCCATATTGGCGACCAGAAGATGACGGGGCGTGAGCGCATCATCTCCGTTCGAGGTATCGACACCCTCATAGAGAAGATCCGCAAAGCTGAGCATGAAATGTCCACCCTGGAAGGGGAGCGCCAACAGCGGGCGATGGAGCGTTACGTCAAGCTCGACCAGCGTTTCACGAATGCCGGAGGGTGGGCTGCCAATGCTCAGGCATCGCAGATCGCTCATTCACTGGGATTAGACGATCGCGTGTTGGAGCAAAGCCTCGACACGTTGTCCGGTGGTCAGCGACGCCGCGTCGAACTGGCTCGGGTGCTTTTCTCAGAGGCTGATATTTTGCTGCTGGATGAGCCGACCAACCACCTTGATCACGATTCAATCCTGTGGCTGCGCGATTGGCTGCGCGCATACTCCGGCGGATTCATGGTGATCAGCCACGACGTCAAATTGCTGGATGACACGGTCAACTCCGTGTTCTATCTGGACGCGAACCGCACGGCACTGGATGTCTACCACCTCGGATGGTCTGCCTACCTGCGTCAACGCGACGAGGATGAACGCCGTCACCGCCGCGAACGCGCCAACGCGCTCAAGAAAGCTGAACAGCTGCGTGCGCAGGGCGAAAAGATGCGCGCGAAGGCAACGAAGGCTGTTGCGGCACAGCAGATGCTGCGCCGCGCCGATGAACTGGTTGAGCAGGCTGGTCAGGAAATCCAGCATGAAAAGGTTGCGCGTTTGCGTTTCCCCGAACCTGCGCCATGCGGACGCGTGCCACTGTCAGGAGAGGGCCTGTCGAAATCCTACGGCTCGTTGGAAGTTTTCACTGGTGTGGATCTGGCAATTGACCGCGGCTCGCGTGTGGTGATCCTGGGTCTGAACGGTGCTGGTAAGACGACGCTGCTGCGCCTGCTGGCCGGCGTGGAAGAGCCTGATCTGGGGCAAGTCATCAGTGGGCATGGCCTCAAACTTGGCTACTACGCCCAGGAACACGACTTCCTGGACATGGACGCCACAGTGTATGACAACATGGCGCACGCAGCTCCTGACCTGGACACCACGCACGTTCGCAACGTGCTGGGGCAGTTCCTGTTTGGCGAGGACGACATCGATAAGCCGGCGCGCGTACTATCCGGCGGAGAGAAGACGCGCCTGGCCCTTGCGACGCTGGTCGTCTCTGCAGCAAATGTGCTGCTGTTGGATGAGCCGACGAACAACCTTGATCCAGCCTCTCGCGAGGAGATTCTCAACGCGCTGCGCACCTATGAGGGCGCCGTCGTCCTGGTCACGCACGATCCCGGCGCGGTCGAGGCGCTCAACCCGGACCGCGTGCTGGTGCTGCCTGACGCCGATGAGGATCTGTGGGATGAGTCGTACCTGGACCTAGTCACACTTACCTAGAAACTGCAGGTTAACGTGGTCGGACGCTAAGAGTCGACCTCGTTAATTGGGACGACACGGATGGGAAAATCGCGGTAGGCCAGGTATTGCTGGAGCGAGTCGCGATGATCACGACACGCCAGCCATGTCTTGGATCGGCCAGTGTGAATGGCCGGATTTGACCAGATGATCGCAACCTCAGCCGTACGGCTGCATCCGCGTGCTGAACACGCCAAATCCTCTGGCCCGGGTGCCAGTGCCATCCAATCCCTCCTCGATCCTCGCTATTGTAGATACTATGACGACACGAACGCTTATCCTGGTACGTCACGCTGCTGCCGGTTCGAGCAGCTCCGGTGACCGTCAAAGGCCGCTGACTCCAGAAGGTGTTGAGCAGGCTCGGCGACTGGGACGACGAGTCTCACGCCTGATTGACCACGTTGATCTGTCACTGACATCGCCCGCCGTGCGTACACAGGAAACGGCGGCGCAGCTCCACACGTCGATCGAGGTGCGCACCACCTCAGTTGATGACGAACTGTATCTGGCCGGCGCTGACAGTCTGCTCGACAAGGCGCGGAGCCTGCCCGCGTCAGTCACCTCAGTCATGATGGTCGGCCACGAGCCAGCTATTTCAGCAATGGCGGCATCGCTGGGGGCACGCCGATCCTGTAAGGAAAAAGTCCGTTGGGGTGTTCCCACGGGTACCGCCGTCGTCCTCACTTTCGAGGGCAATTGGTCGCAGCTGGCCGAGAACTCGTGCGAAATGGAAGTTTTTCGCGAACCAGCGTGACGAAAGTGTGAAAACACTTACCTCAACGGTTCTCATACTGTGCACTAGGCGCCCGTACTGGGATCAGGGCGCTACACTATACGCGTACTAGACCATACCCAAGGGGAGAATTCATGTCCGGACACTCCAAGTGGGCAACCACAAAGCATAAGAAAGCAGCCATCGACGCCAAGCGTGGAAAACTCTTCGCCAGGCTCGTCAAGAACATTGAGGTGGCAGCCCGCACAGGTGGAGGAGATCCCGCAGGTAATCCCACGCTGTATGACGCCATCCAGAAGGCGAAGAAGAACTCCGTTCCGGCCGACAACATTGATCGCGCTGTCAAGCGTGGCTCCGGTGCAGAAGCCGGTGGCGCTGAGTACGAAACCATCATGTACGAAGGCTACGGTCCCGCAGGTGTTGCGATTCTGGTCGAATGTCTGACCGATAACCGCAACCGCGCGGCATCAGATGTACGCCTGGCATTTACCCGTTACGGTGGCAACTTGGCTGACCCCGGCTCGGTGTCCTACCTCTTCTCCCGTCGCGGAATCGTCGAGGTGCCGGAGGCCGACGGTGTGGATGAGGATTCCATCATGGAAGCCGTACTCGATGCAGGTGCCGAAGATGTCGCCCAGCAAGGAGACGTCTTCGTCATTTCCTGTGAGCCGACCGAGGTGGTCGCGGTGCGCACCGCGCTGCAGGATGCAGGAATTGACTACAACTCTGCTGAGGCGCAGTTCGTTGCCTCGACACAGGTGGAACTCGACGTTGAAGGTGCCACCAAGGTTATGCGTGTCGTGGACGCCCTCGAAGATTCTGATGACGTGCAGAACGTCTACCACAACATGTCACTGAGCGATGAAGTTCGCGCTCAACTCGAACAGGAGGAGGAATGAGCGAAAATCCCTCTGCTGCCACACCCACCGACGAAGGACGCCAGGTCGGAACTGACCGCGTCAAGCGTGGAATGGCGCAAATGCTCAAAGGCGGCGTCATTATGGACGTCGTCACCCCTGAGCAGGCGAAGGTTGCTGAAGACGCCGGTGCCGTGGCCGTCATGGCACTCGAACGCGTCCCCGCGGATATCCGCGCCCAGGGCGGCGTGGCCCGCATGTCAGACCCGGATCTGATCGACGGCATCATTGACGCCGTCTCCATCCCCGTCATGGCCAAAGCCCGCATCGGACACTTCGTGGAAGCGCAGGTGCTCCAGTCCCTCGGCGTCGATTACATTGACGAATCCGAGGTGCTGACCCCGGCTGACTACTCGCACCACATTGACAAGTGGAAGTTCACCGTGCCGTTCGTGTGCGGTGCGACCAACCTGGGTGAGGCTCTGCGCCGCATCAGTGAAGGCGCGGCCATGATCCGCTCCAAAGGCGAGGCCGGCACCGGTGACGTGTCGAACGCGACGACGCATATGCGCAAGATCCGTGACCAGATTCAGCACCTGACGTCGCTGCCAGAAGACGAGCTGTATGTGGCAGCGAAAGAACTGCAGGCACCGTATGAACTGGTCGCAGAGGTGGCACGAGAAGGCCGCCTGCCTGTCGTCCTGTTCACCGCCGGCGGCATCGCCACTCCTGCGGATGCCGCGATGATGATGCAGCTGGGTGCCGAGGGTGTCTTCGTTGGATCCGGTATCTTCAAGTCCGGTGATCCGGCTAAGCGCGCGAGCGCGATTGTGCGCGCAACAGCGGCTTACAACGATCCTGACACCATTGCGGAAGTCTCACGCGGACTGGGGGAAGCGATGGTCGGCATCAACGTCGACGATTTGCCGGTTGATCACCGCCTGGCTGAGCGCGGATGGTGACACCAGCGTGAGAACCATAGGCGTACTCGCGCTTCAAGGTGATATCTCAGAACATGTGCGGGCGCTGGAAGAATCCGGCGCCCGCGCTGTGTATGTGCGCCACCCTGACCAGTTGACACAGATCGACGGCCTGGTTATTCCCGGTGGGGAGTCAACCGCCATGTCTATCCTCATGCATGCCACAGGTATGGACGAAGGGCTGCATGGGGCTGTGGATCAGAAAATGCCGATGTGGGGGACTTGTGCCGGCATGATTATGCTGGCCAGCACTATTCTTGACGGGCGCAGCGACCAGATCGCATTGGGCGCAATGGACATGACTGTCAGACGTAACGCATTTGGCCGGCAGGTCGACTCCCATGAAGAAGACCTGGAGGTGGATGGATTTGACACGCCATTTCGGGCATTGTTCATTCGCGCTCCATGGGTCGATACGGTCGGAGAATCTGTTCGCGTCATGGCGCGTGCCGACAACAAAGCTGACGGGCCGATTGTCGCACTGCGTAACGAGCACTGCCTTGCGACATCATTCCACCCTGAAATTGGGGGAGACAACCGGATCCATTCTCTCTTCGTGCAGATGGTTGACCAATGCGCGTAATGGGGATTGACCCGGGCATCACCCGATGCGGAATCGGAGTGGTGGATGTTGATGCGTCACGCGCAGCGGCGCTGGTTCACGTCGGCGTGGCCAGAACCAAAACCAGTCTGGCCACCCATTTTCGCCTCGCATCCATTGCCCAGGAGATCCGGCACACCATTGAGACCTTTCAGCCTGAAGTGGTGGCCATTGAACGGGTTTTCGCACAGGACAACCTTCAGTCAGTAACCACCACAATGCAGGTGATGGGCGTGGCCATGTCATGTGTCGGGCAGGCACGTCTGCCAATGGCAGTCCATACACCGTCAGAAGTCAAAGCAGCGATCACCGGTTCTGGCACCGCCGGGAAAGCGCAGGTGCAGCACATGGTGGCTCGCATCCTCCGCCTCGATACTCCGCCGAAGCCAGCAGACGCGGCTGACGCCCTTGCAATTGCAATCTGTCACGCCTGGCGAGGCTCAGGCTTGCTCGGCGCGGGGGATGATTCTCAGATTACCGTGTCCCTGTCAGGCAAAGTCTCCTCCAAGGGCACCATGACACGGGCTCAGCAGATCTGGGCAGAAGCTCAGGCGACGCAACACCGCACGGGTGCGGTCGATCCGCGCTGGCATCGCCGCTAAGATGGAACAGATGTTCGTAGCGAGGGGGAATAACGGTGATCGCACTGCTGACTGGAACGGTTGAGCACATCGGCCTGGATGAAGTCACTGTGGTCAACGGTGGAATTGGATGGGCCGTCAAGGTCACTCCACCAACGGCGCACAGCCTGATCCGTGGCAATGAGGTCACGCTCCACATCGTCATGGATGTCAAGGAAGATGCGATCGCTTTGTTCGGCTTCCCGACGCGTGACGAGAAAGACGTGTTCACCGTGATCCGCACCGTCTCCGGAGTGGGACCGCGCATCGCCCTGGCGGCGTTGGCAGTTCTCACACCCGACCAGCTGCGCGACGCCCTCGCCCAAAAAGACAGCGCACAAATCAGGAAGATCCCCGGAGTGGGGCCAAAACTTGCTGATCGGATCGTCCTTGAAATTGGAAACAAGCTGGGGCCCGCTGCACACGCTGAAGATGTACCCAGCGAACCCGACAGTGATGAAGTGACCGAGGAAGTCACCGCTGCACTGGTACAGCTCGGCTGGACACAGGCGATTGCCCGAAAAGCAGTCAACTCACTTGCCGGGCAGGGGATGGGGGCATCCGACCTTCTGCGCGCATCACTGATCAAGCTGGGAGGCACCCGTGGATGAGATGGACGACGACCTGTCTCCGCGCATTGTCGCGCCAGATGCGACGGAACTGGAGCGCGCAGCTGAAGCTGCTCTCCGTCCGAAACACCTCAGCGAATTCGTGGGTCAGCCGCGCGTGCGCACACAGCTCGAACTGGTGTTGAAAGCAGCGATCGGTCGCTCTGTCACACCCGACCACGTGCTCCTGGCCGGACCGCCTGGACTGGGAAAGACAACCCTGGCGATGATCATTGCGCAGGAGATGGGATCCTCACTGCGCCTGACCTCCGGACCTGCGATCCAGCACGCTGGCGACCTCGCCGCGATCCTGTCTGGCCTGCAGGAAGGTGACATCCTCTTTATCGACGAGATTCACCGCCTGGCACGCACCGCTGAAGAAATGCTCTACCTGGCGATGGAAGACTTCCGTGTCGACGTGGTCGTTGGCAAAGGTCCGGGCGCCACGTCGATTCCGCTGACGCTGCCACCGTTTACAGTGGTGGGCGCGACCACGCGTGCCGGGCTGCTGCCTGCACCGCTGCGCGACCGCTTCGGCTTCACTGGGCACCTGGAGTTCTACGAGACAGAGGACCTGGTTCAGGTCATCAACCGGTCGGCAGGGCTACTGGGAGTGTCGGTCAGCGATGAGGCAGCCCATGAAATCGCCTCCCGTTCACGCGGCACGCCACGTATCGCAAACCGTCTGTTGCGCCGCGTACTTGACTACGCGCAGGTGCATGGGGACGGAACACCCACACTGGAATCGGCGCGTGAAGCACTGGCATTGTTTGAAGTGGACCAGTCGGGACTGGACCGACTGGATCGCGCCGTCCTCGAAGCACTGTGCGTGCGCTTTGGCGGAGGGCCGGTGGGGCTGTCCACGTTGGCTATCACCGTGGGCGAAGAAGCTGAAACCGTTGAAACTGTCACTGAACCGTACCTGATGAGGCAGGGGTTCATTGTTCGCACCCCACGCGGCCGTGCAGCTACACCGAAAGCGTGGTCACACCTGAATCTGACCCCTCCGAGCGATCAGGACACGCTGATTTAAACGTGAGGTAGCACGCACAGTGACGCCGTTCGTCGCGATCGAGAAGACGAACAGGTAGACTGCAGCGGGCGCCGTGTACTGTCACGGTGCTGTCATATACGTAGATTTGTCGAGGATGAAGAGGTTTCCCCGTGCAAGGTACCGGCTCGTTAATGCTTTGGCTGCCGCTGTTGTTGATGCTGATTGTGATGTTTTGGTTCTCATCACGCGCTCGCAAGAAAATGGCGAAACAGCAGGAAGAACAGCAACGGATCATCAGCGAACAGATGGTGCCCGGTGCATGGGTGAAGACCGCCGTAGGGTTCTGGGGACGCTACGTGGATCAGGATGGCGACATCGTCATCCTGGAAACGTCGGACGGCACCGAAACTTACTGGGAACGTTCCGTCATCCGCGAAGTCGGCGAGCCACCTTTCGCCACGGAATCAGCTGATCACATCGAAGAAGCCATTTCCGAGGAAGAAGATGAGCCTGCTGTACTTGGGTATGATCCCATCGAACCTGAGACACCCTCGTCAGTGAACGAGGGCGACACGCTCGCAGCGGATCTTGAGGACGAGGATAAGCGGGACAAGAACCGCAACAAGGACGATATTCCGCCCGTCATCTAATTCATTCATCCATTCATCGACTTCATTGACCAAGGACTCCATCACTGTGGCTAATAAGAAACGTCGCCCGGTGCGCACACTTGTCGCGCTCTTTGTTGTGGTCGCTATCGGCATCGCAGCACTGCTGATCGGACGCGCAACTCAAGGTGCAACACTCCATCCGAAGCTGGCTCTGGACCTCGAAGGTGGAACCCAGCTGATTCTGACGCCGAATACGACAGGCGAAGACGACCGCAATATTACTGATGAGGACATCACTGAGGCGATCAACATTATCCGTAACCGCGTGGACGCCTCGGGTGTCTCCGAATCGGAAATCACCTCAATGGGTTCGAACAACATTGTGGTCTCGCTGCCTGGCCGTCCCTCAGAGGAGACGCTGAATCTGATCCGCTCATCTTCTCAGATGGACTTCCGTCCAGTGCTGCAGGTCGGTGCCGCAGTTGCACCCAGGCAACAACTGGAAGCGGCTCAAAGCGGCGATTCCGGCCAGTCGGGAGCCGGCAGCGCGCAGTCTGGAGATGCAGCCGACCAGCCGCAGTCGCAAACCCTTGTCTCCACGGCCATGTCCGAGGATGAGGCCCGCCAGGCTGCCGACCAGGATAAGGATGGGAAACTGAGCACCGAGCCGGCGACCACACCGGAGAACAACTCGGACTCGGCATGGATGACCGAGCAGGTCGTGTTCGACTTCCTGACCCTGGACTGCATGTCGACTGAGGCACGCACCCAGACCACTCCCGGTGATCCCGACAAGCCTTATGCCACGTGCTCGGATGACGGAACCCAAAAATTCCTGCTTGGCCCGATCGATGTCAAAGGTGAGAACCTGAATTCAGCCCAGGCCGCAATGGACTACAACCAGACGGGGCAGGCAACAGGCGAGTGGGTTGTGAGCCTCGAATTCGACTCAGTCGGTACCGAAGCATTCAAGGAAGCGTCAACTCGTCTGGTCGGCTTCCAGAATTCTGATCCCACGCGTAACCGCTTCGCAGTCGTCCTTGACAATAGGGTGATTACCTCACCGTCGATGAATGCAGCAATCACTGACGGTCATGCCAAGATCAGCGGTAATTTCACGCCAACCAGTGCCAAGGCACTGGCCAATCAGCTGAACTTCGGTTCACTGCCATTGGACTTCACCGTCCAGTCCGAGCAGCAGATCTCTGCAACGCTCGGATCCGATCACCTGGCCAAGGGTCTGTGGGCCGGTCTGATCGGTCTGATCCTGGTTGTCCTGTTCATGATCTGGCAGTACCGAGGCCTGTCGATCATCTCGATCGGTTCACTCCTGATGGCGGGCGTGATCACCTACCTGGTCATCACGTTGCTGTCATGGCTGATGGAATATCGCCTCTCACTGCCTGGCGTAGTTGGCCTGATCGTTGCAGTTGGCGTCACCGCTGACTCGTTCATCGTCTACTTCGAACGCATCCGCGACGAGGTGCGTGACGGTCGCCCGCTCGTGGCAGCCGTCGACGAAGGATGGGAGCGGGCCAAACGCACCATCATGATTTCGGACGCGGTGAACCTCGTGGCCGCCGTGGTGCTGTACATGCTCGCGGTGGGTGGCCTGCAGGGATTCGCCTTCACATTGGGCGTGACGACGGTGGTTGACCTTGCGGTGATCTTCTTCTTCACGCACCCGATGATGGAGCTGCTCATCCGCATCCCATTTTTCGGTGAAGGCCACAAGCTGTCCGGTTTGGATCCCGAACACCTCGGTGCAAAGTCCAGTGCCATCTACGCGGCGCGTGCACGCACTGATGTGCGCAAGACGAAGTCAGTATCAACGCCATCGGGGAGCACAGCGGTCGGCACCCGTAAATCGCTTGCTGAGCAGCGCCGAGAACAAGCCGCTGCGGCTAAGCAGGAGGAAGCACGATGAGAAGTTACGCCCAGTGGGGAAACGCCCTGTATGCGGGCGAGAAATCCTATCGGATCGTCCCGAACCGCAAGATTTTCGTGTACGCGGCCGGCATCACGCTGGTTGTCTGTGCGCTCCTCGTGTCAGTGCTGGGACTGCGTCAATCCATCGAATTCACCGGTGGTTCGCAATTCTCCATGATCGGCATTAGCCAAAGTGAACAGCAGCTTGCATATGATGCAGCCAAATCCGCGGGCGTGACCGACGTGCGCGTGTCGAATCTGGGTCAGAACGGTATCCGCGTCCAGACACCGTCACTGGACCCCAACCAGACAGCGCAAGTTCGCGACGCGCTGGCAGAGGCATACGATATATCCGCAGATGATGTCCAGTCCTCGTCGATCGGCCCGTCATGGGGTAAAGACGTTACCGGGAAGGCACTGCAGTCTCTGGTCATCTTCCTGGCGGTCATCACCGCCTTGATGACGGTGTACTTCCGCTCGTGGACCATGTCAATCTCTGCTATGACGGCTCTGCTGCACGACGTGGCCCTGACCGTCGCGTTCTTCGCGATCACTCGAGTCGAAGTCTCGCCTGCAACCGTCATTGGCTTCCTGACCATTTTGGGATACTCCCTGTATGACACGGTGGTCGTTTTCGACAACGTGCGCGGCCTGACGAAGAACGTGTGGGAGCAGAAGCGCTACACATATGGCGAACTGGTCAATCTCGCCGTCAACCAGACGATGGTGCGTTCCATTAACACTTCCGTTGTTGCACTTCTGCCGGTGGGAGCGATCCTCGTGATCGGTACTGTTCTTCTGGGGGCGGGCACGCTGACGGATATTGCTCTGGCACTGTTCGTCGGAATGATTGTGGGTACCTACTCGTCGATATTTATCGCCTCGCCGCTGTTGGTCATGCTGGAGGAGCGTCGGTCACGCGCCCGTGAACACAACACCATCGTCGCCAGGCAACGCTCAATCGATTCGACTGACGAGGGTGACCACGCCCCAACATCTGACAGTGTTCAGGTACAAGCTGTGGCGGCGCGACCGGTCATCCCGGGGCACCGTCTTGGCAATGATGCTCAACCTCAACGAAAGAAGCGTAAGCGCAAATGACAGAAGAACTCGGAAGGCGCATCAAGAAACTGGTCGTCGACAATATGCGTGACGTCCCCGGTTTCCCGCAGGAAGGCGTCCTCTTCCACGACATCACACCGCTGCTGGCCAACGGCCCGGCGTTCCAGGAAACTATCAATTTGCTCTGCGAGCACTACGAGGGACGCATTGACGCTATCGCAGGCCTGGAGTCACGAGGCTTCGTCCTGGCTGCACCGATGGCGACACGTATGGGCATCGGTATGATCACGATTCGTAAGGCCGGCAAACTGCCCGGACCGGTGATCGGTGAGGATTACTCCATCGAATACGGCATCGCTCGCATGGAGCTTCGCCCGGACTCTGTCGTAGAGGGACAACGCGTCCTGATCATTGACGACGTGCTGGCCACCGGCGGCACGGCACGTGCCTCGGTGAATCTGCTTGAGCAGTGCAAGGCCGAGGTTGCAGGTGTGGCGGTCCTCCTCGAGTTGACTGAATTGAAGGGCCGAGACAAGCTTGAGGGCCTGGATGTGCAGTCTGCAGTGGCACTGTCTGTCTGACATCACCCGGTAACTTTCCAGCTCAGGCGCGCTTCCTCACACGTGGGGGCGCGCCTGAGCCTATGATGACTGTGTGAGTGAGAGAACTAAACCACCGAGCAGGCCGAAAGCGCCGTCGGCAGGGTCCTTTGTGCGGTCGGGACTGGTCTGGTTTGGTTCGCGAGGGCGCACGACCGCACCTGAGATTGAACCATTGGTGCGTGCCTTGCGCGCCAACCACCCGAAAGCAGATATCTCAGTTATTGAGCGCGCCTATGAGACGGCTGAAGTTCATCACAGAGGGCAAAAACGCGCATCTGGCGAGCCGTACATCACTCATCCCGTCGCAGTGGCGACGATTCTGGCTGAAATGGGCATGACGACGCCAACGCTGGTGGCGGCGCTGCTGCATGACACGGTTGAGGACACGGATTACACGGTTGAGCAGCTCACCGCTGACTTTGGTGAGTCAATCGCACTGCTGGTCGACGGTGTCACCAAGCTCGATAAAATCCGCTATGGCACCGCAGCCCAGTCGGAAACACTGCGCAAGATGATCGTGGCGATGAGTCGGGATATCCGCGTGCTGTTGATCAAACTTGCAGATCGCCTGCACAATGCGCGCACGTGGAAGTACGTCTCGCCTGAATCCGCTAAACGCAAGGCGAAAGAGACACTGGAGATTTATGCGCCGCTTGCCCACCGCCTGGGCATGAACACGATCAAGTGGGAGCTTGAAGAGCTGTCATTCAAGACGATGCTGCCGGAAATCTACGAAGAGATTGACCGGCTTGTTCAACAGCGCACACCGCGCCGCGAAACCTATCTGCGTGACGTGATCGCGCAGATCGAAGAGGATCTGCGGCGCGCCGGAATTCGCGGAACGGTCGGCGGGCGCCCGAAGAACCACTATTCGATCTACCAGAAGATGATTGTGCGCGGCAAAGCGTTCGATGAGATTTTCGATCTGGTGGCGGTGCGAGTCCTTGTTGACAGTGTCAAAGACTGTTACGCCGTTTTGGGCGCAATGCACGGCAGGTGGAATCCGATTCCGGGCAGGTTCAAGGATTACATCGCCATGCCGAAGTTCAACTTCTACGAATCGCTGCACACGACGGTGGTCGGGCCGGGCGGCAAGCCGGTGGAAATCCAGATACGTACATATGAGATGCACGAGCGTGCCGAAAATGGCGTAGCCGCTCACTGGAAGTACAAGGAGAACCCGAACGCAACATCGGGCACGTCCGACGCAATGAGCACCAATGAGCAAATGAATTGGTTGCGCGCTCTGGTGGAAATGGAACGGGAAACAGGTGACCCGGAAGAGTTCCTCGACTCGCTGCGCTACGAAATTGCCGGCGAAGAAGTCTACGTGTTCACCCCGCGAGGCGAAGTTGTCGTGCTGCCTGCACACGCCACACCCGTCGACTTTGCCTACGCCGTCCACACCGAGGTCGGCCATCACACTGTCGGTGCACGCGTCAACGCCCGCCTCGTTCCTCTTGATACGCAGCTGGAATCGGGCGACACGTGTGAAATCATCACCTCGAAGTCAGAAAAGGCCGGCCCGTCTCATGACTGGTTGGCATTTGTGGCGTCCCCTCGTGCACGATCGAAAATCAAATCGTGGTTCTCGCGCGAACGCCGTGAGGGAGCCATCGAAGCCGGCAAGGAAGCACTGGCGCGCGCGATGCGCAAACAGAACCTGCCTCTGCAGCGCCTGATGAATCATGAATCGATCCTGTCGGTGGCAACTGACCTGGGTTACCAGGACGTGTCGGGTCTGTACGCGGCAGTAGGAGAGAACCACCTGTCTGCCCACAATGTCGTGTCCAAACTGGTGGAGAACCTGGGCGGGGGAGCCGGCACTGAAGAGACGCTTGCTGAAGGCATCACACCAGGCGATACGCGCACACGCAAGGCGACCTCGGATGTGGGCATCGTGGTGTCTGGAATGAGTTCCAATGACATCTGGGTGAAGCTGGCCCGATGCTGTTCGCCGGTGCCCGGCGACCCGATTATGGGGTTCATCACACGTGGGCAAGGTGTTTCCGTCCACCACAGTGACTGTTTGAACGCAGCCCGTCTGGAAGAGCTCCACCCTGAACGTCTCATTGATGTCTCGTGGGATACGAACCGTTCGAACGCGCAGTACCGCGTCCAAATTGAATTGCGTTCACTGGATCGGGCTGGATTGCTGTCGGATCTGACGAAGGTCCTGTCGGATTATTCGGTCAATATTCTGACCGGATCAATGTCGACGTCGGCTGACCAGGTGGCCTCTACGCGCTTCACATTCGAACTTGCGGACATGGCACATCTGAACGCCGTTTTATCTGCTCTCAGACGTGTTGATGGTGTTTTTGAGGCGCGTCGCGTGACGGGCACCCGGAAACGTGCGCGTGAATCCCGTGCAGACGAATCGTGAACGAGGAGACCGACAGTTCGCCCCTCGAGCGTGATTTTGCGTAGGATAAGGAAGTGTCAGTCAAGACACATAACCGCGCACGGATGGATCGGTCCATCCACGTCCCGAGAAGGAAGATCGTGACTATCTCGCCTAATCCACAGCAGCCATCCACTGGCTCCCCGGAAACCGCATCCGAACCTGCTCGTACCGAGTTCGGGCGAATGGACACTGAAGGAAATATCTACGTCACTGACGGTGAGAGCGAACGCCTCATCGGATCCTACCCGGAGGGCGCTCCGGACAACCCGTTCGAACTGTACGAGCGGCGCTACAGCGACTTGGAAGCCACGATCCGCCTTTTTGAAGACCGTCTGCCTCACCTGGGGGCACGCGACATCGACCAAACCGTAGCCACGCTGCGTGAGGCCGTTGCGGAGCCGGCAGCAATCGGTGACCTGCCCGCGTTGCGTGAGCGCGTCGACAAGGCCGCTCAGGCTGGTGAGGAGCGCAAGGTTCAAGCCAAGGCCGAGCGCCAGGCTGCTCGCGAACAGGCCATTGCAGATCGCACCAAAGTGGTCGAGCGGGCCGAAGAAATTTCTCAACAGGACCCAGAACGCACCCACTGGAAGCATTCAGGACAGGCACTGCGTGACTTGCTTGAAGAGTGGAAGACTTTACAGCGCAAGGGGCCACGCCTGGACAAATCCACCGAAGATGAGCTCTGGAAGCGTTTTTCCAGTGCACGCACTGTTTTTGACCGTCATCGTCGCCAGTTCTTCTCGGCACTTGACCAGAAGCAGACTGAGGCGCGTCGCGTGAAGGAAGGGCTGATTGCTGAAGCTGAAGCCCTTCAGAATTCAACGGACTGGGGGCCAACCTCGTCGGCCTACCGGGACCTGATGGATCGCTGGAAGGCAGCGCCTCGCGCGTCTCGCAAGGAAGACGATGCGTTGTGGGCACGTTTCAGGACAGCGCAGCAGGTGTTCTTCGATGCGCGCCGCGCCAAGGATGAAGCAGCAGATGCCGAATCTGAAGAAAACCTCAAGGCCAAGGAAGCGCTGCTGGAGCAGGCCGAGGCGCTCTTGCCGATCGAAGACATGGACGCTGTCAAGCCTCGTTTGCGCGCCATCCAGGACCAGTGGGATGAGATTGGCCGCGTGCCATCGGCCCACGTCGGCCAGGTTGAAGGCCGGATGCGCGCCGTGGAGGATGCGGTGCGCCAGGCTGAAGAACGCGAGTGGAAGCGCTCGAACCCGGAGACACGTGCCCGCGCCGAAGGCATGCTGGGGCAGCTGGAAGAACAGCTCGACCGACTGAAAGCCGACATCGAGAAGGCCGAAAGCGCCGGAAATTCCGATCAGGTACAGTCGTTGCGCGAAACACTGGCAACGAAGACTGCGTGGTTGGATCAGATCCGCTCGTCAATGGAGTGACGCGTGCTCATCACTGTCATACCGACCCCGTTTTTCGGGGCAAACTGCATCGTGCTTCAGCCCGACGCAGAAGCGAACGTCGTAGTGGTTGACCCGTCGGCAGGTGTGTGCGACCAGATCCGCGGGGCACTGGATCGCGCTGATGCTCAGGTGGGCGCCGTTCTGTGCACTCACGGTCATCCTGATCATGTCTGGGATGCTCACGAGGTGGCCTCATGGGCACCTGACGCGCCCGCACCGGTGTGGATCCCTGGTCCTGACAGATACCGCATGGATGACCCGATGTCGTATCTGCCGATGAAACCGAGCGGCATGGACCTGACGTGGCACAAGCCGGAAGATCTGCGCGACGTGCCTTCTGACACGTTCGAAATCCAGCCCGGCATCTGGCTGCAGATGCTTCCTGCGCCAGGCCACACAGAGGGGTCGGCATTGTTCCTGGGGGAGTGCGACGTCAATATCGCGGACCACGAGGGCACAATCCTGTGGCAGCATGACGATCCAATTCCGTGGGCGCTGAGTGCTGACGTGATCTTTGCCGGGTCGGTTGGACGCACCGACCTGCCCGGTGGAGACGAACGCCAAATGAAACATACGCTTCGCACCATGGCCAACGCCATTGATCCGCGAACGGTCATGATCCCGGGGCACGGGCCACTGACGACGTGGGCACACGAACTTCAGACCAATCAGTACGTTGCGCGCGCACGACGCGAAGGCTAGACACAGAGTAAAAGAATCGAAGGACACATACGATGGCACGGACAAAATTGTCTGGATTTCCCGAATGGAGCGTTGAGGGCCGGCTGATCGAGCTGCATGTGCTCGATTCGCTGCGTCATGTGTTCGAACTCCACGGGTTTTCCAACATTGAAACCCGAGCCGTCGAAACCCTCGACTCGCTGCTGTCCAAAGGGGAAACCTCCAAAGAGGTGTACCTGCTTGAACGTCTCCAGGGACTCGAGAAAGGCGAACACACCGATAAGGACCGCAGGATCGGACTGCACTTCGACCTGACCGTTCCGCTGGCCCGATACGTCCTGGATAACGTCAACGACCTGCATTTTCCGTTCAAGCGCTACCAGATTCAAAAAGTCTGGCGCGGCGAACGCCCGCAGGAAGGACGTTTCCGCGAATTCACTCAGGCCGATATCGACATCGTCGGCAACGGTGCATTGCCGTTCCACTTCGAGGTCGACCTGCCGCTCGTGATGGCCGAAGCACTGTCCTCACTGCCCATCGGCCCGTTCAAGATCCTGGCCAACAACCGCAAGGTCGTTCAGGGCGTATGCGAAGCGCTCGGAGTTGGCGACGTTGACGCAGCGCTGCGCGGTTTGGACAAGCTGGACAAGATTGGGCCCGAGGGTGTGACCGAGGAACTGGCAGAAGCCGGAATCTCAGGCGACCAGGCACGCACCCTGCTGACAATGGCGCAGATCCACACCGATGATGTGGCCGAGCTTCGCGACGGTATTGACGCGTTGGAACTGTCCAACGACATTTTGCGCGAGGGGCTGGATGAGCTGTGTGCGCTGATTAGCGACGCTCATGAGCGCATGCCCGGCGCTGTCTTTGCTGACTTGAAGATTGCGCGCGGACTGGACTACTACACTGGATCGGTCTACGAAACAGTGCTGACCGAACACCCGTCACTGGGATCGATCTGCTCAGGTGGGCGCTACGATTCTCTGGCATCGGACGGCAAACGTAGCTACCCGGGCGTCGGGCTGTCCATTGGTGTCTCTCGCCTCGTCTCCCGCATGATCGCGCAGCCAATGGTGACCGCCACGCGTACCTCACCGGCCGCGGTGGTCGTCGCCGTCATGAACGAGGAAGACCGCGGGCACTCCAACCGGATCGCAGCGACCCTGCGTTCACGCGGTATTCCCACCGATGTTGCGCCTACAGCGGCCAAATTCGGCAAACAGATCCGCTACGCTGATCGATTAGGAATACCATTCGTCTGGTTCCCGGACGCCTCGGAAGGTGACACTGTCAAGGACATTCGATCGGGTGACCAGGTCGAAGCCGATTGCGAGACATGGATGCCTCCGGCAGAGGATATGCATCCGCGCATCGCGTCGGCCACACAGGAGGACTAGGCTGACTATGGAGCGTTCACCACTGCACAGTGCGCGTGAAATGCGTGATGCGTTGGCGGACGTGTCGATCAATGTCGAAACGCCGTCAGCCCGCCGTGCACGTAGTGAACAGGCTCGAGCCCTGCGGCGCCTCGACGATCATGTGATCCCGCGCCTCGAACATGCCCAGGCACCCATTCTGTGCGTGATCGGCGGATCTACGGGGGCCGGGAAATCTACCCTGGTCAACACGATGGTTGGGTACGCAGTGTCGGCGTCGTCAGCCGTACGTCCCACGACACGCGACCCGCTCCTGCTGCACAATCCCAGCGACGCCATGTGGTTCGACTCGAACCGGATTCTCACCTCCCTGACGCGCAGGCGTGAAGAGGCGGATGCTGATCCTGAGCGCGAATCACATCCTCACTCGCTACGTGTGCGCGCCCTCGAAGCCATTCCCCACGGTGTCGGCGTTATCGATGCACCTGATCTTGATTCGGTCGTGGACGACAATCGTGCCTTGGCTCGTCAACTGCTCGACGCGGCTGACCTGTGGATTTTCGTCACGACTGCGGCCCGCTACGCGGATGCCGTGCCGTGGCAGGTGCTCGAAGAGGCCGGAAGTCGCGGCATCGAGACGGTGATCGTCCTCAACCGCATTCCGCCTGGGGCAACCCAGGAGGTCGCGGCCGACCTGAATGCATTATTGTCCGAGCGCGGCCTTGGCAACGCCCCGGTGCTCGCTATCGATGAACAGGCGCTCGAGGACGGCTTGCTGCCCCACGATGCCGTCCAGCCGCTTGTTGACCGACTACGCGCACTGGGTGCAGACGCCGAACGCCGCAGCGAACTGGCTCAGCAGGCGATTCGCGGATCGGTGCGAGAGGTGATCGAATCGGCCGGCGCAGTCAGCCAGGCTCTCGACGAGGAACGTGCCGCCGTTGAGGCACTTGTGGAGCGCATAGACCGGATCGGGGAGGCTGCCGGGCGTCGTGTCCGCCAGGGCACTGCCGACGGCACGCTGCTGCGTGGTGAGGTGCTGGCCCGCTGGCAGGAAGTTGTCGGCGCAGCAGATTTCACGCGCATACTGTCGCGAGGCATTTCGCGTCTGCGTGACCGCATTTCTGCCTTCTTTCGAGGGCGCCCGACCCCGTCCGAACCTGTTGAAGATGCCATTGAAGCTGGCTTGACCAGCTTGCTGGCAGATGAATTTGCTGACGTGAGTGACCAGGTGGCCGAGCTGTCGCGCACTGATCCGGCACTGGTAGGCGCGTCGCCCTCGTCAATCATGACGGCGTTGGATCCGTCCGAGCGTGCTCAGCGCGTCGCGAACCAATGGCAGCGCGAACTGCTTGCGATGGTGCGCAGCGAGGGCCAGTCCAAGCGCGCCGGAGCCCAGATGATGGCCATTGGTGTCAACGTGGTGGGCGTGGCGCTGATGATCGTCATTTTTGCGTCAACGGGTGGACTGACCGGAGCTGAAGTGGGTGTAGCTGGTGCAACCGCGGCCGTGGCGCACAAACTGCTCGAAGCGATTTTCGGCGACCAGGCGGTGCGTGACATGGCCAAGAAGGCGCACCGTAACCTCGTGGAGGCAGCCGACCAGGAGATCGCCCAAATCCTGCAGCCGGCGCGCGACGCTCTGCCCGAAGCAGGTGACTACGCGCGCCTAGCCGAGGCGATTGCGCAGGCGAGCCAACAATGGTCGGTAGGAGCCGAATAATGACCCGTGGTCTCTCCAACCCTGCCGAACGCGTGGATCATATTGCCTCCGCTATGGAGCTTGCCGGACCGGATGTATCCAATGAATGCGTGGACCGCGTCGCGGATTGCTTGCTGCGCGCACACGAACGCACAGGGCTCGATCCTGACACGACCGTGGTTGCGTTCGTGGGAGCAACCGGGTCAGGCAAGTCGTCGCTTTTTAACGCGATCCTGGGGCACGACATCGCGCAGGTTGGCGTACGCCGCCCCACCACCACACAGGCTCTGGCCGCTATCGGCGCGGGCACGCGTGCACCTGAACTGGTCGAATGGATGGGCGTGCGCGAGCAGGTCATGATCCCGTCGGGCGCCGGCCTTCCGGAAAGTGTGGCCCTGGTTGATCTGCCTGATATCGACTCTATTCAGCAGGACAATGTGGCGCTCACCGAGCGTCTTGCGTCCCGCGTTGACCTGATCGTATGGGTCGTTGATCCGCAAAAGTATGCCGACCACGTTATCCATTCGCAGTGGATTGCGCGTTTCGCTGCCTACGGTGCGCCGGCGTGTATGGTGCTCACGCACGTCGACCAGCTGTCGCCGACTGATCGTAGCCAGATCGAAGCGGACATTCGTCGTCTCCTGGAAGCTGATCAGGCAGCCGGCATGAAGCTGGTGGGTGCCTCGTCGGTGACAGGGGAGGGCATTGATGCGGTTCGCTCGATGATCTCTGAGCGCGCACGTATTGTGCGTCAGCAGGCTGAACGTGTTGGCGCCGTCCTGGATGAAGCCGTTGATGTGGCGCGCCGGGACCTGGAGATTGAAACTGCTGAACTGCCGAAGGTGCCGAAGAACCTGACCTTACAGTTGGTTAATGTTGCAGCGGGCGCTGCAGGTGTGGGACACGTGACGTCAGCTGTTGATGCGGGGTATCGTCACCGTGCTCAGAAAGTGTGCGGCTGGCTTCCGTTCCGTCTGCTTGCCCGATTCAAATCCGACCCGCTGGCACGCCTCCATCTGGAAAGCTCGGAATCATCAGTGTCATCTGTGCCCGAAGCAACACCCGTCGCCCGTGCCAAATTGAATTCTGGCGTGCGAACCATTGCCGGGCAGATTGCGCACGGCAGACCGCAGGTGTGGCAGCGCCGCGTACGTGAACTAGCCCGCGAACGTGCCGAAAGCGTCACCACACCGCTCGACCAGGCTGTTGCCGGAACCGATTTTGGCCTGCAAGAACGACGTACCTGGTGGCGTGCGAGCGCGATCCTCCAAGGCATCGGATGGCTGATGGCACTGGCCGGAGTGCTGTGGATCCTGGCGGTGCGTGGGGCCGACCAGTTCCTCATGATCCAGTGGGACGTGCCGATGTGGCGCGGACTGCCCATTCCCACCTGGTGCGTTCTTGGAGGGCTGGCCCTGACGGTAATCGTGGCTCTGCTGTCGTGGATAGGCGTGCGCATAGGAGCAGCCCGTGCTCGGCGCCGGGCACACTCACGCTTGACTCGGTCGATCAGCGAAGTCATCGAACAGAGTGTCAGCGGGCCCCTCGTAGCTGAATGCGAACGTCAGGCTGACATCGTGAAGCACCTGAATGCTGCCGCCTCGCGAACCCACTAGAATATAGCTGTGCGCATTATTTTTGCTGGAACTCCTGACGTCGCTGTGCCCACCCTGTCGGCGTTGAACGATTCGAAACATGACGTGGTCGCGGTCATCACTCGTCCGCCGGCTCGACGAGGCAGAGGCAAGAAAACCTTCCCATCACCTGTCGCGCAATACGCGGTTGACCATGGCCTCGAGCTGATCGAGTCGTCACGTTTTACCGATCCGTCGCTTCAGCGCGACATTGATGCTTATGACGCCGACCTTGGCGTCGTTGTTGCATTCGGCGCGATCATTCCGCCTGCTGTCTTAACAATGCCGCGGTTGGGGTGGGTTAACCTGCACTTCTCGGATTTGCCGCGCTGGCGCGGAGCTGCCCCGGTCCAGTATGCGATTTGGTCGGGTGATGCACGAACGGCGTCGAGTATCTTCCAGCTGGAAGACGGCCTGGACACCGGGCCGGTTTTTTCGCGCCTGCCGGTCACGATCGACCCGTCTGAAACTGCCGGGGAACTGCTGGAACGAATGGGACGTCTCGGAGCCGACCAGATGGTGGCCACGGTGGATGCACTGGCTGACGGACGCGCATCAGCACACGTGCAGGATACAGATGGTGTCACCTATGCTCACATGCTCACCCCCGCCCAGGGATTCATTGATTTCACCCAGAGCGCGGCAGAGGTGTCGCGTCACATCCGCGCCTTCACTCCGAACCCAGGCGCATGGACTGTTCTGTCTGACGGGAAGCGCCTCAAGATTGCAGGAGCTGAACCGATCGATCAGCCCACACCCGGCACGGGTCTGCTGCAGGTGACAAAGCATGAGGTCATGGTCGGGTGCGCTGACGCGTGCGTCAGACTGGGCCAGGTCGCACCAGCAGGTAAAGGCTGGATGGACGCAGCGGCCTGGGCGCGTGGGGCACGCCTTAGCGGCGAGGAACGTGTCGGCGTTATGGCAACGGAGGAGTGAGATGGCAACAGGACGATATGCGGATGGTTATCGGGCGAAACGCAACGTTGACCCTGCCCGGCTCGTCGCGTTTGAGGTCCTTGATTTGATCGAGCAGGACGGCGCGTTCGCGAACCTTGCACTACCTAAAGCTCTGCGCGCTGCGAAAGAGGACTTCGCATCCTTCGACGGGCGTGATGCGGCATTTACCGCTGAACTGGTCTACGGCACAACGCGCGCACAGGGCCGCCTCGACTGGATCATCAACGCCCATTCGACACGTCCGGTCGACCAGCTCGATCCATCGTTGCGCACGGTGCTTCGCATGGGAGCCCACCAGATCCTCAACATGCGCGTGCCGGACCATGCGGCCGTCGCCGCAACCGTTGACCTTGCTCGCGAAGTCCTCACTGACGGTCCGGCGAAGATGGTCAATGCTGTTTTGCGCTCCATTATCCGCACCGGCGCTGATCAGATCGACGCGGACATTGACGCAATCGAGAATCCGGTCGAACGCCTGGCTGTGCGTTATTCACACCCGACTTGGATTGTTTCGGCACTGGGCGACGCCCTGACAGCTCATGGCTGCTCCAAGGATGAGCTGGAAGAAACACTGGCTGCCAATAATGAGGCACCACTGGTGACTCTAGTTGCCCGCCCGGGTCTGATTGACGTGGAGGACCTGGCTGATGAAGCGATTGATGCATGCCACACGCGGGTAGCTCCCGGCACGCGTTCGCCGCTTGCTGTTGTCCTGGAGTCGGGCGACCCGGCACGCATCGGCTCTGTTCGACGCGGACTGGCCGGTGCGCAGGATGAAGGTTCCCAGCTGGCCGCCCTCGTCACTGCCGCCGCGCCGATCGAAGGGTCGGACACCGCATGGCTTGACCTGTGCGCTGGTCCGGGCGGGAAGGCCGCGCTGCTGGCGGCTGAGGGAGCCGAGCGAGGGGCACACCTGTTGGCAAACGAAGTCCACACTCACCGCGCACGCCTCGTTGAGCGCGCAACCGCCCGCCTGACCAACGTCGAGGTCATTTCCGCTGATGGGCGCACGCTCGGCGGGCAGGGAACACCGTGGCAGCTTGGCTCATTCGATCGCGTCCTGGTCGACGCGCCATGTACGGGCCTGGGGTCACTTCGCCGTCGCCCGGAGTCACGCTGGCACAGGTCCGAGGGGGACCTGGCGGATCTGGTTGCGCTTCAACGTGACTTATTGGACCGGGCTGTTGATCTGGTTCGCGTTGGGGGAGTGGTTGCGTATGTCACCTGTTCGCCGCATCGTGCGGAAACTGTTGACCAGGTCCGACGCCTGAGCGAGTCGGGACGCGTGGAACTGATCGATGCTGTGCCGGTTGCTGCGGGTATCTCGCCTGAGCCGTTGAGCGCTGACGGACCGACCCTGCAGTTGTGGCCGCATCGTGATGACACCGATGCGATGTTTATGGCTCTGATGAAACGGGTATCCTGAGAGCATGCATCTGACTATTTCGCCGTCGATTCTCAATTGCGATATTGCTGATCTGCATGGCCAGCTCGAATCGATTTCCTCAGCTGACATTGCTCACGTTGACGTGATGGACAATCACTTTGTGCCCAACCTGACGTGGGGCCTTCCGGTTGTAGAAGCCTGCGTGAAGACCGGCATCCTGCCGGTGGACGCGCACCTGATGATCGAGGATCCTGACCGGTGGGCGCCGGCCTACGCTGAGGCTGGCTGTGAGTCGGTGACATTCCATGTCGAAGCTGCAGCGGCACCGATTCGGCTTGCGCGCGAGATCCGACACCAGGGTGCGCGTGTGGGCCTGGGGCTGCGCCCGGCAACTGACATTGCACCATTCGTCGATATCTTGTCCGAATTCGACATGATCCTCATCATGACGGTCGAGCCGGGATTCGGTGGTCAGAAGTTCCTTGAGTCAATGCTGCCCAAGATTCGCCGCACTCGTGATGCGATTAGGTCGGCTGACCTGCCCGTGTCGATTCAGGTTGACGGTGGCGTGTCACGCCAGACGATTGAACAGTGCGCACAGGCTGGTGCCACGAACTTCGTTGCCGGGTCGGCGATTTTCAAGGCAGAGGATGCATACACGGAGATTGCGACGTTGCGCGAACTTGCCGGTTCGCACTGTCACTGAGCTGAGGAATCTAGTTTTCCTTTTCCCAGTTGGCGTGCCATAATTGCCACATGCTCCGGGGTCGGTGTAAGTCCGAACCGGCGGTGAGAGTCCGCGACCCGCGCGTTCATACGCGTGGCTGAACCGGTGAAACTCCGGTACCGACGGTGAAAGTCCGGATGGGAGGAGCACAGGAAGCGTGACCGCGCGTTCGGACGCGCTCGTCATTTGTGCTGCGTGAGCCCCCGGTGCGCGGAGGACACGAACAGGTGGCAACCAGCCAGAGCCAGCGACGCGGCGCTCGAGGAATCAGCAGCGTGATGAACGTGTGCGCACCCCTCATTTTCCTCCTGTTGATCATGACCGTATGGGCGTTGGCCACCACTGTTTTTTCACTCGAACCGTGGCGACTGCCCAGCCCCGCACAAGTCCTTCAGCGAGCACAGGTATTGCTCACACAGCCCTGGATGTGGCAACGAGTGCTGATCACCGCAGGCGAAGCAGTGCTCGGCTGTGCGACGGGTGCCCTTGTGGCGTTGCCACTGGCGTACGCGATCTACAAAGTGAATTGGTTCCGCGCAGCAGTCGAGCCGTTCCTGGGTGCAACCCAGGCGATCCCGGCGATCGCACTGGCACCCCTGCTGGTCCTGTGGGTCGGCTTTGGCTTGGCCCCAGTGATTGCCCTGTGCGCGATCATGGTCTTTTTCCCGATTCTCGTGTCCACCGTTGTCGGACTGCGTCACCTTGACCAGGACGTACTGGAAGCTGCTTCACTGGACGGCGCGTCAGGGTGGATAATGCTGCGCCAAATTGAAGCGCCAATGGCGGCACCATCAATCCTGGCCGGTCTGCGCAACGGTTTCACCCTGTCGGTGACCGGTGCCGTGGTGGGGGAGATGGTCATGGGGGGCAACGGTATGGGCGGCATTCTTGTCCAGCAACGCCAAAACATGGACACGCCCGGAATGTTCGTCTCCATCGTTGTGCTCTGCGTGTTGGCAATGAGCATTTACATCGTTATCTACCGGATTGAAAAGCGGTATAACCGCAGTTGACAAGATGAAAGAAGGATTACTGATGGCACGTGGCATACGCGCTTTGACAACACTAGTGGTAGCGGCGAGCGCTCTGACCTTATGTGGCTGCAGCTCCTCCGAGTCGCCCTCGCCGGCCGCTAATGCCCAAAGCGAAGTTGACTTGCAGGAGCCCACTGACGTCACGCTCGGGCTGACTTACATTCCCAACGTTCAGTTCGCGCCCACATACATTGCCGAGGAAGACGCGGTATACGCGAATGCGGGAGCGAACGTCACGCTGCGCCATCACGGCGCCGATGAAGGACTGTTCACCGCTCTGACAGCCGGTGAAGAAGATGTCGTGCTTGCCTCGGGTGATGAGGTACTGCAGGCTCGTGATCAGGGAATGGATGTGGTTGCCATTGGCTCCTACTACCACACCTACCCGGTGGTTGTCGCCGTCCCAGAAGAATCCGACATTGACTCCATTGACGACCTGCGCGGACACAGTATCGGTATCCCCGGCGAATTCGGTTCCAACTGGCTGGGCCTGCTCGCAATCCTGAACAACGCTGGGTTGAGCACGCAGGATGTCAACGTCGTGTCGATCGGCTTCACGCAGCAGGCTGCCCTGGCGGCTGGCCAGGTCGACGCAGTCGTCGTCTTCACGAACAACGAGATGGTCCGTTTCGGGCTCGATGGTATGAAGGTGCGCGCCCTTGACGTCGACCAAGACGCTTTACCGTTGGTGTCCGCCACGCTGGTGAGCACCCGCGAATGGGTTGACGCACATCCTGATGCGGCGCGTGCCATCGTGGACGGTACGACGCAGGGGATTGAGCGAGCGGCCGATAATCCTCAGCACGCTTTGGAGGTGACGAAGAAATACGATGACACGCTGAACGATCCGGCATCGTTCGAGGGTGCCCGAGCAGTACTCGAAGCCACGATCAAGCTGATGACGACAGGGAACGGAGCCGCCAGCGGCAAGCAGGATCTCGACAGATGGAACAAGATGGGACAATTCCTGTATGACACTGCAGGTGTGCTCACGCAGGCTCCCGATGTTGACGCCGCGGTGACGAACGAGTTCGCAAGCCGCTGATTGCTCGAGTAATGTGATCGTGTGACTACATTTGATGAACTGTTTGCAGAACTGACCGAGAAGGCCCAGACACGTCCTGAGGGATCTGGAACGGTCGCTGAACTTGACCGCGGCGTCCACGCCATCGGCAAAAAGGTCGTCGAGGAAGCGGCTGAAGTGTGGATGGCAGCCGAATATGAAACCGACGACGACCTGGCGCTCGAAATCTCTCAGCTGCTCTATCATGCTCAGGTCATGATGATCAAGAAGGGCTTGACGCTCGAAGACGTCTACAAGCACCTGTAAGCTCACAGCACCGCACCTGCGAAGGACTCACCATGCTACGAATTGCCGTGCCCAACAAGGGCTCACTGTCCGAACCTGCTATCACGATGCTCACCGAGGCGGGCTATCAGCTGCACCGCCGCGGCCGTGAACTGGTGATCAGCGACCACGCGAACGATGTCGAGTTTTTCTTCTTGCGTCCGCGCGATATTGCGGTCCACGTTGGTCATGGCACGATTCACGTCGGTATCACCGGGCGTGACTTGCTGCGCGATTCGCCTTCGGGCGCGGTGGAGCATCGGGCGCTCGGATTTGCCCGTTCAACCTTCCGCTTCGCGGGACCAGCCGGTGAGTTCACGTCACTGGAGGACATACAAGGGCGCCGCATTGCGACCTCTTATGACAAACTCGTGCGAGATTACTTGAATGAGGCCGGTATCGATGCCGAAGTTGTCCACCTTGACGGTGCAGTGGAATCCTCAGTTCGTCTGGGCGTTGCCGACCTGATCGCGGATGTCGTCGAAACAGGTGGTACGCTTCGCGCAGCCGGCCTGGAAGTGTTCGGTGACCCTCTGATGCAATCGGAGGCCCTGCTGATTGCCCGTGAGGACATGCGGGATAACGCAGCGCTTGCGACGCTCGACCGACGCCTGGAAGGCGTCCTGGTTGCACGCTCGTATGTCTTGGTCGACTACAACGTGCGTGAGCGCGACCTGAACGCCGCGATTGCGATTACGCCGGGCCTGAATTCCCCAACCATTTCGCCCCTGATGAATACCGAGTGGCTCGCCGTGCGCGTCATGGTAAAGGCAGAGAACATCAACTCGGTGATGGACCGTCTCTACGCGGAGGGCGCGCGCGCCATCATCGTGACCAAACTGGCTGCTTCACGTATCTGAACAGCGTCGATCCGGCCACGGCAGGGGCCCGAGGGTGCCCATATTGGTGTGCCCGGGCAGCCCGCCGATCTGATAGGGAACCATATGGTTCAGATCGCAGCGCCCCGCGGGGTGTTCGAATGAGGATATCGTTCATACGGTTCACGCGCGCCCCGCACCCTGCACACGCCATCCGCCACGTCATGTCGGCGCGACTCAATCCGCTAGGCTGAAACAGTGAGTATGTCATCAACGAACGTCCGTGTTCTCAACACGTTCTTTGAGTTACTCACGTCCGATGTGGGGCGCACACGCGATCAGATCTGGAGGCTGGAAGGCTATCGAAATCTGTCAGAAGAAGCCTTCAGTTCCGCCTTCCAACGCGACAAGGACGCTCTTCGTGACATTGGCATCATCATGACCGTCACGCCCGGCCGTCACGGAGAGCGATATGCGATTTCGCCGGACTCATTTGCTGACCGTCGCGCCACGTTCGACGCAGTGGACGGCGCGCTGATCAACATGGCGTTGGGCGCGTGGAACGAGCAGGATGGAGCCGAGCGCGGCGCAATGCTGACCACGAAACTGCGTGCCCTCAGCGATGGTGCAGAAAAACCGTGTGCACCGCTCAGCGTCGGATTATCGGGCGCTCACATGATCGTCGATATTCTCACCGCGATCCGCAACCGCCAACCGATCACATTCATGTACGAATCCACCCGCGTTTCAGAGCGCGCAATCGAACCGTGGCGCATCATCATGCGAGGACGCGGCCTGTACGTGTGGGGATTGGATTTGGATTGCGACGAACCACGGCTCTTCCGTACCTCCCGCATAACGTCAGGCGTCACGCTGCTGGGAGAACCCGGAGACGCCGGCCCTATCCCGGACAATGTGGGCGACCCATTCGAACGCCTCATGGTTTCGCCCACCCTGGCAATTCAAGACGGACAGGCGCAGGCAGTGCGAGATATGTGCCGTGCCGAGGGCGCCCGCAGCTGCGAGGGCGAGGTGAGTGTTGCTGACGGATGGATGCTGTATCGCGGACAGGCCGCCGAACGCAGCGAATGGATAAGCGCGATCCTCGCACACGTTTCACACGTAGTGGTGCGTTCACCTGAATGGCTGCGCGAAGCGATCATGACGCGACTGGACGCCGCTGCTGGCTGGGGGTGTGACGATGCCTGAACGCACAGAAGTAGCCGCCGCGCGTTTGCTGTCACTGGTCGCCTGGATCGGTGATCATCCTGGATCCTTGGTCAACGACATTGCCGAGCACTTTGGTCGCACACGCAAGCAGGTCCAACGCGACATCGAAGTGCTGGGCAGTGTGCGCGACTCCCTGCCGGGGGCCTCGCTGGAAATTGACTGGGATCTGTACGCGCGTGAAGAACGCGTCGCCATGCATTCGACGCTCGGCGCAGACGTCCCGCCCAGGCTGACCGAAGAGGAAGCAGCACTGATCATTGTGGGGTTGCAGGTCCTCACACCGATCCTGGGTCCTGACCTGCACGATCACGTCATGCACACGGCGCTGGCGGTGACACGTGGCGCGCAGACCTTTGAAGAATCCCTGGTCTATTCGCCCTCCGGAAGCGACCAGGCCCGAATCGATGACATTTTGAGCGCGCTGTCTGCCCAAGTAGCGGTGAGATTCACCTACCCGCATGACGACCATGACCGCGAGCGCGCCATTGACCCGTGGAACATCAAGCGTTTCGAAACCGGCTGGACAGTGACCGGCTGGGATCACGACGCTGCAGCTGAGCGGACATTTCGGATAGACCGTATGCGCGATATCAGGGTCAGCGATCAGCCGGTGACACACCCTGCAGCAGCGGATGGGTCCCCCTCGGCAATGGTGCGTATGACGTGTACGAGCGAGGCACGATGGATTCTTGACGCCGTGCCGCTGAGCGTCGTGAGTGACTCGGGCAGCGAATTCAGTGTCGATGTGCCAGTGTGGGACGAGGAATGGGTGACTCACTTCCTGATCGACATTGCCCCACATGTTGTGCAGGTTGTGCCCTCCGAATGGAAAGAACGTGCTGCGCGCGTGGCGCGCCGGGCCCGCAACGTGTGGGCGATGGGGAAGTAGGGGAGTAAGCGAGCATGTCACCGAAAAGACGCTGCCGCGTCCGCGAGGAAGGCGAACCAACCCGCGAAATGGATCAGATGAGTCCGGCTGAACGCTTCGAGGCTGCCAAGGCTCAGCGCGCCGTCGATTCGAGTGCGCGCAGTGCATTCGCCGACTCGCTTGGGTTTTCGCTTGATGATTTTCAGTGGGAAGCGCTTGAAGCTGTTGAGGGTGGCGAGTCTGTGCTGGTGGCCGCGCCGACCGGAGCAGGAAAGACTGTTGTCGGCGAATTCGCCACCTATCTGGCTGTTGAGCGTGGAACCCGCGCGTTTTACACCACCCCGATCAAAGCCCTGTCCAACCAGAAGTTCATGGATTTCCAAAAGCGGTTCGGGGCAGAATCGGTGGGTCTGCTCACCGGTGATACGTCCATCAATCCGGGTGCTCCAGTGGTCGTGATGACCACTGAGGTTCTACGGAACATGATTTATGCGGGTGCGCCGCTCGATGATCTGACGCACGTAGTCATGGACGAGGTTCACTACCTGGCTGACCGTTTCCGCGGCCCGGTGTGGGAAGAAGTGATGATCCACCTGCCGCAGCGTGTCAGTGTGATTGCGCTGTCGGCCACGGTGTCGAATGCCGAAGAGTTCGGCGCGTGGATGCAGCAGGTGCGTGGCACATGTCGCGTGATCGTCTCCGAAAAACGCCCTGTTCCCCTGTACCAGCACATGATTGCCAATTCGCACCTGTTTGATCTGTACGCGCCGGGGTCGAGCCGCCGGGCGGGTGTGAATCCGCAGCTCAGGTATGAAATTGCCCGCAGCTCGCAACCGGGTAGTGGCCGAGGTTTGCAGCATAATCGACGAGGCAGGCTGCAGCGCCGCGAAAGTCGAGCCGGCGTGCTGATGACACTGCAGCGGGCCCACCTGCTGCCGGCAATTGTGTTCATCTTTTCTCGGGCTGCGTGTGACGATGCGGTACAGCAGGTAGCTGCCTCACCGTTGGTGCTGACAACTCCGGAAGAAGCGCGCCAGATCAGGGATGCGGTCGATGAGGCAATGGAGCAGATTCCTGTCACTGACCATGTCGTGCTGGGGCTGCATCGATGGGCGAGCGCTCTGGAGCGAGGGATAGCGGCTCACCATGCCGGAATGCTTCCCGTCATGAAGGAGACGGTGGAACGGTTATTTACTCGCGGTTTAATTAAAGCGGTCTATGCCACCGAGACGCTGGCGCTGGGAATCAACATGCCCGCCCGGACAGTTGTCATCGAATCCTTGCAGAAGTGGAACGGCGTTGCGCACGTTCAACTGTCGGCGGGGGAGTACACGCAGTTGACGGGACGTGCCGGCAGGCGCGGCATTGACCGTGAGGGCCACGCAGTGGTGCTTTACCAGGGACGCGTTGAGCCTGAAGAGGTTGCATCGCTCGCGTCGAAACGAACCTACCCGCTGATCAGTGCCTTCAGACCAACGTACAACATGGTGGTGAACCTGCTGGCACGGTCCTCTCGCGCGTCGACGCGCGAAGTGCTCGAGTCCTCATTCGCCCAGTTCCAGGCCGACCGCGGAGTCGTCGAATTTGCGCGCGAAGCTGCGCGGGTGAAGAAACATATGGATGAGGTCGCCTCGCACGTCAAGTGTGAATACGGCGATGCCCTGGAGTACTTCCAGTTGCGTGAAGAGCTGTCCGGTTTGGAGAAATCCTCGGCGAGGGCGCGGTCGGCAGTAGTGCGGCAGGACATGGAAAAGGATCTGCGCCGGGCGCGCCGCGGAGATATCGTCGCCTACCAGCCCGGGCGAGCGACCCGCTATGGGGTGGTGATCCGGCCTGCCGACGAGGGGCGAGCACCGCGAATCGACGTAATCGGCACGGATATGAAGATTCACGATGTGATTATTTCGCAGAAAATGCGTGCCTTTGCCGTGGTTGGAAGTATGAAAATCCCGATGGGACGTGACCTGCGCAAACGTGTGGTGCGCGAGAAGGTGGCCGGCGAAATTCGCCGCCGTGTACGCTCAGGCGCACTGGATGCACCGCGTCGGTCAGCCCACCGTGACGATCCCACTATTGCATATATGAGAGACGAAATTCGTCACCATCCGGTTCACCGTTGCCCGCAGCGCGAGTCGCATGCAGCGATGGGGCATGAATGGGCACGTGCTCGCAAGGAGTACCTGCGAACGGTTGAACGTATCAATGAGCGCACCGACACGGTCGCGAAGGAGTTTGACCGTGTGTGTGCGGTGCTCGAATCCCTCGGCTTCCTTGACGGCGACCGTGTGACAACGGCGGGACAACAGCTGCGACGCGTGTTTGGTGAGCGGGATCTGTTGGTCGTTCACGCCGTGCGATGTGGGGCGTGGGACGACCTAGATCCGGCTGAATTGGCAGCGGTGGTCTCCACCTGCGTGTATGAGGCGCGTGCGGAAAACAATCCCGACACGTCAATTCCTGGTGGCGCCAATTCAGCGATCGCTCGTGCACTGGATGCAACGTGGCGTGCCAGCCAGGAGATCCAGCAGGCAGAAACGTCTGCGGGAGCTACACCCACTCCTCCGCCGGATATCTCGCTGGTCGGTGCTATGCATGCGTGGGCGCACGGTGCGTCGCTGACCACTGCACTGCAAGTAGCTGACCTGTCGGGCGGCGATTTTGTGCGCTGGGTGCGACAGGTGATGGATCTGCTCGACCAGCTCTCGCACGTTGATCAGGGTGGCCTGGCCACACGCGCCCGGGACGCTCGACGGATGCTCGTACATGGAGTGGTGGAATGGTCGACCGTTTGAAACTGAAACTTCCCCCGCGGCGCAGATGGCTGGATTATCCGTGTGCCGCGATCAGCGGCGTATGTCTGTGGGCGGCATTCCCGGATGTGGGATGGTGGCCGCTTTTCGTCATCGGGCTGGCATTTCTAGTCGCCCTCGTCGATCGGTCGTCGACTGGACGAGGCATGTGGTACGCAACGTTGGTCGGCGCGCTTTTCTGGCTACCGCACATCCACTGGTCATCCATCGCAACAGGCGGCTGGTTGCCGTGGGTGACACTGTCAGCCACGCAGATCATTGCATTGTGCATCTGGGCGTGGTGCGCTGCGATCAGCAGGGCACTGGTGTGGGTGCGCACCTGGTGGGGACAGACATTGTCGTGGGCCGTTCTGTGGGTCGCGGTCGAACAGCTGCGTTCAACCGTGCCATTTGGCGGTTTCCCGTGGGGCAAGACGGCGTATGCGATGGTCGATGCTCCGTGGGGAAAGCTCGCGCCGTGGGGTGGGGAAGTGCTGGTCAGTGCAGTCACTATGATGCTCGCAGTGCTGCTGCGGCGCACATTTTCGCTCCTGAGAACGCGCTCGGATGAGCACTGGTGGAACAGACCGTTGATGCTGGTGCTGGCGGCTGCGCTGGCGTGCCTGCCGCTGGCGATCACACTACCGAATGCGCAGGAAGCCGGATCGATTCGCGTGGGTGTCGTCCAGGGCAACGTTGAAATCCCGGGCAATGCGACGTACAGCGTGCCGCTGAAAGTTACTGGCAATCACACGCGCGAAACGCTGCGAATGGCCGAGGAAGGCGACGCGGTGGATGTGGCTGTGTGGGGTGAGACGGCAGCCGATCGCGATCCTCGTGCCAATTCAGGCGTAGCGAACCTGGTCGATGAAGCAGTCGATGCGCTCGGCGTTCCGATTCTGGTCGGCTTCAACGGGTATGACAGTCAGGACAATACGCGCACGAATCTGGTTGGCTGGTGGTACCCGGATTCGGGTCTGAGCGATCAGCTTTACGGTAAGCAGCACCCCGTGCCGTTTGGTGAATACATTCCGTGGCGCTCCTTTATTTCAAAACTGGCTACCGAGGCAGCTCAGGTCAACGTCGACATGGTTGCGGTCGATAATCCGAGCCTGCTGTCCGTGACGCTCAACGATGGGCGCGAGGTGCCTTTCGTGATGGGAATCTGCTTCGAGGTGGCTTATGAGGATCTGATTCGAGACGGTGTGGATCGAGGCGGTCAGATCATTGCCATTCCAACGAATAACTACCATTTTCGGTATTCAGCTGAGTCCACTCAGCAGGCTCAGATGCTGCGTTTTCGAGCAATGGAGTACGGCCGATCGGGAATCCAGGCCTCCACCAATGGTGTCTCGATGATTGTGCGCCCTGATGGCACGATCGTGCGCCAGACAGTGAAACAGACTGCAGATCACATGGTGGCGCAGCTGCCGTTGCGTACATCACTGACGTGGGCAGCCAGACTCGGCATAATTCCGTCAGTCGGAATAATGTGTGGAGGGGGAGTTGTCACCATCTGCGCCGTGGTGCGCGCACTCATCAGCGTGCGGCGACGTTAATTCTTTCGGTAGGCGCCTTCTGGACGCAAACGGCCCGAGCGCAGCAGTTCGAGCTGCTCGTTCAGGACAACGTCGAGTTCTTCAAGGGATCGGCGCTCGCGCAGCATATCCCAGTGCGTGCGAACCGGTTTGGCTGGTTTCTGTTCTTCCTCTTCGCCTTCTTCGCCGATAATTTCAGCGGTGGCGCCGCATTTGCATTCCCACGTCGCCGGAGGATTCGCTTCGGTGGAAAATGGAATCTGGAATTTATGGCCGTTGGAGCACAGGTATGTTGCAGTCGCTCGGTCGGCGAAGATGACACCTTCTTCTGATTCCATCGATTTTGCACCAATTTGCATACCGCGAAGGGCGCGATCAGCCATGAATCCTCCTAAATGCGTGCGAGCTCGAATATTGTAACTGATAGAGGTTCGCACGCTCCACCACAATCCGATAATGTACATTATGTCAGATGTGGGAAATTGTGAAATCCCCTCTCACTTGGCGAAAGGAAATCTTCATGCCCGAGGTCAGCAGCTCGGTCCACGCTCAACGTCAGCGCACGCGAGGGACAACCCAGCCGCGCGGTCTGTCACTGCGTCCCTACTTTAAATCCGACGCGCCCGCGCTTGTTGTGGTCTTTGGCGTGGTGTGCGCGCTGACGATCGCTGTGACACGCGCATACCTTGCTCTGACTGGTTATCCCCAAGTTGGCGGCGAAGTGTTTCACATTGCTCATGCGATCTGGGGCGGCTTGCTGCTCATTATTGGCTTGATCGGCGCGATGATATTGACGAATTCCTGGGCGTCCTGGGCAGGTGCGATCCTCGGTGGCGTCGGTGCCGGATTATTCGTGGACGAGGTCGGTAAATTCATCACACAAGATAATGACTATTTCTTTCCTCTTGCCGCAACCATTATTTACGTGTTCTTGGTGTTGCTAGCTGGTGGGGCGCTTGCTCTCCAACGACTAAGCCGCAGTACTGCTGCCGCGCACCTGCACCTGGCCCTCGACATTGCCGAACAGAGTGTGGATCGCACCCTTCCGGCTATGCGCCGCGCTCAGATGGCACAACACCTGGACAAAGCCCGAAACCTCAACCCCTCTCCTTCACAGCACCTGCTCATCGACGCGCTCAGTGACTTGGCAAATGATCTGCCCGGAGATGGATCTGACGCCGGCACACGCCTGACACGCTGGGTTAGAAACGTTCCCACGTCTCGCTTCCAGAGCGTCGCAGCCGTTATGCTCTTCATTCAGGCGATCGGAGACGTCGCACGCGCCGTGACTGCCCTCGTGTCGTACGCGTCGGGACATGCCATGCTCGACCAGGTCGTTCCCGATGTGACACAAGACGGCTGGACGGGCACATTGTCAATCGCAGCTGTCATCGGCGGCGTTATCGCGGGTGCGCTTGCCGTGGTTGCAGGAGTCATGATGCTCCCGAAGCGCTCCTCCATCAAGATTCCATTCGGCATCGCCTTCGCGGCGGTAGGCATTGACCTCGTTGTGGTCAACTCGCTTGCCTCCTACACCAACCAATTCTTCATCCTGGCGATCGCCGCCTACCTATCGGTGTCAATGTCGGTGATCATCATGTGGCGTCGCTCGAATTCTGCCGATCAACTACTACAGTAGGAAATATGAGACTCGGAGTAGATTTCGGTACGACGCGCACCACTGTTGCGGCAGCTGATCGAGGCAACTACCCTATTGTAGCTTTCAGTGACGTCGACGACGACGTGTGTGAATACATCCCCTCCCTCATGGCGCTTGACGGTGACCATCGCGTCTACGGCTTCGACGCGGTAGAACTGGCGCGCCAGGGTGCTCCGCATCTGCGCTCCTTCAAACGCCTGATCTCCGATCCAGCTGTCACAAGCGAAACAACGGTGCGGGTTGACCGCCGCGACATCAACGTCCTGACGCTCCTGACCGAGTTCCTCACCTACGTGGCCCACGAAATTCGCACGAACTCGTCAGTGAGTCAGATCCCAGACGAAGAACCACTGGAAGCCGTCATCGGTATTCCCGCCCACGCCTACTCGGCACAACGTTTCCTGACGCTGGAAGCATTCCGGGCAGCCGGCTTCACCACTCTTGCCATGATCAACGAGCCGTCAGCAGCAGGCTTCGAATACACCAGTCGACATCGCGCTTCGCTATCGACCAACCGGCAACAGATCCTCGTATATGACCTCGGTGGCGGAACTTTCGACGCCTCACTGGTCAGCGTGGAAGGAACATCTCACGAGATCCTCGGATCACACGGCAATAACCTGCTCGGCGGGGACGACTTTGATCAGGTACTCGCCCAGTGCGCACTGGCCGCAGTCGGCGCAACCTCTGTCGATCTGAGCGACTCCGATATGGACGACCTGCTCGAACAGGCACGCGACGCAAAGGAGGCACTGACACCTCAGACCAGGCGAATCTCATTGACGGTGGGCGCACGCGATGTAACAGTGCCGGTCGCGGACTTCTATGCTCACTGCATCGACCTGATCGATTCCACCGTCGAAACAATGAAGCCGCTGCTCGCCATCGATTCAGAAGGCGGAGAGGAACTGGGACCCCATGTTGCGGGATTGTACGTCGTGGGTGGTGGGTCCCAACTGCCGCACGTCCTGCGCGAACTGCGACGCCGCTTCGGGCGACGTGTCCACCGCTCCCCTCACACCGCAGCATCAACCGCGATCGGCCTGGCCATCGCAGCTGATCCCGAGTCCGGCTTCACCCTGCGTGAACAGCTTTCACGTGGAGTCGGCGTATTCCGCGAAATGCAGTCAGGGCAGATGGTGTCGTTTGATCCTCTGCTGGATGCTCACCTCAGAGTCTCCACACAGGACTCCGTCAGCGTCACGCGTCGTTACCGTGCCGCTCACAATATCGGGTGGTTCCGCTTCGTTGAATACACTGCAACCGACGACCAGGGCGTGCCGCGAGGCGACGTCTTGCCATATGGCGAGCTGATTTTCCCCTTCGCCCGCGGACTGCAGGATATGGGCGACGCCCTCGACCCCCATGCCGTGAGTGTGCGCCGCACGGAGGACGGACCCTTAATCGAAGAAAAGTACACGGTGGATCGGCACGGTATCGTTCACGTCGCCATCACCGACTGCGACACGGGTTACACTGTCTCGCAATCACTGGGAAGTAAATAACACTGCAGGAGCTCCTCAAACGTTAGACAATGTAATGTGTCTACTTTTCTGCGTCAGTTAGGTGCCGTCTGCGCGCGCCACGGGATCCGCACGCTCCTCGTGTGGATTGCTGTCCTGCTGATTGGCGGAATCGGGGTGTGGCAGGCAGGCCCGCAACTGTCCAATGATTTCAAGATTCCCGGCACAGAGGCCCAGGACGGCCTCGACATTATTTCGGAACGATTCCCCGAACTGGCCGGACTGACCGCACAGGTCATCGTGGAATCTCCTGATGACCACCCCATCGAGACACACCGCGACCAGGTGCAGCGCGTCGTCGATCAATTGAGCGCCGTCCCTCACGTCACTCAGGCAGCCGACCCGTGGTCAGAATTGCTGCGCACTCCCACAATCAGTACGGACGGACGATTCGCCCTGATCAACGTCCAACTTGACCTGGCGCTCGGGCAAGATGACGACGGCGCACTGGACACTATCGAAACGGTCGCTGCCGACAGCACAAAGGCCGGGATGCCGGCATCGGTCGGAGGCCAGATCTACCAGCTAACATCAGTGCCCCTCTCCCCTCTTGAACTGGTTGGTGTGGCCATTGCGCTCATCATCCTTGCGATCACCTTCCGCGCGCTGCTGCCTGCAGTCCTGCCCGTGATCACCGGACTGCTCGGCGTGAGCATCGCGATGACAGGTGTACTCATTGTTGCGCAGTGGGTGGACATTTCCACCACTACTCCCACGCTGGCGATCATGATCGGTCTGGCGGTCGGCATTGACTACTGTCTTTTTATCGTCTCCCGCCATCGTTCCCAGCTGGCTCACGGCTGGAACGTCGTTGATTCCATTGCGATGGCCAATGCGACATCAGGTGGTGCCGTAATCTTCGCCGCCATCACCGTTGTGATCGCACTATGCGGTCTGATCGTCTCCGGCATCCCCTTCCTGGCAGTGATGGGTCTATGTGCCGCGGCCGCTGTGGCCGTGTCCGCTGTGATTGCGGTGACGGCCATCCCGGCTCTGATGGGTTTGATGGGTGAGCGACTGCGCCCACGCCACGCACGCGCATCGCGGCGCTCCGGTCAGGAAGAGACTCGCAGACATGCAGCGAAGCACTCGAAGCAGAGTGCTTCCCAATGGTGGGTATCAGTGATCACTGCCCGCCCGTGGATCACGATCGCTGTCGTCCTAGTTTTCCTGTCCGCCGTCGTCATTCCTGCCAAAGATCTGCGCCTGTCCCTTCCCGACAATGGAACCGAGCCGGTGGGCACTCCCGCACGGGACACATACGAGCTGGTGGCGAACGAATTCGGAGACGGAGCCAACGCTCCCCTGCTGATCATCGGTGGCATCATCCAGTCTGAGGACCCGCTCGGTCTGGTCGATGAACTTGCCGACCGGGTTGAACAGGTTGATGGCATCAGGTCAATTCAGATAGCCACCCCGAACAGGAACGCTGACCTTGCTGCCGTCATTGCGATCCCCGAGGCCGCGTCGAACGATCCTGCAACCGAAAAAGCACTGGAGAACCTGCGCGAAGCTGCCGACACGTGGGAGCGTGAACTGGGCGTCGAGGATATTCATGTGACCGGCATGGTTGCCGCCAGAATGGATGTGACCGCTCGCCTGACGGATGCGCTGGTGCCGTTTGCCTCACTGGTGGTGGGGCTGGCGTTGATTGTGCTGACAGTAGTCTTCAGGTCACTGTGGGTGCCGCTGATCGCAACGATCGGATACCTCCTGTCGATCGGCGCAGCATTCGGCGTCACGTCCATGATCTTCTCGTGGGGATGGTTCACCGGACCGCTGCGCATCTCCAATACCGGGCCGGTCATCTGCTTCATGCCGATCATGGCGTTGGGTGTGCTCTTTGGCCTGGCGATGGACTACCAGGTCTTCCTCGTCACCCGCATGCGCGAGTACTGGACTCACGGCGAGGATGCACGGCAGGCAGTCAAGAAGGGATTCGCCTCCTCCGCACCTGTTGTGGTGGCTGCAGCGCTGATCATGGTGTCGGTTTTCTTCGGATTCATTCCCTCAGGTTCCTTCTACGTCCAGCCCATCGCACTGGCGCTGGCGGTTGGCGTTGCTATTGACGCATTCATCGTGCGCATGACGCTCATTCCAGCGGTCATGATGGTGCTTGGTAAGCGAGCCTGGCGTTTTCCGCGCGCACTGGACCGGGTGGTGCCTCACGTCGACGTCGAGGGCGTCGCTATGGATCACCTCAGCGATCACATGGAGTGGAAACGTGTCAACGGACCGGCAATCTTGCGCATGGAAGATGTCCGCATTAACGAGGGTGGCCAGACCGTGGCCTCGTGCGATGAGCTGATTGTCTGGCCCGGTGAGGTCATCCAACTGGACGGGCCACCCAGCCAGGTGCGCACACTCATGTGCGCGGCTGCGGGCCTTATCCGCGCTGACCAGGGAATTATCGTGGTGCGCGATAACGACGCGCGCGATCGATCCAGCTGGATGCGCGCTAACATTCCGATCATGTTGCGAGCCTCATGGGCCCACATGATTGCGTCGGATGCTGAAGAGTCGGACAAGAACCTGGTACTCGTGGACTGCCCGGTAACCGAACAGGTGCGAGACCAGCTCATCAGTGCGACAGTGGAACAAGAAGGTGCACTGATTGTGGGACCTCAGGCTGGCAACAGTGGCTTTGTGGTCACACGGACGGTAAAGATTGGAGGCGACGCATAAATGCGATTACGAGATGCACGCCTATTGCTGGTCGCCGTCATCGTACCGATCCTGCTCGCCGCGTTGTCCATGTGGTCAATCGGTGGAAACAGTACAGGCTCGGACATTACACGCCTGAAAGCGGCGATCGTAAACCTGGACAAGGGCGCGGAAATGACGCTGCCCGACGGCTCAACCCAATTTGTCCCTTTCGGACGCCAACTGTCCGCCGAACTGCTCAAACCGCACGATGGAACCGCAACGTTCCAATGGGAGCTGATGCAGGTCAACAGTGCGCACGACGCAATTAAGAACGGTGACGTTGCTGCAATCGTGACCATTCCGGAAAACTTCTCGACAGCGGTGGCAACGATCGGGCAAACTGACGCAAATCCCGGCATTGTCTCACTGACCAGTTCTGATGCGACTGCACCTATGATGAACGAACTGGCCCATGCGGTGACGGAAGCCGCCGCGCGATCCTTGGGCCAGACGCTGGGCACGCAGGTTCTCAACGGTGTCTATCTGGGATTCGACCAGCTGAAAGACCAGCTGGGAGCAGCTGCAGACGGAGCCAGGCAACTCGATTCCGGTATCGGGTCCTTGGGACAGGGTGCCCATCAGCTGGCCGACGGCGTCCACCAGAGCACGGATGGCACCTATGAACTTGCCGGAGGACTTGCCCAACTTGCCGACGGCACGGCAGCACTGGAGAGCGGTGTGGCAGGATTTTCGGGCGGTATCGGACAGCTCCATGCCGGTGCGGAACAACTGTCAGGCGGCATCCACCAGATGCGCGACGGAATCGCCGGATCAGCCTCCTCCCCCGGTCTGACCGGCGGCGTCGACCAGCTGGCGGACGGCATCCTGGGAAACGGTACGACGCCGGGGCTGGCCAGTGGCTCACTCCAGCTGGCAGAAGGAACCGAACAGCTGGCCGACGGTATCGCGCGACTTGACAACGGGTTGGACACGATCCGTGCCCTCATTCCCGAGGATTTCGATCCTGCTGACCTGCCAACGATCACCATCGATCTTCAGCAAATTGTCGATGTGATGAAACAGGTGGCTCGGGATGCGCGCGATGTGCTCAGCAGGCTTGAACCAATCATGACCGATCAGGATGTCATTAACGAGCTACGTAGCTCGCTGCTCGGCCTTATCGATCGATGCCCCGCTGAAACGTTCCCACAATACTGTGCCGATATGAAGGAGTTTGGGCAGTTGATTGTGCCTTTCATTGATGGCCTGCCCACGGTTGCAACCGATTCCCTCGCTGCCCTCGACGATTTCCTGGCGAAGATTTCCAGTGACGAATTCGCGGACGGCCTTGCCGACGCGCAACATTTCGTTGACCACTACAACGAGTACATCGCCCAGATTGTCGGTCCGGATGGTTTACTCGCAGGGGTGAGCCAACTGGCCACAGGATCCCAACAGCTTGCCAGTGCAGCGCGTCAAATGGCGGATGGCATCAATGGAACAGACTCGACGATAGGCCTCGTTCAGGGCGTCACACAGCTACAGAACGGGGTGCATCAGCTCCAGGACGGATTTGACGGCACAGAAGGCCAGCCTGGACTGGTCACCGGAGCCGATCGCCTAGCCGACGGCTTGGCACAATTGTCGGCTGGAGTGGGCCGCTTCTCGGGTGGCATTAGCCAGCTCAACGAGGGAGCCCAGGGAGCGGCTGACGGCTCCAGCCAACTGGCAGACGGACTCGGACAGCTCGGAAACGGAGCCGATCAGCTTTCCACAGGCATCGACCAGCTACGCGACGGATCGTCCCAGCTCGCGGATGGCCTGGACGAGGGCGTCTCGCAAATCCCCGTCTACTCAGATGCGGAACGCACTCGGATTGTGTCCATGGCGATGCGTCCGGTGCAAACAGAGCAGGATGCCACGACGCAGAGCACCATCGGAACAGCTTTCCCGTTTACCGCTGCAGTCCTGATCTGGATCAGTGCGTTTGGTGCATTCTTGATGATGCCGGGCCTTCGCGGTCGCGTCTTGGCTCGTCCAGTCGGTGCAGTTCGGGCGGTCATTGATTCGCTGCGCGCCCCGTCCGGCGTAGTGGCAATCTCCGTGCTGGGCGTGATCTGTGTAGCGCTGCTGTTCAAGGTCTTTCCGGTCAGTCTCGCTGGTACAGGTGCACTGATCATAGTCGGCGCAATTGTGGCAGTCCTGGTCCACCAGATGCTATTGGCAGTGTGCGGTGCCCGGATCGGGCGTGTCGTCTCGCTCCTGTTCTTCACATTGCAGGTCGTTGCCCTCATCGGGCTGATGCCCTACCAGGATTCACCTGACGCCTTATCTACAATGAACGCGCTGCTGCCGTTGGGAGAACTTGCCGGAGGCCTGCAGACCAGCGTTCTGGGTGTGGGATCCTCGTGGGTGCCCCCGCTCCTGTCGCTGATCGGATGGGGCCTGGTGAGCTTCATTGGTTCGGCGGTGGCGGTTACGCAGCGCCGAACGCTCTCGCCCGAGAAGGTTCGCGAAGCGTTGAACGTTGTTCCGATGTGAACTTAGGAAACGGAACGGTGCCTGCGGCGACGGCGTTCAGCTAGATCGTCAATAACCGTGTCATCTTCGTCGCGCCGCTCGACTGGCAGTTCAGCCAGGGAGCCTTCAACTTCGCGCCACACGCGCCCCACTGCGATACCGAACACGCCCTGTCCGCCTTGGAGCAAGTCAATGACCTCATCGGATGACGTGCATTCATACACGGATGCGCCGTCACTCATCAGCGTGATCGACGCGAGGTCATCGATTCCACGGTTACCGAGCTGCGTGACTGCCTGGCGGACTTGCTGGAGTGACACGCCGGCGTCAAGAAGCTTCTTGACGACTTTCAGGACGAGGATGTCGCGAAATGAGTACAAGCGCTGTGAACCGGATCCACGCGCAGCGCGCACCGACGGCTGGAGTAACCCTGTGCGAGCCCAGTAGTCGAGCTGACGGTAGGTGATGCCGGCCGCGGAGCACGCAACCGGGCCGCGATAGCCGGTTTCGTCTTCGTTGAGGCCTTCAAGAGGGTCGCCGAAGAGCATGGCCTGTCGTGGTTGTGGGGCTACTGAATCAGCCGGATTCGCGCTCACGTATGCTCCTCGGACTCTTAGCCACTGAATGGGCTCACTGTGTGTACTCTCTAACGCTAATTCCCGAACGGTCGTCGGTCAACAATTCAAACGGCGAGCCTCAAGTTCAACTTGAAGGTGAGTCGCCGTTGAGCCTCGACAATGAAATGCGCAATAGTTCCCGGTGCAGGTCAGCGAGCTTTTCACCAAATTCCATTGAGCGTGCGTGTGCACGCTCACGATCGGTGGCGCGTTGGCGTGACAGCTGTGAGGACACGACTTGATCAATCACATCCGCACTGCGCTCGGCACCTGTGCGCACAGAACGCAAGATCCTCGCATTCATGCCCTCAGCTTCAAGGGCCACCAGCAGGTGCACGACGTGAACCGTGCGAGATGGAAAATAGCCAGCAATGTCTGGAGCGATCAATCCGAGTGCAGTGTAGCGTTCAAGAGTCTCGACAGTGGCGCCTGTCAGATCAGCCAAGTCACGCGTGGAAATGGTTGACTGGTTCGCAGGGACAACTACTTCCCCATCGGAAGCAACAATGCGTGCGCTCGGAGCAAGATCCACGTCATGGCCGGCGTCCAATGCCCGCAGCTCATCGCGAATGGCATTGAGGGGCGAATAGGAATCGCGCTGGCGCCGCAGGATATAGCGCAGTCGCTCACGGTCGGACTCGGAAAACTTTCGGTAACCCGCACTCGTACGGCTCGGACAGATGAGTCCCTGATCCTCCAGAAAACGAATCTTTGACACTGAGACGGTGGGGAACTCTTTTTGCAGAGCTTCTGTGACCTGGCCGATGGCCATTGTCGGCTCTGCACTCAAGCCACGTGGCCACTGTCCCTGTTGTGGATTCTCCTCGAGTGCGTATGCGTGGGCAGTGTTCATGCCTGCTGCGGGGACGGCTGGTAGGTCATGCGGTACTTGCCGATCTGGACTTCATCGCCTTCTTGCAGATGTGCCTCATCGACACGTTCACGATTGACATAAGTGCCGTTCAGGGAGCCTGAATCGCGGACAATGTAGCCACCGTCCTGTGCGATGAACTGGCAATGTTTGCGGGACACAGTCACGTCGTCAAGAAAAATGTCCGACTTGGGTGAGCGTCCGGCGTTAGTTGTGCCTGGATCGAGCAGGAAGCGCGCACCGGAGTTCGGGCCACGCTGAACGATGAGCAGTGCGGAACCGGCAGGAAGGGCCTCGACTGCCTCGCGGTCGCGAGCAGACAACGGCAGCGGTTGAGCAGTTTCCTCTTCTTCCTCCGAGCCTGGCAGGCCGAAGACCGAGGTTGCCGTCGGGTCAAAGTCACTGTGATCTTCCATCATTTCCCTCTTCCGCGAGTACACCGGAATTCAGATGCACCCCAGTGTACGCAAAAAAGGTACGCCGGCGCATTGCTGTTTCATTGATAACAATTATGTCACGCCTCTATTTTTCTGTCGCATATTGAGGGATCGGAGTAGGAGCAACTTCATCGATCACGACTTGCTGGGATTTGATGATCTCCACGTCCGCATTCTTGGAACGCATCTGCCAAGCCGCACCTGCAGAAATCTCCAGTGCAGTGGCAATCGTGTCCGAATCTCCAATCACTTTCCACTGGTAGGGCGAGTGGATCACCTGACCGTTCATGATGATGCCCACATCCGACATGGAAAACCAGGTCTGCGCGTTGGCACGGATACCGTTGATGCTCACAGCTTCAGCTCCGGCGTTGCGCAGTTCCCCAAGGGTCATGACGAACTGGACTGCATTGACACCTCCCTGCGGATCGGTAACGATCATGGTGAGGCCTTCGCCTTCAACAGGGACCGTTCCGGCATTGATACGTGCCTGCTCGACACTCTTGCGGGCCGCTTCGTCGGCAGCCTGCTGCTGGGAGACAGCATTCTCCAGGTCAGCCAGCTCAGACTCGAGCTCAGCCTTCTCGCCGCGCAGTGTTTCCTCGCGTCCAGACAGCTCATCGAGCAGCACCACCAGGTCTTGCTCGGTCATCTGGTCGAGCGGGTCGGCACGCTGGGCGCGCACCTGAGTTACCAATGCGATACCGAGCATCATGCAGATGACGACAAGAAGAATATGGATCGGCCTCGGACTGGCCAAAAGAGCCTCTCGCAGCCGTGAACCGCGCGATATCTGGGGTTTGTTCGCAGAATTACGTGCCATTGTCGTGCACCTACGCCTTGAAAATAAGACGACGGATGGACGCGGCGTTGGAGAAGATACGGATACCGAGAACGACGACGACAGCGGTCGTCATGGCGGATCCGACGCCGAGCTGCTGTCCTAGGAATACCAACAGACAGGCTACGAGGACATTCCAGAAGAACGACATGATGAAGACACGGTCGGAGAAGACACCTTCGAGCCACGCGCGCCCGGCGCCGAAAAGAGCGTCAAGCCCAGCGACAACGGCAACGGGAAGGAATGGCTGAATCCACACCGGGATCGTGGGATCGACCATGAATCCAATGACGATTCCTGCAATCAGTCCAAGGACAGCAATCATGTTTAGCCTCCAGCACCATCTCGAGTTTCAGCGTAGCGCGTCGAGCGCTGATCAACGCCCTGCATCTCAATGGAGTTTGCGGCCCGTGTCGTGATCTGTATACCTCGAGCTGACTGGGCGGTAGACAGATAATCACCGGTGCCGCCACGCACCAGTGCCACCGACAGATCCGACCCGTCTCCGATGGCATTGATGACGTAGGGAGACTGGATGGCCGTGGTGTTGACCAGGATCGTTGAACCTGCGGTGCGGATGAAGGTGCCCGACCCGATGCGAATGCCGTTGACGTCAATGGCTTCAGCTCCGCCCGCCCACATGGCATTGACCACCATTCGCAAGTCCTGATCGCGCACAACCGCCTGGGGTCGTTCAGTTTTGGAATCTGTGGCGTCGCTGAGGGCAACAGTCAGACCCGGTCCGTGCACGGAGTGAGCCGCACTGGCCATCGCCACGCTTGCCTCCAGTTGCGGTGCAGATGTCGGGGCGATATCGGCAGCTGAGCGCATCGTGGAGGACAGGTCGGACACTTCCTGGCTGAGCGAGTCAACCTGCGTCTGGACGGTTTCGATGCGCGAGGTCAATGAGTTTCGCACTGTCGTATCAGCGGGGGCGCGTAAGTATCGCACTGCGATTCCGGAGGCGATCCCCAGCGCGATCGCCATGATGATGACGAGGACGCGCATTGCCGGGCCGGATCGGCGGGCATTCGGATCGGCTGCGTATGCGTGGTAGGCAGCATCGAGCGGATTGCGAAGAAGCTGGTTGAGCTGCGACATCGATGCGGCAGGGTCCTTTCGGGGCGAGGCAGTGCTCATAGCGTCTCCTCCCAAAGTTCCTGGACGCGTTGAGCACGCTGAACGTCGTCAAAGTTCTCGATTACGAGCCGTCGCAGGGCAGCAGGTGCATCCGTATTGCCCTCCAGCCATTGTTCATATTCATTGACGAGGGTGGCTACCGCATCCGGATCATCGCAGTCGACGTGATGTGGAGCGCCAGCACGCACGAAGCGAATACCCATGCCGATGGAGTGGGTGGCCCAAAAATCAGCGAGGTGCGCGAAGAACTCACGGTCGAGCTCATCGCCCTCCCACGTGGACTCCGCCAGGCCGAAGAGGATCGCTGAGGTTTCCTCGTTGGAAATGTCCCCGGTGAGAACTCGTTTCCATGACTGTTCACGGATAGTGGCTGTGGGCAGAGCAGCCACAGCGCGAGCGTGGAAAATGGTAGTCTCCCCTGTGCGTTCGTTGTCCAGCCACTGGTCGAGGCGAGCGCGGTCGACATCGCCGCGCGCAGCAAGCGCGCGGCGTGCACGCCAGGCAAGTTCGGGACCGATTTCCAGTCCATGAATACTGTGCCGGCCCGCCACGGCTGTGATCGTGCTGGTCGCTGCAGGTGACAAGGGGCACCAGGGTGCTGAGCTGAGCAACGCTCCGAGCCACAGACGCTGGGGGTCCACGGTAGTGGTGTGTGAGAGGATGTCGAGTGCAGTGGCGACGACCTGTTCGTGCAATGCTGCTCGTTGTGAGCGCGGGCAGTAATGCGCGATGGCGTACTGAACACTGGACAGCAGTCTGTCCACAACCGCGTCGTGATCTTCGGTGAGTGCCTGCGTGAGTACTGCGCGAACATAGCGGTCTGCGCGCATGAGCCCATCGCGCACCATATTCCATAGGTTCGCCCACACAACGGCGCGCGTGAGCGGATCAGGGCAGGTTCCGATGTAAGCCAATGCCGTGTCCGCGCTGTGCGCATCAAACCTGCAGATCGCATACGTCAGATCGTGGTCGTTCAACACGATCAAATCGCATTCCCCGCGTGAAAGTGTGTCGTCTGTGATGCGGATACGGGCGGCCTCAGTATGCAGGCTATAGGTGTGGGTGCGCCTCAGGGCTCCCTCGTCAATCGCCCACGTGGATACCTCAAGTGTGTGTGGACGAACGAGGCGGTCCTGGACCAGGTCGAAGCGGGAAAGACGGCCCGAATGGTCGAATTGCACGTCGACGGAGAGCCTGGATGGGCCGCTGGTTTCCAGCCATAGCCTGCTCCACTCAGTCAGATCCTTCCCGGACGTTTCTTCCAGGGCTTTCAGAAGGTCGGTCAGCTTCGTCGCACCGTTGGCGTGGCGGGTGAAGTAGAGTCGTGCACCGGCAAAAAACGCGTCCTCACCAAGGGTGACGAACAGTTGCTTGAGGACGGCTGCACCCTTGGCGTAGGTGATGCCGTCGAAATTGTTCTTGGCTGCCTCCACGTCCGGGATATCTGCAGCGATGGGGTGGGTGGTTGGATACTGGTCCTGCTCGTAGGCCCAGGCTTTGCGGCCAATGGCGAATGACGTCCACTCCCCTGTGTAGGCGGTGGCGTGAGCAGCCGTGTTGGTGCCCTGGTGGTCAGCAAAGGATTCTTTGAGCCACAGGTCATCCCACCATGCGGGCGTGACGAGATCACCGAACCACATGTGGCACATTTCGTGAAGGATCGTGTTGGCGCGGTGCTGACGCTGCGCGAATGTGGGGGTGTCGCGCGACAGGAGATGCTCGTTGAACGTGACGCACCCGGGATTCTCCATTGCGCCAAGGTTGTATTCAGGCACGAATACCTGATCGTAGGATCCCCACGGAAATGTCACACCGTAGTGCTGATGATAAAAGTTGAGGCCCTGTCGGGTGACAGTCAGAATATCGTCGTCGTCCATGAAAGGCGCGAGGGCGGCGCGACACATCAGACGCAGCGGGATTGCGACATGTGTGCCGTCGCCGGCTCCACCTTCCCAGGTACCGCCGTCAACTACGGCCCACTGGCCTGCAACAACTGCGGTGATGTAGGAGGACAGAGGTGGTGTGGTGAAAAAGTCGTGCCGAATGAAGGTGCCGGCATCCGTCGGTGTGTCGATGCCGTTGGACGTGACAGTCCATTCTTTCGGCGCGAGGACGTGGAAGGTCCAGCGCGGCTTGATATCGGGCTGATCCATACACGGCCAGGCCCTGCGCGCATCGGTGGGCTCAAACTGTGTGTACAGGTAGATGCGGTGATCTTCAGGATCGAGATAGCGGTGGAGCCCCTCCCCTGTGCGTGAAAAGCTGCAGTGGGCGCGCACGGTGAGCGTGATCGGACGTGATATTGGAAGGTCATCAAGGTCAAGGCGAGATCCGTCATGGTGGAACGCATGCGGAGCGTCATCGACCAGAACCTCGTCCACCGTTCCCACCACGTCAACAAATGTTGAGGGACGGTTGAGCGTCATTGTGAACACAGAGGTGACAGGATAATGTGTCTCGTCAAGATCACCTGCACGCGTCAGATCCACCGTCACGTCAATGTGGGACACTGAGACTGTCTGAGCACGCTGACGTGCCTGGGATCGCGTGAGGTTAAACATGTCTCGATTGTAAGAGCGCGCGCGAGTTGAGGCATTGGGGCGCGCCCGAGTAGTAAAGTGTGCGCCATGACTACCATTAATGAACTGCGTCCTCGCACATCAGCGATTACTTTTCGTGAACTGGTCCGCGACCTCGATGTTCATCAATGGGTGAATGAAGACAAGGCCACCTGTGCCGTCACTGGCGTGACGGTCTCTTCCAGCGACATTGATGCCGGATGGGTGTTCGTGGCAATCCCCGGATACTCCCACCACGGCGCCGAATTTGCCGCAGGTGCGCTTGAGGCTGGCGCGGCCGGCGTCATCACTGATGAGAAAGGTGCGCGGATCCTGCGTGACAGTGGCGCGAGCGTCCCTATTGCAGTTGTCGACGACCCTCGCCAGGCGGCAGCGTTCGTATCTGCACGAGTGGTCGGAAACCCCGATCAGTCACTGACGACCGCAGCAGTGACCGGCACAAACGGAAAGACCACCACAACCTATCTGGTCAGCGCCGCGTTGGGCGCCATACACGATGTTCCTGCGCTGTGCGGCACCGTGGAAACCCGCATCGGTGACATGACGATCTTGGCGACGCGCACCACGAACGAGGCACCGGTCCTGCATCGCTTTCTTGCCTGCGCACAGCAACAAGGCGCTGACAATGCGGTCATCGAAGTGTCCTCTCATGCATTGAGCTTGAATCGTGTTGACGGCATTGTCTTTGACGTCGCCATTTTTACGAATCTGCAGCACGATCACCTGGACTTCTATCACGACATGGAGCACTACTTCCAGGCCAAAGCATCCCTGTTCACGCCCGAGCATGCCCGGCGTGGAATCGTGTGCGTGGACGATGAATGGGGCCAGCGACTGGCACGTGAGGCCACGATCCCGATCACGACTGTTGCGGCCTTGAGCTCGCAACAGGCAGACTGGCACGTCAGTGATATTCATCCGGATCCGCAGACCGCACAAACCGTTTTCTCCCTGACCGATCCGGCGGGGCACACCCACCAGGTTCACAGCCCGGTACTCGGAGAAGTGAACGTGCAAAACTGCGCTGTGGCAATCGCAGCGGCGACGGCAGTGGGTGCGGATCCAGATCAGGCGGTCACTGCCCTCGAGCGGGCACCGCAGGTTCCTGGGCGTATGGAGAAAATCAATCCGGACTGTGACGATCAGCCGCTCGTGATCGTTGATTACGCGCACACCCCCGAAGCTCTGGAATGGATTCTCAAGGATGCGCGCGAACTGGCTGGCGGCCGCGTCGTCCTGGTCTTTGGCACGGACGGTGACCGGGATGCCTCCAAACGCATACCGCTGGCTGAAGTTGCGGCGAGACACGCGGACGTGTTGTGGGTGACAGATGAGAACCCCCGAACCGAGGACGCGGCGGCAATTCGCGCCGAGCTGATGGAGGGAATCCGCAACGTGCGTCCCGACCTGACCAACGTCACGGAGGTTACAACGTGCCGCCGGGATGCGGTACGGTGCGCGATTCAGGACGCCAGTGCGAATGACATCGTCCTGATCACCGGGAAGGGTGCCGAGTGGTATCAGGAGATAGATCATGTCTATCACCGATACAATGACGTGCCGGTTGCACGCGAAGTGCTGGAATACAGTGAACCCCGCAAGCGAGGATGACAAACGTGAGCGAAGAGCAGGATATTGACACAGGTGAAGCCCGCGCACGCTCGATGCGGTCGTCACTGGACAACTATGAGCTCAGTGAATCCGACTTGCAGATCCTTGACGATCACGAGGGCGACCTGCCCTCCAGCACTGAGATGGACGGCTTACCGGTCCTTGCTGTGATCGGGCGACCCAACGTCGGCAAGTCCACGCTGGTGAACCGCATCCTGGGGCGCCGCGAAGCGGTTGTGCAGGATACGCCGGGTGTCACGCGTGACCGTGTCACCTACCAGGCAGAATGGGCTGGTCGCGAATTCCTCGTCGTTGACACGGGCGGCTGGGAAGTCGACGTGCGCGGACTGGATCGCAATGTGGCCGACCAGGCCGAGGTGGCGATCGACCTGTCAGATGCAGTGCTGCTGGTGGTCGACGCGACGGTGGGAATTACCACCACTGATGAACGTATCGTGGAGTTGCTGCGCCGCAGCGGCAAGCCGGTCATTCTGGCGGCTAACAAGGTGGATTCCGCCATGCAGGAAGCAGACGCTGCCTACCTGTGGGGTTTGGGTATGGGCGAACCATACGCCATCTCCGCTTTGCACGGTCGAGGCACGGGTGACCTGCTGGATCGAGTGCTGGCAGTTCTCCCTGAGCGCTCGGCACGAGCCGGTCAACCACGCGATCCCAACATTCGCCGCGTGGCTCTGGTGGGACGACCGAACGTCGGCAAGTCCTCACTGCTCAATGCGCTCGTTGGACATGAGCGCGTCGTCGTAGACTCAACAGCTGGCACTACGCGTGACCCGGTCGATGAGATCGTCACTTTGGGCGACCGCCAGTGGCAATTTGTGGATACGGCCGGTGTGCGCCGCAAAATGCACCGAACAACGGGAGCTGATTTCTACGCGTCGATCAGAACACAGGCTGCGATTGAAAAAGCCGAAGTCGCCCTCGTCCTTTTTGATGCCTCGGAAGTATTGACCGAGCAGGACGTGCGCGTCGTGCAGCAGGTTGTTGATGCCGGGCGGGCACTCGTGATCGTCAACAACAAGTGGGACCTGGTGGACGAGGAACGCCAAAAGGAACTCAAATCTGAACTCGAACGCGAACTCGTGCAGGTCGCGTGGGCGCCGCGCATCAATATTTCGGCGGCAACGACGTGGCATACGAACAGAATCGTGCAGGCGTTGGATACGGCCCTGGCCGGGTGGGAAACACGAATTTCGACAGGTAAGCTGAACGCTTTTCTGGGGCAGCTTGTGGCCGCACACCCGCATCCGCTGCGCGGTGGCAAACAGCCCAGGATCCTGTTCGGAACGCAGGTGTCATCCGCTCCCCCACGCTTCGTGCTCTTCACGACCGGTTTCCTCGACCCCGGATATCGACGTTTCATTGAGAGGCGTCTGCGTGAGGACTTCGGTTTCGCCGGCTCCCCCGTTCAGATATCTGTGCGCGTGCGGGAGCGGCGCAGGAAATAAACTCAGGGCGATGCTCTATTTACTCTTGACTTCGGTCGAACAGGCGGATAACGTACCTTTCATTCGCTACTAGGTGAGGATGCCATGTCTCGACGCGAAAATTCGAATCAACTGCCCGTCGCGCCTCTCTTGGCGACGAAGAAGCTGCCACTGGGTGCGCAGGTTATATGGACGTTTGCGTTCGCCGCTTTTTGGGCTCTGATGGCCTACCTGACTTGGCGCTGGTTTGTCGTCCTGACTGTTGTTTTCGGCATGTATGGCATCTATCTGTCGATCTGCTATGTGCAGTGTCGTCACGCAACGCGCATGAAGGAGTGAATTGACGAGGGTGACCCGTGCGGGAGGCCGGTCGATGATACAGTCATGACCGGACAAGAACGGAGAGCCGACGTGAACGATACGCCCATGATGACACTGCCCGATGGGCCAATTGACATTCGACTGATCGCCAGCGACATGGACGGGACGCTGCTGGATGGCAACTCGAATCTACCGGACGAGTTCTGGCCGCTCATGCATGAACTGGCTGTACGTGACATTGCGTTCGTGCCCGCGTCAGGCCGTCAGCTCGCCACCCTCGACACCATGTTTTCCGGCACAGACGCCGGTCACTCCTACATTGCTGAAAATGGCTCCATCGTCACGTTCCACGGGCAGGTTGTGTCGACCACTTGCATCGACATGCCGACAGTCAATGAAATGATCGATGTGACGCGGCGTGTGAGCTCTGACGGAAGCTACAACCTCGGTCTGGTCGTGTGCGGGCAGAACAGCGCGTATGTTGAACGCACAGATGCCGAGTTTTACGCTGAAGCCCACAAATACTATGCACAACTGGAAGTCGTCGACGACTTGAAGCAGGCCGCGGCGCACGATAACGTCCTGAAACTCGCAACGTATGACTTCACGGATATTTCTGCCTTCGTTGATGATCAGGTTCCCCACTTGCGTCAATCGCATCAGGTGGCAGAATCTTCGCGCCACTGGGTCGATATGATGAATCCTGTGGCGAATAAAGGACGAGGGTTGACTGCCCTGCAGGAATCGCTGGGGATCGGTCCGGAGCACACGGTTGTGTTTGGCGACTTCCTGAACGACCTGGAGCTCTTCGACCATGCCGACTATTCGTACGCGATGGCTAACGCTCATCCGGATGTGACAGCACGAGCCCGATACCGCGCGCCGTCAAATATTGATCACGGTGTCATGACTGTGGTACGCGCGCTACTGGCGCTTTAACGGTGGGCCCGGCCGGTCTCGAACCGACGACCTCTGCGGTGTAAACGCAGCGCTCTGGCCAACTGAGCTACAGGCCCGACACGTGCCACTGACGTGGCACGAGGCATACTTTAACGCACACAGGTACGCAGACGCACTTGAGACGTGCGTGAGATGTCTTACCGGTGTGCGCGCGGACGAGCCGTGACGCAGATTCCGGTCCACGTGTCCCCCATTGAGAACGCGGACGTAGAATGCAGACCTGCCACACTGGCTGCTTCGGCAATGTCCGCCACGGGCACAGTGTTCGGATCAGAAGGCTTGGGGAAAAGAACCCAGATCATGCCGCCGTCGTCAAGGTTTGACGCAACATCGACCAGAACGTCACCGAGGTCTTCCTCTTCAGCGTCGTCAGCGCGCCACCATACCAGTGCGCCGTCGACAACGTCGCCATAATCGACATCGACCAGTTCGTGACCAGTCTCGCGTGCAACCGCATCGCGAACAGCTTCATCGCTGTCATCGTCTACGTAGAATTCCTGGACAACCTGATTTTGGGTGAATCCGAGGCTGATCGCCACGTTGTGTAACCACCTTCCACACGCGAACCCGCTGGGCTCGTGAACTATCTAACGGCACTATAGTAGAGCAGATCTGCACCTGGGAAGAATATTTGCGCCGAAAGTCGCCGCCGATGTGGCTTGACGGGACCTGCGAGTACGGGCGGAAGGCGTCACCCTCGTCAATGAATCAAAATTGAGGCGATTCTCATGGGTCTTAAGCCCTAAAGAAGTCGCAAATCTGGGACTTTCGGGTGAGAATAGAACCACCAGGACATTGGCGACCTACAGGTCTGTCAGCACGAGATAAAAAGGGGTATCTGTGAGCACAAACCAAAAGCATCCCGTCATCAACGGATTGCTCAGTCAAATTCCGGACAACGATCCTGACGAAACCCAGGAATGGATCGACTCGCTCACCAGCCTGATCGATGAAAAAGGCGGACCTCGCGCACGCTACATCCTGCTGCACATGATGGACGAGGCTCGCAAACGCGATGTGCAGCTGCCTCAGGAATACACCACGCCCTACGTCAACACGATCCCCGTTGACCAGGAACCCTACTTCCCCGGCGATGAAGCGATGGAGCGTCAGTACCGCCGCTGGATCAGGTGGAATGCCGCCGTTCAGGTCACGCGCGCTCAGCGCCCCGGTGTCGGAGTAGGCGGCCACATTTCCTCTTACGCATCAGTCGCTACCCTGTACGAAGTGGGTCTCAACCACTTTTTCCGCGGCAAAGACCACCCGGGCGGCGGCGACCACATCTTCTTCCAGGGACACGCCTCCCCCGGCCCTTACGCACGCGCATTCCTCGAAGGCCGCCTGACCGAAGAAGAGATGGACGGATTCCGTCAGCAGGTCAGTGTGGACGGCGGACTACCTTCCTACCCCCACCCACGCCAAATGCCCAACTTTTGGGAATACCCCACCGTGTCACTGGGACTTGGACCGGCCGAGGCAATCTACCAGGCGTGGTTTGACCGCTACCTGCAGTTGCGCGGCATTAAGGACACTTCTCAGCAGCACACCTGGGCATTCCTGGGTGACGGCGAAATGGACGAGCCGGAAGCGCGCGGCATGCTGCAGCTCGCCGCACAGCAGGGCCTGGATAACCTCACCTTCGTCGTCAACGCCAACTTGCAGCGCCTCGACGGGCCTGTACGTGGCAATGGCAAGATCATTCAGGAACTCGAAGCCTTCTTCAAGGGCGCCGGCTGGAACGTCATCAAGGTGATCTGGGGACGCGGCTGGGATCAGTTGCTGGCAGCAGATAAGGACAATGCCCTCGTTCACCTGATGGATGAGACCCTCGACGGTGACTACCAGACGTTCAAGGCCAAAGATGGTGCATACGTTCGTGAACACTTCTTCGGACGTGATCCGCGAACCAAGGCGCTCGTGAAGGACTGGACCGATGAGCAGATCTGGGCTCTGGGCCGAGGTGGCCATGACTACCGCAAGGTGTACGCCGCCTACAAGGCTGCGATGGAGCACACCGGACAGCCTACCGTCATCCTGGCGCACACCATTAAGGGATACGCGCTCGGCACGCATTTTGCAGGACGCAACTCGACGCACCAGATGAAGAAGCTGACTCTGGAGGATGCGAAGGCGCTGCGTGACCGTCTGCAGATCCCGATCAGCGACGAGGAGCTCGAGAAAGATCCGTACAAGCCGCCGTATTACATGCCACCGGCAGACGATCCTGCGTTGCTGTACATGAAGGAGCGTCGGGAGAAGCTGGGCGGATACCTGCCTGAGCGTCGTGCCCATGACGATGCACACCTGCCTGAACCTGCGATGAAGCCGTTCGAGGCTTTGTCGAAGGGCTCAGGAAAACTCGAAGTGGCCACGACAATGGCACTGGTCCGACTGCTCAAAGACCTGCTTCGTGATAAGAATATTGGTCGGCACATCGTGCCGATCATTCCCGATGAGGCACGCACGTTCGGTCTGGACGCTATCTTCCCGTCAGCCAGGATCTTCAACACGCACGGTCAGAATTACACTGCCGTGGACGCGGACATGATGCTGTCCTACAAGGAATCCGAACAGGGGCAGGTGATGCACACCGGTATTACCGAGGCTGGATCTGCGGCTGCCTTGCAGGTCGTGGGCACCTCGTATGCGACGCACAACCTGCCGATGATTCCGTTCTACATCTTCTACTCGATGTTCGGTTTCCAGCGCACCGGCGACCAGTTCTGGGCTGCTGCCGACCAGCTGACTCGTGGCTTCGTCGTGGGCGCGACAGCTGGACGTACCACCCTGACCGGCGAGGGTCTTCAGCATTTGGACGGCCATTCCCCGATCCTGGGTGCAGCCAACCACGGTTTCGTGCTGTACGACCCCGCCTACGCCTACGAAATCCGTTACATCATGTGGGATGGCATTAAGCGCATGTTCTGCGAGCACGATCCCTCGGATACGCGTGACCCGAATGTCATGTATTACCTGACGGTGTACAACGAGCCGATTCATCAGCCCGCAGAACCTGAAAATGTGGACGTGGACGGCATTATCAAGGGCATCTACAAGGTTGATGACCATACAGGGCAGGGCCCGAAGGCTCAGCTTTTGGCATCAGGTGTGGCGGTGCCGTGGGCACGTGAGGCCCGCAAGCTCCTGGCCGAGGACTGGGGCGTGGACGCCGCCGTGTGGTCGGTGACGTCATGGAACGAACTGCGTCGCGATGGCGTGGAAGCTGACGAGCACAACTTCCTGCATCCGAATGAGGATCCGCGCTACGCCTACCTGACAACCAAGTTGTCGGGCTCTGAAGGCCCCTTCATTGGCACGTCCGATTACGATGCCCTGATCATTGATCAGATCCGTCCGTGGGTTCCCGGCTACCTGTACACGTTGGGCGCAGACGGCTTCGGCATCTCCGACACGCGCCGCGCAGCACGACGCTACTTCCACATCGATGCAGAATCAATGGTGGTGCGCACGCTGCAGGCACTGGCCGATCAAAACCAGGTTGACCGCGCAGTCGTCGAACAGGCCATCGAGAAGTACCAGCTGCACAATGTGCGCATCGGTGCCGATGAGGCTGCAGCTTCAGACGAATAAGATGTGAACGCAGACGTGGAGACGCCCTCATCGCTACTCAGTGAGAGTGACGAGGGCGTCTTCGTGTGTCTGCAATTGGCAGAATTACGCGCTAGTGCTTACTTGACGCCTGCTTGGGGGTTTCAGGATCATCGCTGATCTTGGCGCCACGATACTGCGGGTTCGCCAGGTTCTCCGGAGACAGGATCTCATCGACCTGTTCCTGAGACAGGAAGCCCATCTCAACGATCAGATCACCGACGTTCTTGTTTTCTGCCGCAGCTCGTTTACCCACCACGTCACCGGCATGATGCCCGATGACATCGTTGAAATAGGTGACGATACCGATCGAATTCATCACCATGTTTCGGCAGTTTTCTTCGTTGACGGTGATACCGTCCACACACTTTTCACGCAGCGTGTCACATGCGTGGGTGAGCAACGTGGCCGATTCAAACATGCACTGGGCGATCACCGGTTCCATGACGTTGAGCTGAAGCTGGCCGGCCTCGGCTGCCATCGTGACCGTCACATCGTTGCCGATGACTTTGAAGCAGACTTGGTTGACCACCTCGGGTATCACCGGGTTGACCTTCGCGGGCATGATTGAGGATCCGGCAGCCCTTTGCGGAAGGTTGATCTCGTTCAAGCCGGCTCGCGGACCCGATGAGAGCAGACGCAGGTCGTTGCAGATCTTGGACAGCTTGCCAGCGGTGCGCTTCATCGTGGCATGCATGGAGATATACGCCCCGGCATCCGATGTCGCTTCGATCAAGTCTTCGGAGGCTGTCACGTCCAGGCCCGTGATCTCACGCAGATGAGCGACCACTGCCTTCTGGTAGCCCGGAGGCGTATTGAGCCCAGTGCCAATCGCAGTGGCGCCCAGGTTTGTTTCCAGAAGCAGGTTGGCTACGTTGACCAGACGTGGGTCCTCTTCACGCAAAGTCACGCCGAACGCGGTCATTTCCTGACCAATCGTCATGGGGACGGCATCCTGCAACTGTGTGCGCCCCATAGTGAGGACATGCTGATAGCGGGCACCGAGGCGCTCAAACGCGTCGGCCAGATCATTCACGGCGTGCCGCAGCTGGTCGACCTTCTCGTAGGCGGCCAGTCGAAAAGCTGTGGGATACGTGTCGTTGGTGGACTGGGAGTGGTTGACATCGTCGTTGGGATTAATCAGATCATAGCGCCCTCGCTCCTGACCGGTCATCTCGAGAGCGAGATTGGCGATCACCTCGTTGGCGTTCATATTCACCGATGTGCCCGCACCACCCTGGAACTGGTCGATCGGGAACTGGTCGAGGCACGCGCCCTCGTCGATGATGGCATCGCAGGCCTGCACAATTGCATCTGCCGTGGCGGGCTTGAGCACTCGCAAATCCTTATTCGCCAGCGCGGCGGCTTTCTTGACCTGAGCGAATGCCCGAATCAGCTCAGGCACTTCATTGATCGTCCTACCGGAAATCTGGTAGTTTTCCTGCGCGCGCAAGGAGTGGATACCCCAGTAGGCTTCCTGCGGAACGTCGCGACTTCCCAAAAGATCTTCTTCGGACCGATTTCCCACAATATCCTCCGTTCATGTCAGCCCATCGTCGGGCATCTCATCTCAATGTCTATAGTAGTGGTGCTTTAGCGAGGCTGAGGCCACCTCGACCATAGTGCCCTGAGACGTTCATGTGAGGCAACGGCAACAACGTCGAAAGGAATATTCGCAGGACACACTCTGATGCATTCGCCGTAGCCAGAACACGAGCCAAAGTACTGATCCATCGCCTCATTCATGCGCCGGGCACGCTCTGCCCGCTCCAACCCCGGAATGTTCAACGCTGCCAGGTGACCCATCCGTGCACCCGCATACAACGCGGCTGAGCCGTTCGGACACGCCGCAACACACGCGCCGCAGCCGATACACGCGGCCAGGTCAAGTGCACCTTCGGCATCTTGATGACGAATCGGAATCGCGTCCGCATCAGGAGCCAGACCGGTATCAACGGAAGCAAATCCTCCCGCCATCGTGATCCGGTCGAGGACACTGCGATCTACCACAAGGTCACGGATCACTGGAAAGGCGCCCGATCGCAACGGTTCCAGGCGCACATGCGTGCCATCGGCATGAGCGCCGACCCTCTGCATGCAAGCCGGCAGATTCTCACTGAATCCGTGGGGCCTTCCATCAACTTGAATGCCGCATGCACCGCAGATTCCTTCGCGGCAATCCGAATCAAACGCAACCGGCTCGACGCCGCGGGAACTCAGGTTGCGGTTGAGGTGATCGAGGAGCTCCAGAATCGACATGCGTTCATCGCACCCGTCCAGTTCGTAGGAGTGGAATGTTCCGACAGCTTCCGGGGCTTTCTGCCGCCACACGTCGACGATCAGTTTCATTGGTAGTTCCTCGTTGCCAGGGGGACGGTAGTAAACGTCAGCTCTTCGGCGTGGTGAGTGCAGGTAATTGCCAAGGGAGCTGCGCCATCTGTCCTCAGGTCATGCCACCCGTCAGTGGTCCAGGCGGATACGTTCATCCACTGGTCGTCGCGGCGCTGCGCCTCCCCCTGCTCCGTCTGGTATTCACTTCTGAAGTGCGCGCCGCAGGATTCCTCGCGATGCCACGCGTCCACACACATGAGTGTGGCCATCTGAATGCTGTCCTGAAGCCTGGCAGCTGCAACCAAGTCGGTGTTGAAGTGTCCTGTCTCGCCACTGACACGCAGGTCGGCACCCATGCGCTGTTGGAGTGCGTCGATGTCGCTGAGCGCAGCCTCCAGGCTCTCCTTACTGCGCACAACGCCGCACCCCTGGTACATGATATCGCCCAACTTGCGGGCAAAACTGTCCGTCGGAGTAGCTCCATCGATGTGGAGCAGGCCCTGCAGTCGCGATTCGACCCCCTCACGGGCAGCGATCACGCGGGAATCATCGACGGAGAGCAACTCCTGGCCTAAAATGCCTGCCAAATAGTCGGGTACTGTGCGCGGGATTGTGAAAGCACCATCGACGCAGGCGGCAAGCAAGGAATTGGCTCCCAGACGGTTGGCCCCGTGGTAGGCCGCGTTCGCCTCGCCGGCTGCAAACAGTCCCGGGATGGTGGTCATGAGGCGGAAGTCGACCCACAAGCCACCCATTGTGAAATGCGCGCCGGGAGCGATGCGCATGGGGCGAGTGTAGGGGTCCTCCCCTGTTGCATCGAGGTACATGTCAAGGAGGTTGCCGTAGCGCTCAGCGATGACGCGTCGGCCCACCCGCTCCAGTGCGTCCCTAAAATCCAGGTACACGCTGTTTCGTTCGGGACCGACCCCATGGCCCGATTCGATCTGCTCGCGCGCAGCGCGAGAGGCAATGTCGCGAGGCGTGAGGTTTCCAAACGCGGGGTACTTGCGCTCCAGGTAGTAGTCGCGTTCCTCTTCGGGAATGGTGTTCGGGTCTCGGTCATCGCCAGGGCTGCGTGGCACCCAGATGCGTCCGTCGTTACGCAGAGATTCGCTCATGAGCGTGGTCTTGGATTGCCACGGGAATGAGACAGGTAATGCGGTGGGGTGGAACTGGATCATGCTCGGTGAAGCGAGAGCGGCGCCGGCACGGTGAGCTCGCCATATGCCTGTTGTCGAGCAGTTCTTTGCCAGCGTCGAATAGTAGTAGACGTTGCCGTATCCGCCTGTGGCAATCACAACTGCGTGTGCGGGATGGAAGCGGGTGCGTCCGGTGATCATGTCACGCGTGATCACACCGGCGGCCCGGCCGTCAGCAACGACGACGTCGAGCATTTCGTGGCGCACCCATAACGTCACGCGGCCTGCAGCCACCTGACGCATGAGGGACGAGGACGCTGCCACCTGAAGTTGCTGGCCCGTCTGCCCTCGCGAGTAGTACGTTCGTGAAACCTGCACGCCGCCAAATGATCGTGTGGATAACGATCCGCCATATTCTCGGGCGAACGGCACACCCAGCGCGTTCATGTGGTCGATGACGCGCGCCGATTCAATACCCAGTCTCCATACTTCAGACTCTCTGGCGCGGAAATCACCGCCCTTAATCGTGTCGGTGACGAACCGCTGCACGCTGTCCGAGTCGACTCGTCGTGCCCGCGCCGCATTGATACCGCCTTGAGCTGCCACTGAATGGGAGCGTCGCGGCGTATCCAGAGTTGTGATCGCATCTACCCCAAAGCCCAGTTCAGCCAGAGCCGCTGCGGCACTGGCGCCCGCCAGACCGGTCCCCACAACAACCACCCTGAATGTACGCCTGTTCCCGGGTGAGACGAGGCGCGCGTGGGAGACAAATTCGTCCCACATGCGTTCGGGTTCGACTTCAGGTTCATGGGCGTCAACAGGGGCGCCCTCGTCAATGCGCAGATGCGTGCGTCCGGCAGCGAGCGGAAGTGCGAGGGCGGCGCTGATCGCTCCCATGTGCGAAGCGGCGATGACGGTGAGGTCTCCGATCACAACTGCCAAAGCGATCGCATAGCCAGCGATGCGCACAACAGTGCCGATACGTGGTGAGCGCCCACCGAGATCCTGCCAGGCTCGCTCAATGCCGTGGCTGAGGTGAAGGCCTATCGCAATAAGGGCGATGACATATGCCGCGAACATGACAGGCCTGCTCATCGATGCCACCACATTGGCAGCGGCGTAGAAGCGAGAGTCGGGATGGCGGAAAGCGGCCGATTCGACCACTGTGCCAATGGTGAGGTCAAGGAGATGGATCACGATAAAGGCAATGAGGACAAGTCCGGTCGGAAGCATGAGCTTTGCTGCCCAGCCGCGATGCTTCAGCCTGCGCACACCGGGCGTGTGGGTCAACGCGCCGCGGCGCCACAAGATGAGTGCGCCACAGATATGCAGCAGAACACACGACAGTAAGATCACGCGCAGGATCCACAAAACGGACCCATACGGAAGAGCCGGTTCACCGATCGTGCGCAGCCACTGCGCATAGTGATCCATCTGAGCAGGATCGGTCAGGATCTTGACGTTGCCGACCATGTGGATGAAGACGAACGCCGCCATGATCAGGCCTGTGATTGCCATGACGACTTTGCACACCCATGTTGGAATCGTGACGCGCCGCGCGGTGGGCGTCAACGTGCCGTTGATCGTCATGTCCGATCCTCCTCATATCCAGCCTATCGGGTTCGGGAGGGCTCGTGTGCGGTTCAGGACGTCGAGCGAGCTAGGTTGAGCAGGTCCTCGACCGTTGTGAGTGCATCCACGTCCCGGTCGATCAAGGTGATGCCGAGTTCGTGCTCGATTTGGCTGATCACTGAGTAGCGTCCGAGGGTGTCCAGGTCGAGGTCACCTTCGAGTGTCAGGTCTGCGCGCATCCGGTCTGGTTCGATGGAGGTTTCTTCCAGCAGTGCGTTCATGACGGCTTCACCGACCGTATCGTTGTCCTCCTGATCGCTCTGAGGCGGTTCGTCCATGTCGAGGAGTTCGGTCAAATCGATGCCAAGCTGGTCGCCGATCGATCCCATGTCTTACCCCACGCGGTTGAGCCAGCGCACCGGAGCTCCGGCACCGGCATAGCGGAATGGTTCGAGCTCATCATCCCACGCCTGTCCGAGCGCAAGATTGAGTTTGTCGATCATCTCTGTCGGGGAATGTGATTCGTCGAGGGCTGCGCGAATCCTTCCTTCCGGCACGACAACGTTGCCTGCCGTGTCCATTTGGGCGTGGAAGATGCCCAGTGAAGGCGTGTGAGACCAGCGGCCACCGTCAGTGGTCGCGGTGGCTTCCTCGGTGACTTCGTATCGCAGGTGTTCCCAGCCGCGAAGTGCCGACGCGAGGCGGGCGCCTGACCCGGTCTGGCCTATCCATGAGAATTCGGAGCGTACCATCCCGGGTGCAGCATCCTGATCAGTCCACTGCAGGTGCACTTCCTGTCCGAGCGCTGTTCCAACGGCCCACTCGATGTGTGGACACAGCGCTGGCGGAGTTGAGTGCACGAAAAGTACACCACGGGTGTAAGACCTACTCATCGTGACCTCCATTTCGCGTGAGAATCGTCTTCCCCTACGTTCTCAACCGGAAACAGACACGCTGATTCGTGGCGTTACACCCATTATGACGCGTCTACGCCGACTATTCCAGTGCCACGCCGTGAAAGCCTGTTAGCATCGTAGTGTCCCCACTGCGCAGACGGCGCGGCTCCATTTTGTGTGGAGACATGGGTCGAGGAAAGAAAAGAATAGATGGACGACTTTTTCAGAGGTGTCGAAAGCCCCGGCATGATCGATTGGCCGAGCATGCCGACCTACAACACATTAATGGCAGTCGCAGCCGGTGCAGCGCTCATCGGGCTTGCGATGTTCTTCAGGGAAGTTCGCTCGAACTCCGGCAAGACTGCCGTGCGGGTCGACGGATACGCCATGGCGTTCGGTGCTCTTGGCTTGATCTTGACAACCACCGGCTTGCACATGACGACGACGTGGCCGCTGGCCGCTGGCGGTTTCGCCTACGACAATGTGATCTTCGGTGAAACCTGCCTGGGCTTTGGATCACTCTTGCTGTTCGCGTGCTTCTATCTCTGGAAGCAGCGTGACCACATTGCCCGTTCACAGAAGGCTCTGAGCGAACTGCTCCACGCCGCAAAGCCGCTGTCGATTTTCGCCGGCGGACTGGGATTGGGACTGTGGGGCATCGCCTTCGCCGGCGTGATGTACCGACTCTTCACCGCTCCCCCGCAGGAGCCCATTTCCGGTTGGTTTGCACAGTGGCCGTGGTTCGAAGCGATCTTCATGTCACTGTTCTTCTTTGTCATCGGTTTGGGCTGCGTCCTGTTCCCAATCGGCGTGTTCCGCGCTGATAAAGAAGGCACATCTGAATCGCGTGGAGGCGGCATTCTCAACGCTGTCATGTGGCTGTGGCTGGCATGCGGCGTTGCAATCGGCCTATTCGGATGCCTGAACTTCTACACGCACATCGGTCTGATCGTCAACACGATGTGAGATCTGCAGTTGCCACGATTCTGAATGACAGAGGAAGGGCACGTGTCGGTGCGGATTCCGGTAGCTTCCAGCTGCTGGGTCCGCACCGTTTCATATCGGGCGACATCGGGAAAAATAACTCATCAATCTCATCAAGGCGTTGAACAAAGACGCCCTCGTCACTGAGCGCATTGACAATCTGCCCAACTGAGTGGTTCCACTGCACCGTCGCGTTCTTGCCTGGGGTCACAGAAGAGCCTGCGTAGTCGGATTCGCTTGAGTCGTCGTCCCATGTGATTCCCTCACGGGTTTCAAAGTACGGGAAATGAAGTTCGAGGGCGTCACATTGCACCGGGTCCTTCAATGTTCCCACAAGAGGATGCACGTCACGTACAACCAGCGTGCCGCCTGGTTTCAGCAAGGAAGCGACGACATGAGCCCACCGGCGTATGTCAGGCACCCATGCAAGGGCACCCTCCGAGGTGTACACAATGTCGAAGCGTCCCTCTACCGCCTCATGGGCAGACAAAACATCCGAGCAGACGTAGTCGATGTGGAGGCCTGCTCGGTCGGCAATGCCGCGTGCAATCTCCAGGGATTCTTCGGAAAAATCAAGGCCAACCAGACGGTGCGCCCCCAAGCGTGCCAGTCCCACAGTGTCGGTGCCGATATGGCATTGAAGATGGATGACGTCGCCGCCCTCGATGTCAGCGCCCTCCAGGTACGGTCGATCCAAGCGTATGGCCTCAGGAATCTTCGCGCGATCGTTCACCAGAGCGTCAACGTCGTAAAACGGTGACTGAGCGTGACGTGATGCCTGCTCCTGCCAGAAGGCGTGATTGAGGCAGAGTGCGTCACCGTGCTCACGCATCAGCTACAGACCCATCTTGCGGATCGCGCGCATCGCTTCCTTACGGTTCTTGCGGTCAAGGCGATCAATGTAAATCTTGCCGTCCAGATGGTCGCATTCGTGTTGAATACACCGACCCATCAGCTCCTCGCCTTCGACGACAACTGGCTTGCCATCCAGGTCAATCCCCTCGGCACGGGCATACCAGGCACGCTCAGTTGGGAAGAACAAGTCAGGAACTGACAGACAACCCTCATCGCCATCCTGATATTCGTCCTTGGACAACTCGACGATCCGGGGGTTCAGGATGTAGCCCACTTCCCCATCGATGTTCCACGAGAACGCACGCAAACCAACGCCGATCTGGTTGGCCGCGAGACCCGCACGCCCCTCCATATCAACGCCCTCAAGCAAATCTTCGACCAGCATCTTCACGTGGTCATCAATCGTCGTGATCTCCTCACACGGCGTACGCAGGATGGGATCTCCGATTATGCGAATGTCACGAATTGCCATTATTGCCCCTGATTCATTAGGTCTTGATGAAGTTCACTGACACGCATGAGCGCTTCGTCCACGGGAACTTCATGGCGCTCACCTGTCGCTCTCGTACGGATTTCCACGACACCGTCAGTCAGGCCACGCCCAACGACGAGGGTGATCGGAATGCCGATCAACTCACTGTCAGCAAACTTGACACCTGCCGACATCTTCGGACGGTCATCGTAGAGCACATCGAGACCTGCAGCATCCAACTGAGTGGCCAAATCGCGCGCCGTCGTAAAGATCTCCTCGCCCTTGCCCGTTGCGAGGACATGAACATCGAAGGGTGCGATGTGTGCGGGCCATGACAAGCCCTTCTCATCGCTGGTCGATTCAGCCAAGGCCGCCATCACGCGAGACACGCCGATACCGTAGGAGCCCATCGTGACGATGCGGGATTTGCCGTTCTCATCCAGAACGGTCAGGCCCAACGCCTCGGCGTACTTGCGTCCCAACTGGAAAATATGGCCGATTTCGATGCCGCGTTCCAGGTGCAACGGACCGGAGCCGTCAGGTGCGGGGTCGCCCTCGCGTACCTCGGCCGCTTCGATCCAGCCATCTGCAGTAAAGTCACGCCCCTTGACAAGGCCAAAGACGTGCCGTTCGACCTCATTGGCGCCTGTGATCCACGAGGTGCCATCCACGATGCGCGGATCGAGCAGGTAGCGCACAGGGTTTTCAATGCCCCGTGCATTGGGGCCCAGGACGTCAGGGCCGATGTAACCGGCGACCAGCTCCGGATGCTGCGCCAGATCCTCGCCGGTCGCGATCTCTACGCGCGCCGGTGAAACAGCGGCCTCTAGGCGCTTCATATCGACTTCTCGGTCACCTGGCACACCGATCACCACGACTTCACGCGTGTCGTCAGGATGCGTCAACGCCACTACCACGTTCTTCAATGTGTCGGATGCTTCCCACAGGCGATCCTCACGCGGATGCTCGTCGTTCGCGAACGTCACGAGCGCGTCGATCGTCGTGGAATCCGGCGTCGGATAGACAACTGCCTGGCGCTGACCTTCGATTGGCAGCGGGTCCGGTGCCGGTGTCTTGACAGCTTCCGCGTTGGCCGCATACCCACCTGCAGAGCGCACAAATGTATCTTCGCCAATCGTGCACGGATGCAGGAACTCTTCAGAGCGTGATCCGCCCATTGCGCCGGACATTGCCGAACAGATGACGTATTCAAGGTCCAGACGTTTGAAGATCGCTTCGTATGCCGAACGTTCCAGGTCGTAGGAGGCATCCAGCCCGTCATCGTCAAGGTCGAAAGAGTACGCATCTTTCATGATAAATTCGCGTCCGCGGATCAGACCGGCGCGAGGACGAGCCTCGTCACGGTACTTGGTCTGAATCTGGTACAGCGTGACGGGAAGATCTTTGTACGAGGAGTACATATCCTTGACCAGCAGGGTAAACATCTCTTCGTGAGTGGGGGCAAGCAGATAGTCCCCCTCTTTGCGGTCACGCAGCTTGAAGAGCGTAGGGCCGTATTCCTCCCAGCGATGGGACTGCTTGTACGGGTCGGCTGGAAGCAGAGCTGGGAACAGCACTTCCTGCGCACCGATCCTGTCCATTTCCTCACGCACAACCTGCTCCACCTTGCGCACCACGCGCAGGCCCAACGGGAGCCACGTGTAGATACCGGGTGCGGCACGTCGAATGTAACCAGCGCGCACCAGGAGCTTATGAGAGGTGACTTCCGCGTCGGCGGGATCTTCACGCAACGTGCGGACAAAGAAAGATGACATAGTTTTCAGCACGTCTTCCAGATTAGTTCACCACTGCGCTTCCTGTCAGATCCTGTCCCTGAGATGTCGGAATCCACGCGAGGCGACCAGCAGCACGAGACAATAGAACCATGATGAATTTTCTTCCAACCGGTACTCCCTGGCTGCCTTCGACGGACCGTTATTCGACCATGCCGACCGCGCGTTGCGCGGACTCAGGTTTGCAGCTCCCTCGCATTGCACTGGGACTGTGGCACAACTTCGGTGACGACCGCCCGTTCCAGACACAGCGTGACATTATTCGCTTCGCATTCGATCACGGTATTTACCACTTCGACATAGCCAATAACTACGGTCCGCCAGCGGGGAGCACGGAAGAGAACTTCGGGAGGATCTTCGCGAAGGATTTGCGGGCACATCGCCACGAGCTCGTCATTTCAACGAAAGCGGGATGGGACATGTGGGAAGGTCCCTATGGCCAGGGCGGTTCCCGCAACTACTTGTTGTCATCTCTGGATGAGTCATTGACCCGTATGGGGCTCGATTACGTGGACATCTTCTACCACCATCGTCCTGAAGGCGAAACGCGCCTGGAAGAATCGATGATGGCGCTGCGTGATGCTGTGGCATCGGGCAAAGCACGCTACGTCGGGATTTCGTCCTACAGTGCGCACGCAACCATTCAGGCGCAGTCGATCATGCGTGAACTCGGCGTTCCCCTCGTGATTCATCAGCCGTCGTACTCCATGCTGAACAGGTGGGTTGAAGAAGGCGAGCCCTCGCTGCTGGATACTGCCGCTGAACAGAAGATGGGCGTCATCGCGTTTTCTCCTCTGGCGCAGGGAATGCTCACCGACAAGTACCTGGACGGCATTCCTGAGAATTCACGGCTCGGCGTGGGTAAAGTTTCGCGCGAATTCTTGACCGATGAGACGCTCGATCACATTCGCGCCCTCAACGATATAGCTCATGAGCGTGGACAGGATCTGGCTCAAATGGCTATCGCGTGGGTGCTGCGAGATCAGGGAGCGCGCACCGTGACCACCGCATTGGTCGGAGCTTCCAGCGTGGAGCAGTTGTCGAATTCTCTCGGAGCACTCGACGCCACTGACTTCAGCGACGAGGAACTGCAGGCCATCGACGAGCATGCGGTGGATTCAGGCATCAACCAATGGTGGGGCGCAACTGAAACGCGGCCGTAAGGCACCGACTGCCTCACGGCCGCGCAAGTGGTAGACGTCTTATTCGCCGTTCATGGCGGCGTTCGCCTTCTCGTCCGCTGTCTTCATACCCTCAGCGACGGGAACGCGTCCCTGAAAGACCTCGTTAAGGACTTCGGTGTACGCGGCTGACGCGGCCGTGAAGTTGTCGCCTACAGGCGGATCAATGGTGGGCGCACCATCGGCGACAACGTCGAAGAACGGTTGAATGTCGATCCCCTTGTCCTTCCAGAAATCGAAGTAGACCTGCTGCGCCGCTGTGACCGCAGGCAGATTCGTGCCGTTCTTTCCGATATATTCGTTGCCTTCCTGGGAACCGAGCCACTCCAGAACCTCGGCAACAGCCTCGGGGTTCTCACTCTTCGCATTGCCCGCAACGACGATGCCGTTGGTGACAGAGACACGGCCTGCGGGACCCTCCGGCAGAAGCGCTGTCCCCCACTCAAAATCGGCACTTTCCGCAATGGTGGCCAAGTTGTACAGGCCGGACTGGAAGATCGCCATGTTGCCCTGGAGGAACTGGTTACGAGTGAATTCTCCGTCCATGTTCGTATCGGCTGCCGAGGGAGCCACGTGTTCCTTGGTAATCAGGTCGACAACGTACTGCATGGCCTGTGTGGTCCTGGCGTCAGAGAAGGTGAATCGGTCACCGTTCTGGAACGTGCCGCCGTTGGAGCCAATAAAGGGCAGCATGATTGCCTGGAGATCCTGAGCCGCGTTGTAGCCGTACTGGGTGATCGAATCTGCGTTGAAGTCAGCTGAGTCAGCAGTATTGCCGCTGTCATCCTTCGTGAGCTTCTTGAGCAGGTTGATCAGCGTGTCGTCGCCGCCCTGCGGTGACCATTTCGCATTGGCGAGGTCGTCCGGTGTCACGCCAGCTTCATCGAGGAGAGTCTTGTTGTAGTACAGCGCAATTCCAGCGTCCGACAGCTGCGGCACGCCCCACAATGTGTCATCGAGGGTGAAGGCCTTGACAACATTGGCATCCCACTGGTCGCGCGCTTCGGCGCCCAATGCCTCGTCGATATTGACCATGTTGCCGCTCTTGGCGTAGGACGTGTAGGACGAGTTGTTAATCCAGAACAGGTCATCCATCGAGCCGGCAGCGATATCCGTGCGCAACTTGGTGAAGTAGTCGCTCCACGGGACGACGGAAGTCTCCACAGCTATGTCAGGATTCTGTTCGTGAAATGCAGCGAGTGATTCTTCGTAGGCGCCGGCGGCCCCCTCGTCCCACAGCCTCAAGGTCACAGTGGTGGCAGCTCCTGAATTCGAAGCGGTCCCCCCGCTTTCGCCGCTTTGACCGGATCCTCCTGAGCTGCAGGCAGCCAGAGCCAATGCCATGCCCAGAATTCCTGCAAGAAGCGGCTTTCGCAGATGTGTCATCGCTTCATCCTTTCGTGTTGTGGTGGGGTCTACTTAAAGCTCGTGATCGCAATGGAATCGACAATACGACGATTGAAGAGCGCAAATATGAGGATCAACGGTGCCATTGCAATCGTGGTGGCAGCCATGACCAGCGTCCAGTTATTGGTGTATTGGGACTGCAGGCTCGAGGTCGCCACGGTGATCACTGCCCAGTCCTGGCCGGTTGTCACAATCAACGGCCACATGAAGTTGTTCCAGTGCGTCACTACCGTGATCAACGCAAGAGTTGCGATAATCGGGCGGGACATAGGCACGACAATCCGAGTCAATACTCGGATAGTTCCAGCACCATCGAGGCGCGCTGCGTCGATCAGGTCCTGAGGAATGGAGCGGAAATACTCACGAAGCAGGAAGATCGCATACGGGGAGCCGAAGACATACGGCAGCACCAATGCCCAGAACGTATTGCGCAGCCCACTTTGCGCCATCATCAGATACAGCGGAACGATCGTGACGACCTGCGGCACCATGAGCGTAGCCAGATACACCCAGAAGACGGCGTCACGACCAGGAAAACTGATACGCGCGAAAGCATAGGCGGCCATGATGGAAAAAAGAAGTTGGCCCACAAGGACAACTATCACGACGGCGAACGTTACGCCGAAGGCGCGGCTGAAGTCGACCTTCGTTCCACCTGCAAACAGGTTCGTGAAGTTGTCCAGAGTCGGCGGTGCGGGAGGTTCAAGAGGCGACGAGGTAGCGAACTGCCTTGGTGTCTTCAACGACGTCATGACAGACAACGCGAACGGTGCCAGAACCAGAACCGCACCGATGACCAAGATTGCGTAGACAAGGGTGTTCGTCCACACCGCGGCAACGCCACGCTTCCTAGGAGTACTCATAGGTCATCCTCCGGGAAAAGTAGCGATTCTGAATCAGCGTGATTGCCACCAGGATGACGAAGAGAACCAACGCCGTCACCGACGCTCTGCCCAGATCAAAGTTCGTGAACGCCAGGTTGTAGATCCGGTAGGACAGTACCTCTGTCCGCTTGGCCGGGCCGCCCTCGGTCAGCGCGAAAATCTGGTCGAACATTTGGAAGACGGAAATGGTGGACGTAACCAGTACGAAGAACATCGTCGGGCGGATGAGGGGCACCTTGATTGACCAGAAGATGCGCGTGTCGGATGCTCCATCGACGCGCGCTGCCTCAATGATGTCTTCTGGTATCGCTGCCAGACCGGCCATAAAAAACAGGGCGACGTAGCCGACCTGGGACCAGATGGATACGAATGCGACTGCTGGCAGGGCTAATGTCGGATCGGTCAGCCATTCGACCCGGGCGCCGATCAGTGCGTTCAGGGCACCGCCGGTGGGGGCAAAAATCCACTTCCACACGATGCCCAGAGCCAGTGGCGCACACACCCACGGGATGACGTAGATAACGCGGAACACTCCCGAGCCTGGTAGTCCTTTCACCATGAGAGCAGCCATCAGCAGGCCGAGGAGTGTCTGAATGGGAATTACCAACAGCACCAGGAGTGCAGTGACGATCAGGGAGTTCACCAGGTCAGGTCCGGTAAGGACAGATACCCAGTTGTCGAATCCGACGAATTGGCGCGGTGCGATCAAATCCCAGCGCTGAAAGCTCAGCCAGATCACAATGCCGATGGGTGCCAGAAGGAAAACGAGCACACCGATCAAACTGGGCACCAAGAGCGCATAACCTGTCACGGTTCGACCCAGGCGATTACTACCCACGAGCCGCTCCCTTCCGCACTTCCAGGCTATCTTTCAACGGTACACAATATCCCCGCTCGACGCGCACCTCACGGTGATCACCGTGCTCCGGCAGGGATGACCTCGACGTGACCGTCGCCTTCTTCAAGGCCCATTTCTTCGGCGAGCAGGTTTGCGCGGCGAATCAGTGTTTCAACAATCTGATCTTCCGGCACTGTTTCGACCACTTCACCCTTGATGAAGATCTTGCCTTTCCCGTTGCCGGATGCCACACCCAGGTCGGCTTCGCGTGCTTCACCTGGTCCGTTCACGACGCATCCCATGACGGCGACGCGCAGGGGAACCGTCAAATCCTTCAGCCCCTCAGTCACACTGTTAGCCAGGGAATACACATCGACCTGCGCGCGGCCGCATGACGGGCATGACACGATTTCCAGTGTGCGCTCGCGCAGCCCCATTGACTGCAGAATTTGAATGCCAACCTTGACTTCCTCGACGGGCGGTGCCGACAAGGACACGCGGATCGTGTCACCGATGCCCTCACGCAACAGGGCGCCAAAGGCGGTAGCCGACTTGATGGTGCCCTGGAAGGCCGGTCCAGCTTCCGTGACACCCAAGTGGAGCGGCCAGTCCCCTCGTTCGGACAAGAGCTCATAGGCACGGATCATTGTGACAGGATCGTGGTGCTTGACAGAAATCTTGAAGTCGTGGAAGTCGTATTGCTCAAACAGCGAGGCTTCCCAGACAGCTGATTCAGCCAAAGCTTCAGCGGTTGGGCCGCCGAACTTTTCATACATACGTTTGTCCAGCGAGCCGGCGTTGACACCGATGCGGATCGAGGTCCCGTGTTCTGTAGCAGCCTGAGTGATGGCCTCGATCTGATCGTCGAACCGACGAATATTGCCTGGATTGACACGTACTGCCCCACATCCCGCCTCGATTGCCGCGAACACGTACTTGGGCTGGAAATGGATGTCCGCAATAACAGGGATGGTGGATTGCTGCGCGATTACTTTGAGCGCAGCAGCGTCCTTATCAGTCGGACATGCCACACGCACAATGTCGCACCCAGCTGCAGTCAGCTCCGCGATCTGCTGAAGTGTCGCCCCGATGTCATGCGTCTTCGTGGTGGTCATGGACTGAACAGAAATCGGCGCGCCGCCCCCCACAGGGACTGACCCTACGTGGATGCGACGAGTCTTCTTCCGAGGAAATCCCACATCCGCAGTGGAGGGCATTCCCAATGCAATTGGCTGGCTCATGGGCTCATTATCTCCCGAAGCATGGCAGTTGGCAGCGATTAACGACGATCTCACAGGGGCAACGTGACAGGGACAACAATGTCGGCAATCACCAGCACAATCGTCATAACCACCAGAATCAGCATCACAGCGTAGGTCACAGGCAGCATACGCGCCGTGTCAACCGGTCCGGGATCTGGACGATTGCGAAGGCGCGCCCACATGCGACGGGTCCCCTCGAACAGGGCGCCTGCGATGTGGCCGCCGTCCAGCGGTAGCAGCGGAATCAGATTGAACACGAACAACGCCATATTCAGTGAAGCAAGCAGCATCAGCAGCGTTCCGGCAGCACCGGCAAAATCCGTTCCACCTGATTGTGTGTCGTGCGCTGCGCTGGAGGAGACTTCAGCCGCGACGCGACCCACCCCCACAACAGACATGACAGAGTCCTCGCCACGGTCCTTGCCCGTGAAAAGCGACTCCACGACATTCCACACTGCCACAGGGAGCTTGACCACAATTGCCGCTGTGCCGATACCCATCTGTGCCCACACACTGCCCACGGTTGAAACCTGAGCTGAGCGTCGCTCCACCCCGGCAACAATTCCGGTGATATACGAGCCATCAGACACCTGGTGGGCCGTCACGGTCATCGTCTGCTCCACGCCGTCGCGTTCAATTGTCACGGCGGTGGGTTCAGATCCTGTGTGCGTGATCGCGCCGACCAGATCATCCCACTGGTGAACCGACGTGTCACCCCAGGAACGCACCGTGTCGCCTGCGCGGATGCCGGCCTGATAGGCAGGGCCGGGGAATTCTTCCCCGTCGCGCATCGTGATGGTCTGTGGCGCGTCCGCCAGTGTCAGGGATGCGGTCGGAATGCCAATTCCCATCAGTGCCACTGCCGTCAGAACAGCACTGATCAGCAGGTTCATAACCGGTCCGCCCATCATGACAGTGATTTTCTGCTGCACAGACAGCTGATAGAACGGAATGCCGGTTGCACCCTCGTCAATCATTTCCTCGGCGGACTGGCGACGTGCCTGTTCGGCCAAAGTAAGCTTCGAGCCGCGGTGCGTGCGTGTGCCAGGCTGCGCGGGAGGCAGCATGCCCAGGATGCGCACGTAGCCTCCCAGCAGAATCCACCGAATCACGTAGCGCGTACCGCGCCAGGTGCGTTGAGCGATTACCGGCCCGAAACCAACGGAATACTCACTGACGGCAGCTCCAAAGCGTTTGGCTGGCACCATGTGACCGATCTCGTGCAAGGCAACCGAGAGCAGAAGCCCAATGATGACGACGATAATGCCAACGGCTCCCGCCACTAGTGGTCCCCTCGTTCAGATCCCAGACCCGCTACGGCACGGGCACGGTCAGCAGCCCACCGTGCGGCCTCATGGATATCATCCAGTGTTGGATCGCTGACGCCCTCGTGCGCGTCAAGGACAGCCCCAACAGTGTCCACAATGTCGAGCCACCGCACCTGGCCGCGCAAGAATGCATCGACCATGACTTCATTGGCGGCGTTTAATACGGCCGGGTGCGTCGGTGAAGCGGCCACGGCCTGGCGAGCCAGGTCAAGAGCGGGGAAGGTATCAGAATCAACGGGTTCAAAGGTCCACGACTGCGATGCTGACCACGTCAGCGGCTGGGCGATGTCGCCTAGCCTTTCCGGGTACGACAGTGCCCAGCCGATCGGCAGGCGCATATCAGGCGGACTGGCCTGAGCAATGGTGGCGCCATCACGCCACGTCACCATCGAGTGCACGATCGACTGTGGGTGAACGACGGGAATAATGCTTTCAGGCGCTATATCGAAGAGCAGATGCGCCTCAATCAGCTCCAGCCCCTTGTTCATCAAGGTTGATGAGTTAATCGTCACCACCGGCCCCATTGCCCACGTTGGGTGAGCCAGAGCCTGCTGCGCGGTGACGTGTGCCAGTTCAGCGCGGGTGCGCCCGCGGAATGGGCCTCCTGAGGCGGTGAGCACCAGTTCGGCAACTTCGCTTCGGCCGGTCACTCGCGGCGCCGTTAGACCCTTCTCATGGATCCCCGAGCTGAGGGCCTGTGCGATCGCGCAATGCTCCGAGTCGACGGGAATGATCTGCCCGGGGCGCTGCATTGCTTTCCGGACGAGGGAGCCACCGACAACGAGGGACTCTTTGTTAGCCAGTGCCAACGTGGATCCGGCGGTCAGCGCGGCCAGTGTGGATTCCAGGCCGGCTTGGCCTGTGATCCCGTTGAGGACTGTGGCCTTGGGGTAAGCTCCGGCAAGCTGTGCGACGGCGTCGGCGCCCTCGGTAATGTCTGGACGCGCAGTACCCATCTCGTCCAAGGCAGCGGCAAGCTGGTGTGCTACGGGCTGGGCGAGGGCGACGCGTTCGGGGCGAAAATACCTGATTTGACGGGCGAACAGGTCAATGTTGCTGCCACCTGCTGCCAGCGCGCGCACCCGGAACGCCTCTTCGTGGCGTTCGATGACATCAAGGGCCTGCGTGCCGATCGACCCGGTGGACCCGAGGATTACGACATCGCGCACAAAAGGATCGGTGTGCATCAGTTGACAGCGAGGAGGATCTCAACGGCGCGCCCCAGGTAGGCATCCACAGGCCCTTCAGAATAGGCCTTCGTGCCTTTTGCATCACGGAACGTTGCCAGGCGTACGTCCTCGACAGTGACTTCACCGCGGTCATCGAAATAGTCAGCCAAGCGGTCCAGAAGATCGTCCACTTCCTGTGCGTTGTAACCTCGGCCGGATGCAGGATGGGAGAAGCGCTCCCCTCGTGGGCGAAGCATGCGGGGGTACAGAGTCGTTGCACGGTCTGCCACGCGTTCATACCAAGCGGATTCGCCGTTGACGGCAATATGGTCGGCACGGTCACGCTGAATGAACGCATCTTCCAGACGGCTCATCGCAGCATCCACTGCTTCACACGCGTATCCGCCGCGTTTGAGCAGGAAGGTCGCCTGGCGGACTTGCTCGGCGCTGAATTGTTCTGCAGGAACACCGCCCTCGTAAGCACTGCGCGCTTCGGTGAAGAATTCGTCAACGAGCTTCGGGTCGTAGCCGCGCTTGAAGACACTCACTTTCGGAAAAGAGTCACTCATTCTCACTCCTGCGTTCGATGTGAACCGGGACGGGCCGCTTCTTACGAGATGAGCTTACCTTCTCAACGGCGGTTGCGAGTTGACCACACGCCCCATCAATGTCGGATCCACGTGTATCACGTATCGTGGTCGAAATCCCTGCACGACGTAACGTGTCAACAAATTCATCTTGGGCGGATTGTGTCGATGCCGTCCAGATGGACCCTGGCGTGGGGTTAAGCGGAATGGGATTGACATGGGCCCACGTGCGCCCTCGTTTATTGAGCTCATCAGCGAGGAGCTGCGCGCGCCACGGCTGATCGTTCATATCGCGAATCAACGCGTATTCGATTGACACGCGCCTGCCGGTCGCCATGAAATACCGCCTCGCAGCATCCAGGAGTTCACCGACCTTCCAGCGTGAATTAATCGGAATGAGGTCATCGCGCAGGTCATCGTCGGGTGCATGCAGGGACACTGCCAGTGTCACCGGGATTCCCAAGCCTGACAGCTTGTCGATCGCAGGAACCAGGCCGACAGTTGAGACGGTGATGTTACGGGCGGACATGCCGAATCCCTCAGGCACATCGCGCACGAGTCGGTGCAGCGTGCCCACCAGGTGACGCCAGTTGGCAAGCGGCTCCCCCATCCCCATGAAAACGACGTTAGTCAGGTGTGTCGGCCCATCACCAATGTCGCCTCGGGCACATGCCAAGCGGGCGACGCGCACCTGTTCGACCATCTCACCGGTGGATAGGTTGCGTGTCAGCCCCATCTGCCCGGTCGCGCAGAACGGGCACGCCATCCCGCAGCCGGCCTGAGAAGACAGGCACAGCGTCGTGCGGTGAGGGTAGCGCATGAGAACCGATTCGACGCGGGCGCCGTCGAAAAGCTCCCACAGGGTCTTAATCGTCTGGCCCTTGTCAGCGTGCTGCGCTGTGATTTCCGTCAGGAGCTTCGGGAAGAGTTCCTCCCCCAGCTTCGGGCGCAGTGATGCAGGAAGATCCGTCATCTGCGCAGTGTCACCGAGCATGTGCTCAAAATAGTGGCGCGACAGCTGATCGGCTCTGAACGCAGGAATACCAACCGCTGCCACAGCTTCCTTACGTTCAGCAAGGTCCAGGTCAACGAGGTGACGCGGCGCCTTGCCGCGACGGCGTGCGGTGAAAGACAGGACCGGCTTGGCATTAGGATGCGTCGCGCCTTCCGGTGCCTGATCGGTGGGGCGTACTTCTCGGGTGCTCATAGCAGTGTCCCTGGCAATGCATAGCTGACAATGAACGTGAAGACCGGGGCGCACATCAGCACTGAATCGAGGCGATCCATCATTCCGCCGTGGCCTGGCAGGATACCCGACATATCCTTCAGTCCCACGTCGCGTTTGAGCATGGATTCGGTCAGATCACCCACGGTGGCAGCCACGGCAATGAGCGGACCCACAACCAGACCCCACCACCAGCGTCCGCCGAGAGGCACAATGAAACACGCTGCCACAGCCATACACATGGCCACCGAACCAATAAAACCTTCCCACGACTTCTTCGGAGAGATGCGCGGAGCCATCGGGTGACGGCCGACGAGAACACCGCAGGCCCAGCCGCCCAGATCGTTTGAGCAGGTCACCGCCAGATACATCACCAGAACCCAGCGCCACGACTGACCCGAGATCATTGTGGCAACGAATGAGGCAAAGAACGGTACGTATACGGCGATAAAAGCCGTGTAAACGAGGTCTCGTCCGTGCGGGCGGCCACCGTCGGGGTCGAGCAGACGCCATGCGCTGGCGATGGCAACAGTGAGAGCCAGAATTCCGGCGCTTACTCCAATCCCGCCCTGGCGGGCGCAGACGATCATCGCAACGGCACCGACATAAAGGGGTGCAGTCGGGACGATAATGCCGTCACGGCGCACAGCAGCGGCCAGCTCCCAGATGGCGACCAAGGACATCACGCATACGACTGCGGCGACGGCCCACCGGCCAATAGCGACAGCTACGCCGACAATCGTGATGAGGACGATTGCCGTCGCGATCGCAGCTGGAAGGTTACGTCCGGCGCGTCCGGACACTGACAGAGGTTTGTGATCCTGGGTGGGCCCTGGACGAAAAACCTGTGTGATGATGGTGCGTGTCGAGGCGTGTGCCATCAGATCGTCAGCAGTTCGCTTTCCTTCGATTCGAGAAGCTCGTCGATCTGGCTGACGTGTTCGCGGGTCGTGTTTTCCAAAGACTTTTCCGCGCGTTCGATCTCGTCTTCCCCAGCGTCTCCGTCTTTCTTCATCTTGTTGAGCTGATCCATGGCTTTGCGTCGCACGGCGCGCACGGACACGCGAGCTTCTTCAGCCTTGGTCTTGGCCTGCTTGACATAGTCGCGGCGACGCTCCTCGGTGAGCGATGGCAGCACCACACGGATGACGTTGCCGTCGTCCGAGGGGTTGACACCCAGGTCAGATTCGCGGATAGCGCGCATGATCTCTGCGGTCGAATTGCGATCGTAAGGAGAGATCAGGACGGTGCGCGCCTCGGGAATCTGGAACGAGGCCAGCTGTTGCATCGGTGTGGGTGCGCCGTAATAGTCCACCATGATCTGCTGGAACATGCCGACGTTGGCGCGTCCAGTGCGAATATTGCCGAAGTCTTCCTTCGCCACTTCGATGGCGCTGTCCATTTTGTCTTCTGCTTCGAGCAGAACATCATCAATCACGTTTACTCCTCGTCATCTGAAGGTGTTGCAGTCACTAGCGTACCGATTGATTCGCCCATCAGTGCCTTAGTGATGTTTCCTGGTTCGGACATTCCAAACACGCGCATGGTCAGTCCGTTGTCACGACTCAGAGCAAATGCGGCAGCATCTACAACTTTCAAGCCGCGAGCCAATGCATCCGAGTATGTCAGAAAATCGAAGCGACGGGCATTCGGATTGGAACGCGGGTCGTCATCGTAAACACCGTCGACCCCATTCTTCGCGACGAGTAGTTCGTCGCAGTGGGTTTCCAGTGCGCGCTGAGCGGAGACAGTGTCGGTCGAAAAGTACGGCATTCCGGCACCAGCACCGAAGACGACCACGCGGCCCTTTTCCATGTGACGAATGGCGCGCAGCGGAATATAGGGCTCAGCGACCTGTTGCATGGAGATGGCGGTCTGCACACGACTGGGGACGCCAGCCTGTTCGATGAAGTCCTGCAATGCCAGGGCATTCATGACAGTACCGAGCATCCCCATATAGTCGGCGCGTGCACGGTCCAGTCCAGAGCGTGACAATTCGGCACCTCGGAAGAAGTTGCCCCCGCCCACCACAATGGCGACCTGGATGCCCTGGTGAACTGCCTGCGCGACCTGTTCGGCAATCTGTCTGACGACGGTAGGATCGAGACCTACTTTGCCACCGCCGAATGCTTCTCCTGACAGTTTCAGTAATACTCGGCGCTGAGACATCGCCATGCACTCTCCTTATTGTGATGATGGCCCCGTCCGTGTGGGCGGGGCCATCATGGCTACTGTTTAGGCTCCGACGTGGAGACGAACGAAGTCGGTCAGAGTTGCGCCGGCTTCCTTGAGAACCTGTCCAACGGTCTTGGAGGGGTCACGAGCGTACTCCTGGTCGACCAGGCAGTTGTCCTTGAAGTATGCGTTCAGGCGGCCTTCAACGATCTTGGGAACGATGTTCTCAGGCTTGCCTTCCTGCAGCGTGATCTTCTCGAGAGTCGAGCGCTCCTGTGCCAGTACATCGGCCGGAACGTGGTCGCGGTCAAGGTACATCGGCTGGTAGGCAGCGATGTGCATAGCAACGTCGTGTGCAATCTCGCGGCCAGCTTCGTCAGTGGAGACGAGAACGCCGACCTGCGCAGGTAGGTCAGGGCTGGTCTGGTGCAGGTACAGGGTGACCAGTTCGCCTTCGAGACGGACGATACGGCGAATCTCAAGCTTTTCGCCGATCACGGCGCCCATCGTGTTGAGCGCATCCTGCACGGTTCCTTCCTCATGGGAAGCTGCCAAAAGATCCTCGAGGGTGGCTGCGCCGGAGTTGACTGCCGATTCGAGAACCGAATGGGCGAAGTCAATGAACTTCTGGTTCTTGGCAACGAAGTCGGTCTCAGAGTTGACTTCAACCAGGATGCCGGCCTTGTCATCGACAACGGTGCCGACAAGCAGTCCAGCCGAGGCAACACGGTCTTCGCGCTTGGACAGGGACTTGAGGCCCTTGAGTCGGATGATTTCAAGAGCTTTGGCCTGGTCGCCGTCAGCTTCGGTCAGTGCCTTCTTGACGTCCATCATGCCTGCGCCGGTCTGTTCACGCAGAGCCTTGACGTCAGCAGCGGTGAAATTCGCCATTGCTGTCAGTCCTTTCGCAAAAAGTGTAGTGGTTTGCTGAAGCTCTCACTGAGCGTCAGCTGAGGTTTCTTTCTCGGATGCTTCTTCTGACGCGGGTGCGGCTTTTTCAGCCTTTTCTTCGGCCTTTTCTTCAGCCTTGTCCTTGGTTGCTTCTTCAGCAGCCTTGTTGCCCTCAAGCAGCTCGCGTTCCCATTCTGCCAGTGGTTCGGACTGTTCGCCTTCGGTGCTGTCGTCAGCTTCAGCATCCTTCTGGCGGCGCGAGTTGCGTGCGAGGAGGCCTTCGGCTGCTGCATCAGCAATTACGCGGGTCAGCAGGGACACGGCGCGGATCGCATCATCGTTACCGGGGATGCGGTAGTCGACCTCGTCAGGATCAGCGTTGGTGTCGAGGATGGCAACGATCGGGATGTTGAGCTTCTGAGCCTCTGCCACCGCTAGGTGCTCCTTCGTGGGATCAACGATCCACAGCGCTGACGGCAGGGAGGACATGTCGCGGATACCACCAAGGGTACGGGCAAGCTTGTCCTTTTCGCGGTTCATCATGAGCAGCTCGCGCTTGGTGTGTCCGGAGGATGCGACATCTTCGAAATCGATTTGCTCGAGTTCCTTCAGACGCTGCAGTCGCTTGGAAACGGTGGAGAAGTTGGTCAGCATACCGCCGAGCCAACGGTGGTTGACATACGGCATGCCAACACGTGAGGCCTGCTCTGCAATGGCTTCCTGGCCCTGCTTCTTCGTGCCGACGAACAAAATGTTGCCTCCATGAGCAACGGTTTCCTTCACGAAGTCGTATGCAATGTCGATGTCAGCGATTGTTTGCTGAAGGTCAATGATGTAGATGCCGTTGCGTTCCGTGAGGATGAAGCGCTTCATCTTCGGGTTCCAGCGACGGGTCTGATGGCCAAAGTGAACGCCAGATTCCAACAGCTGGCGCATGGTGACGACTGCCATGATCGTCCTTTCTGCGCAATGCGCAGGTCGGGGCACGCAGATGCGTACCGGTTCTCGGTTGTTATCGGCATTATGCCGATCCTGGTGCCATGACCGGATGCCGCCCCGTAGGGACCGTGGCATCCGTGCCCCGCCCTCGTCAATTTTCGTGTGAAAACTCGAGTGCGGAAATGACACGCGAAGTCGCCCGCTGATGCGGACGCTCCCCACATTGTAGTCCACGTGGTGGGCATCTCCGCCTTCCGGAACTGTGAAGCCCGTCCCTAAACGTCCGTTTCAGAACGTGTCCACAGGTAGATGCGTCGCGTCGACGTGTCCACAGGAGCGCGGCAAGCGATTGCGTACAAAGCACAGGTAGGTGACAGTGTCGGCATGAGAGTAAGAGGTCAAAGCGCGGGTCGGGTGCTATGCATGCTCGCAGGGGCGCTATCCGTATCGGTCGCCGCGTGGGCGGGTGCAGCGCAGCCACTGCGCGATGCGCGCGAGCCGTGGTTATGGCCCAGTGGAGATCCTGTGCCGGTCGCACGCGCTTTCGACGACCTTGAGCACAATTGGCTGCCGGGGCATCGAGGGGTCGATCTGGATGTGCTGGTCGGCTCACCGGTTTACGCGCCAGCGGACGGCACAGTTGTGGTGGCAGGCGTCATTGTCGATCGGCCGGTGGTCTCTGTGTCGCACGGATCGGTGCGTTCAACGTTCGAGCCGGTTGAAGCCACGGTCACGCCCGGCGATGAGGTTCGCAAGGGTGATGTGATCGGCCATGTTGCCAGTGGCCACTCCCCCGGCGCTTTGCATTGGGGCGTGAAGTCTGGCCCCCGGACCTACCATGACCCGCTCAGATTCCTCGTTGGACCGATTGTCTTGAAGCCGTGGGAGTGACGCTAGGGGTCACGCACGCGGATGTGCCTGACGGTAGATCGCCGACAGACGCGCAGCATCGACATGCGTGTAGCGCTGCGTGGTCTGCAATGATGAGTGCCCCAGGATCTCCTGAACAACGCGCAGGTCGGCGCCGCCTTCAAGAAGATGCGTGGCGGCGCTGTGGCGCAACGCGTGCGGCGCAACGTCCCGCACACCTGCCCTGGCTGCCAGTCGATGCAGGCGAGCTCGAACAACACGCGGGTCGATACGTTTGCCGTGCTCACCCAAAAATGCGGCGTTCGTTGTCACGCGCGCATCGACGAGGGCGACGCGACCACGATCCAACCACATATGCAGTGCCTGAGCTGCCGGATCGCCCAGGGGAACAACGCGTTCCTTGTCGCCCTTGCCGAGCACTCTCAGGCATTGCCGGTCGAATGCGAAGGACCCCAGATCCAAACCGCATAGCTCGGAGACGCGTATGCCGGTTGAATAGAGCGTTTCCACCATTGCCCAGTCACGGATATGGACCGGATCGCCGTCGCGCGCTTCCTGACGTGCATAGTCCATGAGTGCGCGCGCCGCCTGAATGTCGAGGACATGTGGTAGGCGCTGGTCACGCGAAGGTGCGGTGACGAGGAGGGCGGGGTCTGCGCTCAGATGCCCGTGATGGTGCGCCCAGCTGGTGAATCCGCGGATGGAGGCGATGCGCCGAGCCAGGGTCGCCCGACTCATCCCATCATTGGCCATGTGGGCGAGCCACTGACGAATCGAGCTGGTGGTCACTGCCTGATCCAGTGTGGTGCCGTTTGCGATGCGCTGGTCCAGAAAATCTGCAAACTCATTCAGGTCAGTTCGATAGGCGCGCGCAGTGTTGGCTGACAGGCCACGCGAGTGCGCGAGCTCATCAATCCACACGTCGATGAGCTCCCGTACCGGTTGTGTCCTAGCATCACTCACGCGCCTATTTTACGCGGTGCGCTTCCACCGACCGTGTGTGTGCGCTGCGAGCCCTGCAAGCTCGAGAGCGCCCAATGCGCTCATCACATCCTCTATGCTCATCCCTGCCGTGACGGTTATGGCATCCACGCTGGAAGCGGCGCGCCTGGGCAGCGCTTCCCACACTCTGCGCTGGTGGCAAGGCAGGGCGTCGATGCCGTGGTCGGGTGATTGAGGCTGGTCGAAGAGCGGTTCTGTGTTTCCGATGTTCAGGTCAAGGGTGCTGACCATCTCAATAACATCTGCGCTGTCGCGGATCAGCGTGCCGCCCTCACGAATCAACCGATGGCAGCCTCGTGACATTGCTGATGTAACAGGGCCTGGAACAGCTCCGACGTGCCGTCTCAGCTCCATGGCGCGCCGCGCTGTTGCCAGCGCTCCGGATCGTTGATCGGCTTCAACGACGATGGTCGCTTGTGCCAACGCCGCGATAACGCGGTTACGCGTGAGAAAACGCCAGCGTGCAGGGCGCCACCGTGGCGGTACCTCACTCATCAGCGCACCCGCCTCATGGCTGACTATCTCGTCAAAATGTTGACGGTGTGCTACGGGATACGGCCGTTCGAGTCCGCCAGCCATCACGGCAATAGTGGGGCCCGGAGGCGAGGCGAGTGCTCCCCTATGTGCTGCGATGTCAATGCCGAACGCGCCTCCGGACACCACGCACATACCTTTGGACGCCAGCTCGTATCCCATGTCGGCAGCAGTCTTCTCACCAACCCGGGTGCAGGCTCGTGATCCGACAATGGCGACGGTAGGGCGATCGAGCAGGTGGCCTCGCACCCATAGGCACACCGGCCGCTCGTGTTCCAAGTCGTTCAAAGCCTCAGGCCATTTGCTATCGCTCGGAATCAGCAGCTGACCACCGACGCGTTCAATCCATTCAAGGTCCCCGGCCGGGTCGGCGACCACGGCTCGTGGATGCCAACGCTTCCAGACAGTCTCCCAATCCCGAGGAATTCCCTGCGCAGTTCGCTCAAGTGCAAGTGGCAAGCTGCCCGGCGTGTCTGCACACACCCAGGCGATCGCCTCATCATCGCCCAGAGCGAGGCGAAGCGCATGGGCGTACACGTCAACCGGTTCGATCACACTGGACCACCAGGCAGCAATATGATGCTCATCGGGCAGTAGGGGGATCGTCATAATCTTCTCCTGTTCGAAGTGAATACGCCATCGTGAAGTCATTCATGGTGGGATGGTTGTGACCTGCCAGATCAGCGATCGTCCATGCCACTCGCAGGACTTTGTCCGCGCCGCGCATTGACAGTGAGCCGCAATCCACTGCGCGCGACATTGCGCATGCGATTGCCTCGTCGGGCATGAAATCCCGCCGCAGGACGGAGCCAGGAACTTCTCGGTTGAGTCTCCAGGGTGTCCCCTCGAAGCGGCGGCGTTGTCGCTGGCGGGCCTCCTCCACACGCTCGCGAACGCATGCCGAAGTCTCCCCCGTATCCATCGCGAAGTCTCCCGCGGTAGGTCTGGACACATTCAATTGAATGTCGACACGATCAAGAAGCGGTCCAGACAGGCGCGACAAGTAGCGGCGCTGCTGCATGGAGGTACATGTGCATCGAGCATGCTTGGAGTTCCGGTTACCACAGGGGCACGGGTTGGTCGCCAAGACGAGCTGAAAAGATGCCGGGAACGTGACGGTGGCGCGCGAGCGGTGAATCGTCATCACACCGTTTTCCAACGGTTCACGTAAGGCATCCATCACTGAGGGGGCAAACTCAGCAGCTTCATCAAGAAACAGCACTCCCCCATGTGCAAGGGAGATGGCGCCTGGTCGCCCCACTGATTGTCCCCCACCCACGAGGGCCGGCATCGATGCCGAGTGGTGTGGAGCTTCGATCGGAGGCTGAGTGATCAGTCCGTGCTCTGCGCTCCACGCCTGCGCCAGACAATGCAGCGCGGTCGTCGTGAGTGATGTGTCAGTATCCAAAGGTGGCAGGATGGTCGGCAACGCGCGCGCAAGCATGGTCTTTCCGGCTCCTGGCTCCCCTATCAGCATGATGTGGTGTCCCCCTGCTGCGGCGATCTCAAGGCCTGTCCGGGCATAAGACTGGCCTCGTACATCGCTCAAATCAAGTAAGGACGGACACTGCGCGCTGGAACTGTAGTGATCGCACTCGCCCTCGGAAGGATGGGAGAAGCCTACGCTTCCGCTGCGCTGGGCAATGCCGCCAACAGATTCGACTAAATCCGCCAGATGCTCGTAGCCGTGGACGGATACACCCGGCACCAGCGCCGCCTGAGCGACACTTGCTGCTGGGACCACGATATCCGTGGTACCGCCTCGTGCAGCACCTATGACAGCTGCGAGAAGGCCAGGCGGAGGCCGCAGCGACCCATCCAGCCCCAGTTCGCCCAAGAAAAGCGTGTCCACCACAGCGTCGGGCGGGATCTGTCCACTGGCCAGCAGAACAGACAGTGCGATCGCCAAATCAAACCCTGATCCTGACTTGGGTAGGCCGGCCGGTGACAGGTTGACGGTGACGCGCTGGTTGGGAAGGCCCAGCCCGCAGGCACTGAGTGCGGAGCGCACACGGTCCTTGGATTCACGCAAAGACGCGTCCGGTAAACCGACCAGAGTAAATGAGACCACACCGTTCGCGACAGATGTCTCCACATTGACTATGTGACCATCCATGCCGATCAACGCAATCGTGCGGATCGAGGCCGTCTGCCCGCTCATAGCTGAATGCCCTGACACCAGGTGATATCCGCATTGCGACGCAGCCATTGAGCGCCGTGGGCGCTCTCAAGTGCGCGACTCAAGCATGCTGCCTGGCTGGGGCTGACCTCGATTGAGACCACATCAAATCTGATCGGCGCTTCCGGCCGGTTGGCCGCGCACCATGCGGCCGCTGCCTGCGCGATGCGCGTGAACTTAACGTGTGTCACGGCTTCGAGGCCACTGCCGAACCTGTCACCAATACGCGTTTTCACCTCAATAAAGGTGGTCATCCTTGTGCTGCTACGCGCAATGAGGTCAATCTCGCCGCGAGTCCCGTTTCTCCAGTTACGTGCGAGGACCTCGTATCCACACTCCTGTACGACGCGGGAAGCGCAGTCTTCTCCGGCGCGGCCCAGTGTGCCTCGCCAGTCGATGCGTTCGTCGGTTGCTGTCATAGTGCAACCGTGCCAACGAGGTCGAGTCAGTGGCTATCGCGGCTTCAGTATCTGTGGATGCGATGCCTGTACACACGGCATCTGTGGAAGGATCTCTTCCGGGAAGTATCCTGTGGATAGAGCTATTTGAACAGGTTACAGGGCCTATGGGATGTCAAGCTCAGGCTTCGACAGCTCTTCGACGTTGACATCCTTATACGTAATGACCCGCACTGACTTCACGAAGCGAGAAGAGCGGTAAATGTCCCACACCCATGCATCAGTCAACGTCAGCTCGAAGAAAACGTCGCCGCCCATCGGTCGGGCCTGCACATCAACCTTGTTGCACAGATAGAAGCGTCGCTCGGTTTCCACCACGTACGAAAACAGACCGATCACGTCGCGGTATTCACGAAACAGGTCAAGTTCGAGGCTATTCTCGTAGCCTTCCAGATCATCTGCGCTCACGGTATCATCATGCCCTGTTCGTCAAATTCGTGCTGGGCTCCACGCCGGGAAGTTTCCACGAACGCCGATGCTGGTCACACGCACCCATGCGGCTCAGGGCGTCAATATGGGTGCGCGACGCGTACCCTTTATTGTGAATCCAGTCGTATCCTGGATCCTCCAGCGAGCACATCAATCTGTCTCGCTCCACCTTCGCCAGAACGGACGCAGCGGCAATGACTGCACATTCTGCATCTCCATGCACGCGCGTCATGATGGAAACGTCAGTGCCGACGGGAGAAACACCCAGAAGATCTGCAGCGAGCCAGTTATGAACACCATCAAGTAAAGTCACCCCGATAGTGGCACCATCCCCTCTCACCGCTTCAATCGCCCGCGATGCTGCCAATCTTAGAGCGCCGATGATGCCACCCTCGTCAATTTCTGCGGGGCTGGCCATGCCGACTGCCGAGGCGGCGACCCACTGGTGAATAGGGTCAACGAGCTCTTCTCGAGCGCGTGCAGAGAGCATCTTTGAGTCTGCAAGTCCAACAGGAGCAGGTCCCGATTTTTCAGTCACGAGGGCGACTCCCACGGCAACGGGACCAGCAATTGCGCCGCGTCCCACTTCGTCCACACCTAAAACGGTGGGATATGACTGCAGCAATTCGCACTCGACGTCACGTGTGGCAATGCGGCGAAGCTGACGCATCACGAATCTTTCACGGCTGAGAAAACATCACGATCGCCTAGCCAGCTCCAGTGACCGAGGGGCCACAGCACCATCGTTGCGCGGCCGACGATCTCGTCAGTGTCAATGAATGCATTCTCGAGCGGGTCCATATGGAAACGTGAGTCAGCGGAATTCGGGCGATTGTCCCCCATCACCCACACTGATCCTTCGGGGACGGTGACGTCGAATTCCATACGCGATGCTGGTTCGCCTGCAGGAATGTACGGTTCGGTGATCTCCTGGCCATTGACGGTGAGTGCGCCGTTCGCGGTGCAGCATTGGACACGGTCTCCGCCTACTCCGATGACGCGCTTGACCAGCGTCTGTTCGCCGTTGGCTGGGAGGATGCCGATAAATTCTCCCACCGAACGCAGGATTCTCCCTGCACCTTCTGATTCTGCGCGAGGAAGCCATCCCTTTGCATCGTTGAACACGATCACGTCACCGCGCTCGATATCGCCTCGGAAGGTCGAAATTCGTGAGACGACGATGCGGTCATTTTCGACGAGCGTGGAACGCATCGAGGGCGAGGGAATCCAGAACATCTGGAAAATAAAAGCGCGAATGACGGTGGACAGGACGAGTGCGCCCACCACGATGATGGCGCACTCTTTCAACCATGAGAAACCGCTTGGCTTCTTCTGCAAAGAGTCATCCTGGTCGGAGTCGTGGTAGCGCTTCCTGTGCTGGATCGGTTGGTAGTTCACGCGTCGACTTCCTCTGAAACTGAGGCCCGGTACCGTGGAGGTACCGGGCGCTCGTGAGTCTCGTTCACTCAGTGAACTCGCGGTGCTCGCGCACACGCGCCGCCTTGCCATGACGATCACGCAGGTAGTACAGCTTCGCGCGGCGCACATTACCGCGGGAAGTGACCTCAATGTGGTCAATGGTAGGCGTGTGGATCGGGAAGGTACGCTCAACGCCGACACCGAATGAGATCTTTCGGACGGTGAACGTCTCGGACACGCCGTGACCACGGCGTGCAATAACGATCCCCTGGAAGACCTGAATACGGCTACGGTTACCTTCAACGACTCGTACGTGAACCTTCACCGAGTCTCCAGCACGGAAAACCGGAATGTTATCGCGCAATGACGGTGCATCAACAGCATCCAGTTTCTGCATTTTTACTCCTCAACGTTTCTGCCGCAGGTCAGTCCCGTTTATACGGCGGATCTTGGTCCGCAATTCTTGAGCAGATCGTGCTTTCTGGCGCTCCCCCCGCGGCAGGCTACGCCCAGCTGATCTGACGTTCTAGTGTGCCACAAGAATCGGGTGCTTCCCAAGTCCTGTGAGCTATTCGTGGCGTGATCGCGGCGTGATGTTACGCACGAATACGTCATCGATATTGGCTTTCTCCCCCACCATGAACGTGCGCCTGCCGGCCACTGAGAAACCATGACGCTTGTAGAACGTCTGCGCGCGTTTATTGGCGATCGAGGTTCCCAGGGCAATCTGTGAGTTGCGCCCCTGAGCTTCCACATCTGCGACCGCACGCTCGATCATCGCTCCGGCCACACCTGACCCCTGCCAGAATTCTCTCACGTAGCATTTGGACAGATATGCCGCCCCTAGCTCAAGCTTCCCAGGCCGCACCATCTGGGTAGGCATTCCGTCGGGCCCGGACAGAATAGTCAGGGTGTAGCCGATCAGCTCCGATGAAGCACCGCGCAACTGCGCGACCAGGATCCGGTAGACGGACGGGGACGCGAGCATGCGTTCAAATTCGCTGGGAGACAGGCTTTCCTCAATGAAGGCTGCAATATCGTCCTGACTGACGTAATCCGGACATGCCAGTGGGAACGTGTTGGCTGCAAGCTCAGAAAGCGCCTCTGCTTCCCCTTCACGCGCCAGCCGTATCATGACATCGCGTCGCTTGGGGGTGATGATCGTGCCGGCACCGGCCAGCACTTCCTTGTCGCGGGTTGACAGGCATTGTGCATCGAGCCGATCAATGAGGTCGGGCCGACGGTGAGCAGTTCTGACCAGTGATCGATCACGGCGCCACCGGTCAATGTCGGCGTGGTTGCCGCTGGTGAGCACGTCGGGCACGTCAATGCCGCGCCACGATCTGGGCCTGGTATACACGGGATATTCGATCAGGCCATCGGGCCCATAGGATTCTTCGTCAAGAGATTCAGGATTGCCGAGGACACCCTCGAGCAGTCGTGACACGGATTCGACAAGGACGAGTGCTGCGGCCTCGCCGCCATTGAGGATGTAGTCGCCGATGGAGTATTCGAGGACTTCCACTTCCTGCTCGCGGTAGAAGTCGGCAACGCGTTGATCGATACCTTCATATCGTCCGCAGGCAAGGATGATCTGGTCGACTTCGGCTAGTTTTTCCACACGGCGCTGATCCAGCGGCGTGCCGGACGGGGTCGGAATCGCGAGGACTCTTCGGGCGGAGTCAGAGTGGGAATCATCCAGGTCGACGCTCAGAACCTGGTCGATGCCGCGGCCCCACACGTCGGGCCGCATCACCATTCCTGCTCCCCCGCCGTACGGCGCGTCATCGACAGTGCGATGACGATCCGTTGTCCATTGACGCAGATCATGGGTGTGAATGTCGAGTAGATCCGCGTCCTGGGCCTTGCCCAGAAGGGACAGGTCCAGGACGTCAAAGTAGTGCGGGAAGATGGTGAGCAGATCAATTCGCACGCCGCTATTCTCCGTCCATGTCGTAGTTATCGTCGAACAGACCCGGGATCGGATCAATCGTCATGGTTCCCTCGTCCACGTTGACTTCCGGTACCAGGGCGCTGACAAATGGCACCAGTACTTCCCGGCCATCGGCATCGACAATGATAAGATCCTGCGCAGCTCCGGGCTGCATACCGGTGACTGTTCCCAGGTGTTCGCCCAGCAAAGTGACGGCTTCCAGTCCGGTGAGCTGGTGGGGATACCACGCGTCATCCTCATCGAGGGCATCCACCATTAATTCCGTGCCGCGCAGGTCCTCAGCCTGTTCGCGGGTGGAAATTTCTTCGAAGCCCGCCAGGACGCGGTCTTTGTGTGCACGCAAAGATCGCATCGTCAAAGTGCTGTATTCGCTGTGAGAGGTGTGCACAGTGGTGCCGGGAGCCAGCGCCTGGGGCCGGTCCGTCGTGACTGTCACGTACACTTCGCCCTTCAGGCCGTGGGCCGTCCCCACCACTGCCGCTCTGAGCTGCATCTTTGCTCCTCACGGTGTTGTGGGGTCCGGCTCATGATGAGCGGACCCCACACCTATGCCATATACAGCCTTAACGCTGTTACTCCTGGTCAGTATCAATCACGTCAACCCTGACGGAGCCGCGAGTCGACAGGCCGTTCATCACGGCGCGCAGTGCGCGTGCGGTGCGACCCGACCGGCCGATCACGCGACCCAGATCATCCGGGTTAACCCGAACTTCCAGCAGCTGCCCGCGCCGGATCGACCGCCGCGTGACACGCACATCGTCAGGATTGTCAACAATTCCGCTGACAAGGTGTTCCAAGGCATCGGCCAGCATTACTCAGCGTCCTTTTCCTCAGCTGGAGCCTCGGCTGCCTCGGCAGCCGGTTCTTCTGCGGATTCTTCGGCTGGGGCGTCGGTTTCAGCTTCGGCTGCCTCGGCTGCTTCAGCCTCAGCCTGAGCCTTGGCTTCAGCCTCGGCCTTTTCCTTTTCAGCTGCAACCTTGGCCTTACGCTTTTCAGCATCTTCCTCAGCGGCCTTAATGGCCTTTTCGGCTTCTGCTGACTGATCGGTTTCAGCGACCTTGACGCGCGAGACGGCGTCCTTCTTGCCGTTGAACTTGGCAATGTCACCGGTCAGCACGAGCAGGTTACGCACCGTGTTCGAGGGCTGCGCACCCACTGAAAGCCAGTACTGCGCGCGCTCGGAGTCGATCTTAATGATAGAGGGGTCGCGGGTCGGATCATAGATGCCGACCTCTTCAATGACCTGACCATCGCGCTTCTTACGCTGGTCAACGACAACGACGCGGTAGAAGGGCGCATGGATCCTACCAATGCGCTTCAAACGAATACGAACTGCCACTTGTGTGGTCACTCCTGTTTCTAACTCGGGTTGGATCGCACATGGTATCGGTGGGAAACACGATGTCACGATAGATCCTGGACACAGTCTCGAGTGGTGAGAGGGACCAACCCTCGACCGGGTACAGCACTCCATTGTGCCACGCATCGGTCTCAATTCCCAGATCTTGTTCCTCTCATCCTCTGTTTCCTGGCGTGTGATCGATCACGACGAGGGCTCACGAGAAGTGGAAATTCAGTGGGCGAAACACCACAATAGCCTTATGAGCACACATGGTGACGTCACGAATGATGATGAGCGCATTGCTCACGACCTGGCGATCCTGGCGGGGGCTGCAGCGCGCGCCGTGGCCAGCTATCTGCGGCGCGCTGTCAGCCACGTTGAATCCGTTGACTTCAAAGCTGACCACCACGATCCGGTCACCGTACATGACAAACGCGTGGAATCTGCGCTGCATGTTCTCCTGGGCTATTTTGTTCCGGGCTCACGCGTACTGGGTGAGGAAACTGGTGAACGCACCCTGCCCCGAAAATTCGACGGGCCGACCGAGGAGTTCACCGAGGACTTCGAATTTCCCACATCCCCCCTGGTTCAGGGTGCCAGGCGCCGCTGTATGTCGCTGGCTGAGCGCGTCAGGTGGATCGTCGACCCCATCGACGGGACGGCGAATTTCGCAGCCGGAATGCCTTATTTCAACACGTCAATCGCTGCTGAGCTGGACGGCGCAGTCGTTGCTGGAGCAATTAATGCTCCGATCATGGATCACCTGTTCCTCGCTGATCTCACTCATGCGTGGCTGCGCACTGACGGGGAAGACATCGACATTCACGCCCAGGGTCCCACGAGCGAGCGAGACGCGGTCGTGCTGTCATATCACCCGTCACTGCATTCATTCATTAACGATCCTGCCGGTTCAGCTGAAGAATACACTCGCCTGGCGTCAACATATCAGGCTGTTCGTCGGCCAGGTGCCGCAGCCCTCGACCTGGCGATGGTCGCGTCTGGAAGGGCTGGTGCAATGCTGGCCGGGACGATGAAGCCGTGGGATGTGGCAGCCGGTATCCACATGGTCAAGGTGGCAGGCGGGAACGTCGTGAATGCCCCGATGGGCACTGATCTTCCCGACGGAGTGCGTCCAGGCGTGGCAGCGTGGGTCGGCTCGATGGAGGCCCCCGTCCTCCAGGAGCTTCTTCACCAGGCTGACAGCCGGCGCTCAGGCGACGCGCGTCCCGCCCAAGATGACGGCGACCGGTCGTGACAGTTCGGTAATGTCTGCACGAGGATCGGCCTCGTAGACCACGCAGTCAGCTGGCGCGCCATCATACAGACTGGGATAGCCGAGGGCGTCGCGAGCCTGCCAGGTCGCGATGTCGAGAATCTTGGCTGGCGGCAAGCCTGCCGCGTGCCATCGGGCAAGTTCTGCTGGAAGGGATCCGTGATCCTGGTAGCCGCCGGCATCTGTTCCGGGAAGCAGGTGGACTCCTGAATCGAAGAGGCGCTCATAATGGTCGTGTCGTCCCTCGTAAAGCGTGCGCATGGTCTGCGCGTAGCGCGCGAACTTGCCGTCGGCAGCCTGCGCGAAGGATTCGAAGAGTTCGATTTGGCAGAGCGTGGGTGTGATGACAACACCTTGCCGTCTGGCCTCACTGAGCTGATCATCGTCCATACCGGAACCGTGTTCGATTCCGTCGACGCCGGCTGCCAGCAGATCGTCGATTGCTGCGTGAGAAAACGTGTGAACGGTCAGGCGCGCGCCAGATTCGTGCGCGGCGGCAACTGCGTCACGCAGGACCTCACCTGGCCACAGGGGGCGCAGATCCGATTCTGATCCTTCACTGCGGTCGATCCAGTCCCCCACGATTTTGACCCATCCATCCGAGCGGGCCGCTTCCTGTGCGACCGCTTCAGGCAGTTGCGAGGGCGTGGCCAGTTCGCGCGAAATGCCACGAATGTAGCGTTTAGGGCGTGACAGGTGTGTGCCGCAGCGGATCAAGTGCGGCAATGTGGGATCGTGTTGAATATGCGACGTATCGACAGGACTGCCGCAGTCACGCATGAGCAGAACTCCGCTGTCACGGTCTGCTTGAGCCTGCCGAATCTGTGTTTCCTGATCGACAGGACCGTGAGGACCCAGGCCAATGTGACAATGCACGTCAACGAGGCCGGGAATGATCCACCCGGTCAGTTCCTCTTCATCCGCGGCCCGAGGCTGTGCGGCCGTGGAGATTCTGCCGTCACAAATCGACCAGGAGCCTTGCGTCCATGCGGCGGGCTGCGACCCGTCTGAGGAGGGACGCCACAGAGCTGTTCCTGTCAGGCGCATGATATCCGTCAGAATCCGTTGAGCATGCGCTGAATATCCTCGGGCAGTTGGTCCATAGAGGGGCGTTGGGCAGCGCCCTGGCCCTGACCAATGCCGAATGCGCTACCCGACGAGGACGCATTGTTCCTGCGTTCACTGGCTGGAAGCATTGCTTCGAGTTCCTGCTGGCGACGCTTGGCTGGGTTTCCTGAACGCGCCTTCTTCTTCACGCGCGCACGCTGAGCCTTGGCACGGCGTGCATCTTCACGCTGTTTGGCGCGGCCACCATGTCCCGGCATATTCCCCATTCCGGGGAAGCCGCCGGCAGCGCCCATTTGACCCATCATCTCGCGGGCTGCTTCGAAGCGCTTGACCAGTGCGTTGACTTCCGTCACCGTGGTACCTGAACCGCGGGCAATACGGGCACGGCGCGATCCGTTGAGAATCTTGACGTCGTTGCGTTCGGCGGGCGTCATGGAACGGACGATTGCTTCGACACGGTTGACTTCTGACTCATCGAAGTTGGCGAGCTGGTCCTTCATCTGCGCCATTCCCGGAATCATTCCGAGAACCTTGCGCATGGATCCGAGTTTGCGGACCTGCTGGAGCTGGTTGAGAAAGTCTTCGAGGGTGAGCTGGCCACTCATGGCCTTCTCAGCGACCTTCTCGGCTTCCTCCTGATCCATCTTCTTTTCGGCCTGCTCGATCAGGGTCAGAACGTCACCCATATCAAGAATTCGGCCGGCCATGCGGTCTGCGTGGAATCGTTCAAAATCGTCAAGGCCTTCGCCCGTTGAGGCAAAGAGGATCGGCGCACCGGTCACGCCGCGTACGGACAGCGCAGCGCCGCCTCGGGCATCGCCGTCAAGTTTCGACAAGACGACACCGGTAAAGCCGACGCCATCCCTGAACGCGGTCGATGTCTGCACGGCATCCTGGCCAACCATTGCGTCTAGGACGAACATGATTTCGTGCGGATTGACGGCGTCACGAATCGCGATTGCCTGATCCATCATTTCCCGGTCAACACCGAGGCGCCCAGCGGTATCGACGATTGCCACGTCGAAACCATTGTTGATGGCGTAGTTGACGCCGGTTCGCGCCACGTAGACAGGATCACCGACTCCGTTCCCCGGCTCCGGTGCCCACACCTTGACTCCGGCACGCTCGCCCAGAACTTGCAGCTGCTGGACGGCATTTGGGCGCTGAAGGTCCGATGCAATCAGCATGACCTTCTTGCCTTCTTCCGTCAGCCACTTGCCGAGTTTGCCGGCAAGGGTTGTCTTACCGGCACCCTGAAGGCCGGCCAGCATGAACACGGTCGGCCCCCGGTCAGCGAAGTGGAGTTCACGCGTTTCGCCGCCGAGGGTTTCGACCAGCTGGTCGCGCACGATACGCACAACCTGCTGACTGGGGTTCAGACCCTGTGAGCGGGTCGCTCCGTAAGCGCGTTCACGCACTGCGGCGGTAAATTCGCGGACGACAGGAAGGGCAACGTCAGCGTCAATCAGGGCGCGTCGGATCTGACTGACTGTTTCATCAACGTCAGATTCGCTGAGAATACCGTGCCCGCGAAGTTGTTTGAACGACTCAGTGAGACGATCTGACAGGTTGGAGAACACTGGATCCCTTCCTTCTCCGATGTGGACGCAATGGTCTTACACTAGCGCACCCACGGCGCCGTGTGCTTACGTGGCAGGCTGTCCCACAATTGCCTGAATGAATGACTCGGCATCGAATGGCGCCAGATCGTCGACGCCCTCTCCCAGCCCCACCAGCTTGACAGGAACTCCGAGTTCCCTTTGGACCGACACCACGATTCCGCCCTTTGCGGTGCCATCCAGCTTCGTCAGGACGATTCCTGTCACTCCAGCCACTTCTGCGAAAATTTCCGCCTGGCGCATACCGTTTTGGCCGGTCGTCGCATCGAGGACCAGGAGGACCTCGTCAACGGGACTGACACGTTCCATGACGCGCTTGACTTTCCCGAGCTCATCCATCAGACCTGACTTGTTCTGCAGTCGGCCCGCCGTGTCCACAATCACGACGTCAACGCCGTCGTCGACACCGCGGTGTACGGCATCAAAAGCGACGGATGCGGGATCGGCGCCTTCACGGTCGGATCGGACCACGTCAACCCCCACGCGGTTGCCCCACGTCTCCAGCTGGTCAGCCGCTGCGGCGCGGAATGTATCAGCAGCACCGAGCAGGACAGTCTTGTCCTGTGCAACAAGCAACCGGGCCAGTTTGCCAATCGTCGTCGTCTTACCTGTTCCATTGACGCCGATCACCAGCACCGACGCACTGACCTTGGTGCCGTTTTCATCAATGTGCGGCTCGCAATGCAGGGAACGATCCATAGTCGGGTCGACCAGTGCCAGAAGCTCGTCGCGTACAATCGTGCGGGCTGACTCGGCATCTGAATGTCCTTCAACCTTGACGCGGGTGCGCAGCCGCTCCATGAGCTCTTCGGTGGCCGGCAATCCCAGGTCGGCCATCAGAAGTGAATCTTCGATCTCTTCCCAGTCTGCCGCGTTGAGCTGCGCGCGCGAGAGAACTGAAAGGAGCGCATGTCCGATAGCGCCAGACTGCGCGAGGCGTCCGCGCAGACGCTGCATGCGGGAGGGAACGGATTCAGGAGTTTCGGTACGCGGTTGCGTCTCAACGTCAGGAGCCGCAGTGGTCTGACCGCTCTCAATAGTGGGTGTGCGGCGTTCTTCAAGTTCGGGGCTGGACTGTCGTCCTCGTACGCCCCACCAGATTCCCACGCCCACAAGGGCAACGAGAACCAACAGGCATACCAGACCGATCGGGCTTGTCACAAAATCGGTGAAAGTGTTCATAGTCCTATCATGGCCTATTTAATGCGTGAGTTGCATTTTACGCACGCGTCCGCGCCGCGATGCAGCCTCCATGCGTGTGGCCGCCTCTTCGACACGTACTGCTGCATCCTCGAGGCGTTCATATCCAGGCAGGTCGGTCGCATCGACATACGCCGAGCCGTCTCGCCCATTGCTCCGGAGCATCGTGTCCAGGCTGACAAGCTGAGGATCGATATCCGCGTCCTCATCTGTTCGCGCCGGGTCAGCCCAGCGTTTCGACTGGTCTTTCCAAAGAGACTGCCATGATTGGGCGCCTCGGCGTGACAAGGCCAAGCTTGCCAGGACGCCTCCTGCCAGAGCCACAACAACCAACGTTGTCAGCATGATGACCACAACAGAACCAAACATGTCTTCATTGTCATGTGTGACGCCAGCGAGAGCCACAGTAAACGCCGCACATGCTCAATTTGTTATCTGTGATCTCCTAAGCATCTGCCAGGCGCTGCGAGACGACGGTTGTGACCCCGTCACGCATCGTCACGCCGTAGAGCGCATCAGCGATTTCCATCGTGCGTTTCTGGTGGGTGATAACAATCAGCTGGCTTTCTTCCTGCAGCTCCCGGAAGATTTTGAGCAATCGCGTCAGGTTCACATCGTCGAGGGCGGCCTCAACCTCGTCCATGACATAGAACGGTGAGGGACGCGCCTTGAAGATGGCGATGAGGAATGCCAGAGCTGCCAGGGAGCGTTCTCCGCCGGACAGCAGTGACAGGCGCTTGACCTTCTTGCCCGCCGGCCTGGCTTCGATCTCGATGCCCGTTGTCAGCATCGAATCTGGATCCGTCAGCGTCAGGTTGCCCTCGCCGTTGGGGAAAAGGACCTCGAAGGTGTGGGCAAACTGTTCGCGCGTGTCGTTAAACGCGGTGGTGAATGCTTCTTCGACCAGGCGATCGACGTCGTCAATGATATGCAGCAAATCGGCTTTCGACGATTTCAGATCATTGACCTGGGAAACCAGGAATTCGTGGCGCTTGGACAGTGCTTCGTGTTCCTCCAGAGCCAGCGGGTTCACGCGGCCAAGTTTTGCCAGGTCACGTTCAGCAGCCGCCAGTGCCTTTTCCTGTTCGGGGCGCGAAAAGGCAGTCGGGTCGCCCTCGCCTGAAAAATCCGGCACGAGGTTATGGGGGCCGAATTCTTCGATGAGCTGGTCAGCTTCCAGGCTGAGTTCCTCCATCGACCGGGCGGTCGCCTGTTCCAGGCGCATCATGGTCTGTGCACGTGCGATTTCGTCCTGGTGCGCCAGGCCGGTGATCTCGGCAATTTCAGCATTCACGGCATCGAGCGCGGCGCGCAATTCGATGCGCTCATGGCTTGACTGCTGACGCAGTGATTCAGCTTCGGCGCGCAGCTGTTCCCAGTGCTCAACGATTCGAGCGGCAACGTCCACGCCGTACTGAGCCTGTTCGGCAACGCGTTGGGCAATGAGCAGCTTGCGCCGGCGCTGGTCCTCACGTTGGGCGTATCGGCTGCGCTCCTCACGGCTGCGCGCTGCTGCCTGCCTGAGAGCTCGAGCCCTTCCTCCGCTTTGTCTCGACCGTTCTTCATTGGTGCGAAGTTCCAGACGCGTGGCCGTCTCATGTTCGCGAGCTTCGCGGGCTATGCGCGCGGCTTCGCCTGCTCTCTGTTGAGCCGGCTCAGCGTCGGGAGCCGGTTCCATGTCTTTGGAGGTGCTCAACCGCTCGTCGGCGGTATCCACCTGGCTGCGTGCCCATTGAACATGCTCGGCGACTTTACGTGCGGTCGCCTCGCACCTTTGTGTCTCTGCCTGAGCAGCCTTGGCTGCCGACTGGGCGCGCGCGTATGCTTCAGCGAGCTTTGCGCGCTGCGAGTCCTGGGCACGCAAGGCTTTGAGCGCTTCGTTGGCAGCGCGGATCGCCTGATCGAGTACCTCATTTGCGTGAACCAGCTGTTCAGAGGCCTTCTGTTCGTCATCGAGGGCGTGGCGCGCTCCCTCAACGGCCTGTTCGTACTGAGCGCGCACACTCAACACCGAGGAAGTTGAGTGGCCAGATCCGATCAGTGACTCCCCCGTGACAACATCACCGTTGGACGTAACCACTGTTCGAACGCCGGGATGCTCCAGCAGGTCCTGCACTTCGTCGAGATCCCGGCACACGACGACGCTTTCGAGCAGCTTCGTGACGCTGCGCGAAACCGAGTGCGCGTGGGTGATGACGTCCAGCGCCCAGCGCGCTCCAGACGGAAGGGGGCCACGTGGCTGCTGTTCCACCTCGTTATTGCCGTCGCCGTCACCGGCGCGCATCATGCGCATCTGTCCTTGTTGGTGTTCGCGGGCGTGACGCAGGCAATCTATTCCGTTCGCCGTTCCGTCGACGATCGCGGCATCAGCCAGCGGGAACAGTGCTGCGGCAATGGCATCTTCCCAGCCCGGCTCAATGGTCAAGGCTTCAGGGACCGTTCCGAGGACACCGGAGCGGCCTGCCAATGTCGAAGTTGCGTCGTCGGGTGCGAGCTGCTCAGCCAACGTGTCACGGCGCGACTCCCACCTGGCTCGCTCGGCGCGTGCTTCCCGCTCACGCGCCACCAAAGCGTCAACCTGACTTCGGGCTTCATCGCGTTTGACGGAAGCCTGCGAGTGGTTGCGCGCAGCAGTGTCTTCGCTACCCTCGCCATCGGGAGCAGGCGTCTTTTGGAGGGCTTTCTCGGCTTCCTCCTGACGTTTGCGCGCGGCGCGCACCAGTTCTTCTGCTCGATTTTCCTCAGCTTCGGCAGCTACGAGGCGTGAGCGCGCAGATTCGACGTCGCCTGTCAGACGTGCGATCTTCTCACGTCGATCCGCTATCTGGCGCGTGATGCCGGACAGCCTCCCGTGGGCTTCTTCATCACGCTGCTCCGCCTCCTCACGAGCACTGATAGCCTCCTGCAGGCGCCGTCGGCACTCTTCTACTGTGCGCAGAAGCTCAGCGTCCTCGGCACTGGCCTCATCGGCACGCCTGTCCAGTTCGTCAGGATCGTCACCGGAGGGCGCATCAAGTGGACGTTCGAGGGAGGCAATCTTGTCGCGGGTCATCAGAACTGTTGCGCGCAAGGACTCCCCGATCGCAGTAAGGTCACGCCAAGCGGTATTCGCCTCAGTCAAACGCGGATCGGCTTCGCGTTCGCGCTGTTCACAAAGTTGAATACTTTCTGTCAGCTCGCGCGCTTGAACACGCAATTCCTGAGTTTTCTGGGTACGCATCTGGTCGGATTCGTCGTGCGCATTCAGGCGGTCGCGCAGGTCAACGATCTCATCTGCAATCAGGCGTGCCTTTGCGTCACGAACACGAGCCTGTATCGATTGTGCACGGCGGGCCGTTGCAGCCTGGCGTGCCAGTGGGCCAAGCTGGCGGTGGATTTCCTGCGTGAGGTCGAGGACCCTCACCAGATTCTGATCCATTTGCTCAAGCTTGCGCAGGGCGCGTTCCTTACGTCGGCGATGCTTGAGAACACCGGCGGCCTCTTCGATGAAACCTCGACGCTCCTCAGGTGTTGACGAGAGGATCTGATCGAGTTGTCCCTGACCCACGATGACATGCATCTGTCTGCCCATACCCGTGTCGGACAGGAGTTCCTGAACATCGAGCAGGCGCGCTGGGGTGCCGTTGATGGCATATTCTGATCCCCCACCGCGGAACAATGTGCGCGAGATCGTCACTTCTGAGTAGTCGATGGGCAGAGCCCGATCGGTGTTGTCGATGGTCAGATCAACTTGAGCACGCCCCAACGGTGCTCGCGAGGATGTTCCGGCGAAGATGATGTCCGCCATCTGTCCACCGCGCAACGTTTTGGCACCTTGTTCGCCCATGACCCAGGCAAGAGCATCGACGACGTTCGATTTGCCCGACCCGTTCGGGCCGACTACACACGTGATGCCGGGTTCTAGACGCAGCGTTGTCGCCGAAGCAAAGGATTTAAAGCCTCGTAACGTTAAATTTTTCAGGTGCACGTCTTTAAGAATACGTAAAAAGGCAGTTAAGCGTGCATTGCATCTTCGGCAAGCTCCGGGAACCACAGGGCAATCTCGCGTTGGGCAGAGTGCGGCGAATCTGATCCGTGCACGATATTTTCCGCGGTTGCGCGTCCCCACGCGCGGCCCAAGTCGCCACGAATTGTTCCTGGCTCGGCGTCAGTCGGGTCGGTTGAGCCGATTAGTCGGCGCACTCCGTCGACAACGCGTGTCCCTTCGACAACGGCAGCCACGAGCGGTCCAGACGACATGAATTCGATCAATGCAGGGTAGAAATGGCGATGGCGGTGTTCATGGTAATGTTCCTGAAGCAATTCTTCAGAGGCTTGCTGAACTTTCAGACCAACCAGCTTGTATCCCTTTGATTCAATCCGTCGCAGCACTTCGCCTGTCAACCCTCGCCTGTATCCATCAGGCTTGACCAGCACCAGTGTGCGTTCATGGGAGCCGTCTGTACGTTCGTGTGCCGACATAGCATTCCCCCTCGTAGATGATCGTGCACTTCATGCAGCCTTTCGGCCACTAGGTCAAAAGACCTACATTATTATGCAGTCACTCTTCGAGCTTGTCGACCAGTGCATCTATTGCTTCCTGTGCCTGCGGTCCTGTGGCACGCAGCTGCACAATGTCACCCTGACGCACTCCCAGCGCCATCACTTCCAACGCTGACCCTGCATCGGCTCCGTTCACGAATACTTCTGCATCGAATGAGCCAGCTAAGCGAGCCAACAATGCAGCCGGACGCGCATGGAGCCCTACCGGGTCGGCCACTCGCGCAGTTGCCGTCACAACGTGGTCAGCGGTGTCTTCGTTTTCGTGAATCACGACGCGTCCCACCGGGGAGGCGGCAGAACGCGGCGTGTCAGGAGCGCCAGCCCGTTCAGCTGCGGCGCGCACCTCACTGCGACTACTGCCTGATTGCGCACTGATCGCAGCAGCAATGGTGCCTTCAACGAGTGGAGCATGCGCGTGTTCCAACGCCTCGAAGTCTTCCATTTCCTGGACGGATTCCACGGTCAGATCTGCTGAGCCCATGTCGGTCAGACACACGACGCCTGCACCGTCATGGCCGGTCTCGATTGCTCCGAGTGCGCGGGTAATCGCAGAGGCAACCTTGTCGTAGGAGGTGCCCAGCGAGCCGTCCTGCATTCCCCCCGCGCATTCGATGTGCACGTCGGGTGCCATCTGCTCTGCTACTTCCCGCACGCCCCTCGCCAGGAGGTCACTGTGGGACACGATTACGAGGGCGACTTTTGAGCTCATCGGTTATCCACCGACTTTGCGCCCTTAGCCGCAGCTCGGATAATCATCGCTGAGGAGGCGGCTCCAGGATCGCGGTGGCCTGCTGAGCGCGGCCCCAGATATGATGCGCGCCCCTTCGTGGCCTGCATGTCGATCGTGGCTTCAACGCCTTCTTCGGCAGCGCGCGCGGCGGCCTCGAGAATCTCGCAGATCGGGCGCTCCGCTTTGGCAGCTTCATGAGCGGCGCGAGCGGCCGGTGCCCACGCATCGACCATCGTCTTTTCGCCTTCTTCTGCCTTGCCTCGGGCCTGGATGCCTTCCAATGCTGCGTCGAACATGGCCACCACGTCCCGGGTGGAGATTTCCTGTCCTGTCAGTGCCTGTGATGCGCGCAGGAACGCTGTGCCATACAGTGGGCCGGCAGCTCCGCCAACCGTGGACATCAGGGTCTTCGCAACTGTTTTGAGCAGGGCCGCTGCAGCTTCGTGCGCATGGTCATCGGACTCCATCGCGTCGCGAACGGCACTGAAACCGCGATCCATATTCTCACCGTGGTCGCCATCCCCGATGTGTCGATCCAGGTCAATCAGATATTCTCTGTTGTCTGCGATCGTGTGCACAGCAGTCATCATCCATTCGCGGATCCACTGCTCGTTTAGCGTCTCACTCATCTATGCTCCTGATGTCATTTCCAGGCCGGCGTGCATACGGGAGCATCGAAAAGCTCCACGATGTCGTTGTCCGCCCGTAATAGGGTAACTGAAACACCCGGCATTTCCAGTGACGTCACGTAGTCACCCACCAGGCTGCGTGCCAGCTTGATTCCGTCACGCTGCAGCAATTCGGCCACGTGACGGTACACAATGTACAGCTCACTGAGTGGGGTTCCACCCATGCCGTTGACCAGCGCGATCACGGATTCGTCTGCTTCGAGGGCCAATTCAAAGCGAACCTTTTCGTAGAGCTCTTCAGTCAGCGTGTCCGCAGTTTCCATCTGGCCGCGCCGATATCCGGGTTCGCCGTGGATTCCGATCCCCAGTTCAATCTCGTTGTCACCCAGTTCAAAGGACGGGCGTCCTGCATGTGGCACGGTGCAGGGCCCCAGTGCCAATCCCATCGATCGGACGTTGTCGATCACGTGCTGAGCGATGCGGGTGACAGTATGCAGATCGTCTCCGCGTTCGGCTGCTGCGCCAGCGATTTTCTCCACTAAAACCGTGCCTGCCACGCCCCGTCGTCCGGCTGTATAGAGCGAGTCCTCCACTGCGACATCATCATTGACGGTAACAGTGGCAACGTCGATGTCGTCCATCTGCACCAGTTCGGCAGCGGTTTCAAAGTTGAGCACATCGCCCGTGTAGTTCTTGACGATGAACAGCACGCCCGCCCCGCGTTCGACAGCCAGTGCTGCCTGCGCGATCGGGTCAGGTGTCGGTGACGAGAACACGGCACCGGGCACAGCGGCATCCAGCATGCCTTTCCCAACGTATCCCGCATGCAATGGTTCGTGGCCCGACCCACCACCGGAGACGATGGCAACCTTCCCCTGATCTTTTGCGTGTGCGCGAATGATATAGGCTGGATTCGTATGGACGGTGACAAGGTCGGAGTACACGCCACCGAAGCCTTGCAGAGCCTGCTCAACTACTTGATGAACGTCGTTGACCAGTTTTTTCACCAGTGCCTCCTTGAACCAATCGGTCTCACATCCATGGTGCCATCCTTCAAGGATTCTGACCACGGAAATGGCGACATTCGTGGAAGTCAGCGGCCGTTAGCCTGGGAGATGATCTGTGTGGCCTGCCCTGCCAGTACAATCGAACCGAACACGATGACGGCCACATTTTCACCCGGCTCGGCGCGTGTTTCCACACGGGTGGCAGCTTCCGCTACTGCTTCGGCGATGTCAGGGATCCGGCTCACCCTCGTGTCATCAAAGACATCCTCAGCAATGGCCTGCACGTCGTCCAGTTCCATTGCCCGCACAGAATCCATCTGAGTGACGATCAGTTCGTCCATCACGGGTTCAACTTCGCCCAGCATTGTGTCCACGTCCTTATCCGACATCGCGGCGAAGACACCAACCACGTGAGCCAGACCAAGATCCTCGATGGCGGCGCGAACGGTACGCGCACCTGCCGGGTTGTGGGCTCCATCCACGATGATCATGGGTGAGCGTCGCACGACCTGCAGCCTGCCCGGTGATGTCACTGCACCGAATGCCTGCTCGACCACCTGCGCGTCCAATGCGCGCTCACCGATGAACGCTTCCACACCTGTCAAAGCGGCCGCAGCATTGTGGGCCTGGTGTTCGCCATGAAGGGGAAGGAATATATCGGTGTACATCGCATGCGGAGTGCGCAGTGACATGAGCTGCCCGCCTACTGCCCTTTCACGGGCCACGACCTCAAAGTCTGTGCCCTCCGCCAGGAGGCGCGCACCCACCTGGTCGGCGCGCTCGCGCAGAATCTCGAGCACCTCGTCACGCTGGTGGGCAACAACAGTGATCTGGCCGGGTTTGATGATGCCGGCCTTTTCATGGGCAATGTCCGTGACCGTGTTGCCCAGCCACTTTTGGTGATCAACGTCGATCGGCATAATGACACCGACCTGACCGTCCACCACGTTGGTGGAATCCCACGTGCCTCCCATACCGACTTCCACCACAGCCGCGTCGACCGGATAGTCTGCGAATGCAGCCAACGCCATGACAGTGAAAACTTCGAAGAACGACAGTGTCGGGCCACCCTGCTCGATCGAGCTGTGGTCAACCATGTCGATATAGGGCTGCACATCGTGGTAGGCATCAATGAAGGCCCGGTGCGAGATGGGCTCACCGTCCAGGCAGATGCGTTCGCGAACGTCCAGCAGGTGCGGCGACGTGAAACGGCCCGTGCGCAGGCCCAGCGCTCCCAGCAGGGCATCCATCATGCGTGCAGTTGTCGTTTTGCCGTTCGTGCCCGTGATATGCACGCTCGGGTAAGACGTGTGGGGATCGCCCAGAATATCCATCACGCTCCGCACGCGCTCCAGGCTGGGTTGGACTTTGTGTTCCGGGGCGCGCGCCACAATTGATTCGTAGATGCGTGCCACTTCCGCGCGTTCCTGGGCAGCCTGCTGCGCGTCGTCGAGCATGCGTTCGTGATCTTCTTCGTCCGAGGGTGTCCCGTCCTCGTCCTCATCTGATTCGATTTCAGCCAGGATCGACGGATCGGGTCCGAGCAGGAGCGAATTCTCTACCAGTGCACGCAATGCCTCGGCTCGCTCCCGGTCTGCCCGATCCGCCGCTTCTTCGGCTTCCTGACGAGCCTGTTCGGCCTGACGGTCTGCCTCAGATGGCTCATCTGCAGCCTCAAGGTAGGGCAGCAAATCCGCAGGAATGCCGCTGGGTTCCTCGTCGGAGCCAAAGAAGGCGGGATGGTCACTCATGGAACAGGGTTCTCCTTCAGTTATCTGCGTGCACGCTGACGTGCGCTGCCAGCGTATCGCCTGGAACGATGGAAACGGACAGCGACAGTGTTTCGTGCGCGATCATGTCTCGATGCGTTTCCGCATCCGCCACGTGTTCCTCTGGCACGGTCAGCTCCAGGTCGATGCGGTCTGAAATATTCAGATCCTCTCGCTTGCGCTCGTCCTGTACGATGCGGATGACGTCGCGCGCGTATCCCTCGGCAGCAAGTTCGGCGGTGATGTCCGTGTCGAGGACGACCACTGTGCCGTCAGCCAGAACGGATGCAACCTCACCTTCTGATGCTTCGACCGTAGTCGACACAGAGAACTGTCCCTCGCCCAGTTGAACGGGCTGCCCGCCCACCTCGACGTTGGGGAACGTCACAGTCTGACCTGATTCGTCCAGCTCCCACTGCCCCTGCTTGTGGGCTGCGAAAAGCTGAGAGGTGACCTTACGGACCTCGGGGGCGAATTCGCGAGGATTCAATGCCAGTTGCGTCGTCACTTTCAGACCGGAGTGATCCGGATCCACTAAAGTGACGTTCTTGACGTTCACTTCACTGGCAATGAGGGAAGCGAAGGGTTCAAGGGAGGGCGCCGCCTCCGAGACGACGGAAAGCTGACGCAGAGGCTGGCGCACGCGCAGATTATGCGTCTTGCGCAATGCGTGAGCACCTGATACGGCCTGACGCACTGCATCCATCACGGCGACCAGTTCGTCGTTGCGCACTGCCTCGGGCATTGTCGGCCAGTCCTGCAAGTGGACCGATTCTCCACCTGTGAGTGCCCGCCAGATTTCTTCGGTCAGCAGGGGCAACAACGGGGCGGTAACCTCGCACAGGGTCACCAGGGCTGATGACAATGTGTCACATGCGCGCGCATCTTCATCCCAGAAGCGCTGACGCTGAGTGCGCACATACCAGTTCGTCAGAACATCCATATGATCCTGAACCAGTGAACACGCCGTGCCGATATCGTACGCATCCAAAGCGGTGCGAACAGCGTCAGCCAGTGACTGGGTGCGTGCTAGCAGGTAGCGATCCATGACGTCGAGGCCGTCAAGCACTTTCGGATCGTCCAAGGCCAGCGGCTCAGCCACATATCCATTGCCATGATCGGACGCACCTGCGTACAGGGCGAGGAAGTGGTAGGCATTCCACAGGGGAAGCAGGATTTGGCGCACCGTGTCGCGGATGCCACCCTCGTGAACAATGAGGTTACCGCCGCGCACAACCGGTGAGCTCATGAGGAACCACCGCATCGCGTCGGACCCGTACTCATCGAAGACGCGGTTGACGTCCGGGAAGTTGCGCAAGGACTTGCTCATCTTACGGCCATCGTCGCCCAGCACGATTCCGTGGGAGACGCAGTGCGTGAATGCGGGCCGGTCAAACAGTGCGGTGGCCAGAACATGAAGTGTGTAGAACCAGCCGCGGGTCTGCCCGATGTACTCGACAATAAAGTCGCCCGGGTAGTGGCTTTCGAACCAGTCGCGGTTTTCAAACGGGTAGTGCACCTGGGCGTACGGCATGGAGCCCGACTCGAACCAGCAGTCGAACACATCGCTGATGCGGTGCATTGTGGATGTGCCGGTCGGGTCGTCGGGGTTTGGTCGCGTCAGCGTGTCGATGAATGGGCGGTGCAGATCGGTGACCTCGACCCCAAAATCAGCTTCGAGGTCCGCAATCGAGCCGTAGACGTCAACGCGGGGGTATTCCGGATTATCTGAGACCCACACGGGGATCGGCGCACCCCAGAAGCGGTTACGCGAAATGGACCAGTCGCGGGCGCCGGCCAGCCAGTTTCCGAAGATCCCGTCCTTGGTGTGCTCAGGTACCCATGTGATCTGCTGGTTGAGCTCCACCATTCGGTCACGGAAAGCACTGACCTTGACGAACCATGAACTGACCGCCTTGTAGATCAACGGTTTACGGCAGCGCCAGCAGTGTGGGTAGGAATGGGTGAATGAGGATTGACGCACCATCTTCGCACGCACCTCTTCAGGGCGACGTGCGATGGGCCCTGATTGTTCGCGCAGGTGAGCCAGCACGAGTTTGTTCGCGTCGAACACCTGCACGCCTTCGTAGTCGGGCACCTCAAAGGTGAAGCATCCTGCCTCATCGACAGGGACGACAGGCCTGATGCCGACTTCCTGACAGGCGATCATGTCGTCTTCACCAAATGCCGGTGCTGTGTGCACCAGGCCAGTGCCGTCCTCAGTGGTGACGAAGTCGCCAGCGATGATGGTCCATGCGTTCGGTCCGGGCGTCTGGCCTTCAGCGCGGCGTTCATCGGTATCGAAGTAGTCAAAAATCGGTGCATAGCGCCGTCCGACCAGCTCAGAGCCAGGATAGGTGGCTTCGATCGTCGGACCTTCGCCCAGTTCCTTGCTGTAGGACGCCAGCAAGTCATGCGCGATGATGACGCGTTCACCCGCCAGTTCGCCTTCCTGAGGAACAACCGTAACGTATTCGATGTCCGGCCCAACAGTGATGGCGAGATTGGAAGGCAGTGTCCACGGGGTTGTTGTCCAGATCAGGGCCAGCTCGCCGCTTTCCATGCGTAAGCCGACGGTGACTGACTGGTCGGTGCGGTCCTGATAGACGTCGTCATCCATCTTCAGTTCGTGGTTCGACAGCGGGGTGCGATCGTGCCAGCAGTACGGCAGCACGCGGTATCCCTCATATGCCAAACCCTTGTCATACAGCGTCTTGAACGCCCACAGCACCGATTCCATGTAGGTGATGTCAAGAGTCTTGTAGTCGTCGTCGAAGTCGACCCAGCGTGCCTGGCGCGTCACGTAGTCCTGCCATTCATCCGTGTAGCGCAGGACGGAGGATCGGCATTCAGCGTTGAACTTTTCGATGCCCAGTCCGCCTGGTTTGGTGATTTCGGAGACGTCGTCGATACCGAGCAGGCGCTGTGCTTCCAGTTCGGCGGGCAGGCCGTGTGTATCCCATCCGAAGCGTCGCTCCACTCGATGCCCCAGCATCGTCTGGTAGCGGCCGACGATGTCCTTGATATAGCCGGTCAACAGGTGGCCGTAGTGTGGCAGGCCGTTGGCAAAGGGCGGACCATCATAGAAGACGAATTCATTGTCGCCGCGATTGCCCGCAGCACGCTCATTGACGGACTTGGCGAAAATATCGTGCTCATCCCAGTACTTGAGAGTCGCCTCTTCCATATCTGGGAAAGAGGGGTTACCGGTTGGATGGGTGTTCCCGTTCAGAGGGTAATGTCCCTGCGCCATGATGGTCCTCGTTTCGTCTCCTGCGTAGCAATACAGGGACGGATCCTGGCGTCGCCAGCTTCCGCGGTACCACCCCGTTTGACGCTCGCGCTCCGTTATCAGGATCCCCGAGCGACCACTCGTTTGGGGCTGTGTCGGGCCCACCCGTCCGGTTCTACTGAAGGCCGAAGCCTCGTTCTTCCAGAAGACTCCCCGCTGATATCCCGGAACTTCCGGGTCGGATCATCGTCACTGTCAATAGTAGCCGACTTGAGACCCACGGCTCATGCGCGTCCATGTGGCGTTTGCCCTAGTTCGACTCATCTGTTTCACGGGCGACAAGCGTGTTGCTGGCTTGGGCGCGCGGACGAATAATCATCGAATCGATGTTGACATGGGAGGGCCTGGTCAGGGTCCATACAATCGCATCTGCAATGTCAGCAGCTGTCAGTGGCTCCGCAACCCCCTCGTACACCGAATCGGCGGCTTCCTGTGACTCCAGGCGACGCAGGGAGAATTCCTCCGTTTTGACCATGCCAGGTGCGATCTCAATGATCCGTACCGGCTCGCCTACTAATTCAATGCGCAGAGTATTGGCAATGATACGTTCGGCGTGTTTGGCGGCCACATATCCTCCCCCGCCGGGATAGGTGTCATGGGCGGCTGTCGATGTCAGGAAGACGATGTCACCGCCGCGCTCACGCATCTGTGGCAGCAGTGCCCGGGTCAGTTGCAGCGTGGTCTTCACATTGATGTCGAACATGTGCTGCCACTTGTCCACAACGGCGTCAGCGATCGTTTCAATCCCTCTGGCCCCTCCAGCACAGTTGACGAGGGCATCCACCGCACCTTTCTCGTCAGCGAACCTGGCCAGAGCGTCAACCTGGCCTTCATCCACCAGGTCTGCAGCGAAGGGAATACATCCGCATTCGTGTGCAAGATCTTTCAGACGATCACCGCGTCTGGCAACAGCAATGATCTCCCAGTTACGGTCACGAAGCTGGCGAACTGTTTCCTGTCCGATGCCACTGGATGCGCCCGTCACGATCGCGCGTCGCGTGGGCTGGCCTGCAGATGGTGAAGTTGTCATAACTCCATTATGGTCTCTTCGGACACGGAAGGAGGTCCGATGGCATCGCGTCAATTCAGTGAGCGGACCACTGTGCGCGCCTGTTACACGGGGTACGTTGTTTAGGAGGTCATCAACAACCTGGCTCCCCTGCTCTTTGTCATCTTCAACGAGCAGCCCGATATTTCCGTCGCACAACTGGGAATCCTGTCATCGTTTAACTTCTGCATCCAATTGCTCATTGATTTCATCGCGATGTTCATCGTGGACAAGGTCGGCTACAGGCCGCCTAAGGTATGCGCCCACGCGGCAGCTACGGTCGGCCTTGTGCTACTGGCGGTACTCCCCCAGGTTGCGTCCGATCCGTACGACAGCTCTCATCTCGCTTATCGGCACGCAGTAGTAGTCACTGCTGCCACTGCTGTGGGCGGTCATTCCTGCCGTGAATCTTCTGCTCTTTCTGCGTGTCCCCTTGCCGCCCACTGTGGCCGACGACGATCGCACACCCGTGAAATCACTACTCGGGATGCCCGTTTTCCTCATTGCATTGGTGTTGATGATGATAGGCGGACCTGCTGAGCTGACGATGGTGCAGTGGTCTTCTTTCTTTGCCGAGCAAGGTGTCGGTGTGCCCAAAGGGACATTAGCCTCGTCCGGTTTCTTCGAGCCGGTCGCGCGGATTTTACCTGACGATGGCGGGTCAGGACTGCGTGCTGCCCTATTGATCAGCGCGGTCGTGCCACTGGTCTTTGCCCTGTGCGTCCCGCTGGTTGCGCCTCGTAGTTGGCCTGTTCATAGCGGCAGTGAGCTAGAATAGAGCCAACCTTCAAAGGGTCTTCCTGTAGCTCGCTATACTGAATAAGAATACTTTTTAGAATCAACGGGATAGGACGCTCCGTGAGTGCTTTATATCAACGGGTCTACGATGACATTCGGAACCGCATCGTCCGTGGTGATCTGAAGATCGGCTCACGCCTTCCCCGCGAGGCTCAGCTGCGCGAACACTATTCCGTCAGTTCCATCACCATTCGCCGCGCACTGGACATGCTGCGCGAGGACGGCTTCATCACGCGTCAGCCTCGCATCGGGACCACGGTCGTGTCGAATACTCCAACCCGTCCTCGCGAAGGGCAGAAAGAACCGCTGATCGGCCTGATTGTCACGAATTTCGACGAAGCGTTCGGTGCGCATATTCTGACCGGAGCATTTGAGGCGTCTTTTGGGACCGCGAATCTGATCGTCAAATTGACGCGAGGCGAAGCTGGCCGCGAAACCGAAGCGATTCAATCAGTGATCCGGGCCGGCGTGCAGGGCATTATCCTGATGCCGCTCATTTCCGAGATGATCAATCCGGTTGTCCTCAAGCTTATCGGAGAGCATTTCCCGTTAACGATCCTTGACCGCCATTACCAGACGATTCCGGTAGCTGCGGTGAGTTCGGACCACGAGGCAGGCGCTATTACTGCAACGGAGTATCTCTTTGATGCAGGTCACCGCCATGTTGCCATTATCGGTGCGCCGCGAACAGTTACATCCAATGCCGATCGCCACTCCGGCTGGGTTAAGGCACACGCACTGCGCCATATCAGCTTGGATCAGTCACTGTCCTATCACGAGATTCGTTCGACCACACCGGGCACGAACGTGTCGGTGGAAGACGATCAGGTCCAGCTGCGCGCCTTTATTGAGCAGCACCCGGAAGTCACTGCGTTCGTCGCGTGCGAATACAATATTGCGCTTATCCTGCGTGACACCCTCGACGACATGGGTCTGCGTATTCCCGAGGATAAGTCCATTATCTGCTTTGATCACCGTCCAGCGGGTTTCGACCACACGCTGTCACACTTCACGCATATGAAGCAGGAGCAGGAGGAACTGGGCCGACTGGCTGTTGAAACGACGATCCAGCAGATTCGCGAAGGTGCATCCACAGAGAAGATATCTTTACCGTTGACGCTGGTGGAAGGCGAGACAGTCGCTCACTTGAACGACTAATTCTCAACGCGGCAATTTTGCCGACGCCCTTGACATGCCGCAGGATCAGTGTCACTGTATATTGTACATATTTCGATCAATCATCATGATCTCCAAATACGCATTGATTCGAGGATGAACAATGAGAATACGCAAGATCGCCCGCTTCCTGACCGCACCGATTATCGCAGCGCTTCTCGCCGTTTTCTGCGTGAGTGCGCCTACGCAGGCTGCGCCGTCAATCCCCGACAAGGCCACGAAAATGTGGAACGCCTTTGTCGACAAATACTGGGATCCAGAAGCCCAATACTTCTATACCTATTCAGACCGCCACGTTCACGCCGGACACCATGCCGGCCCCAGGAACGGTCTGTACACCGATTACTGGTGGGAAGCTCAGCTGTGGAACACCGTGATGGATCGTTACGAGCGGGTGGGCGATGACCAGTCGCGACAGATGATTGATCAGGTCTTTGACGGCTGGCGAGCCTTCTACCCTGACTTTTCACGCAACGATTACAACGACGACATGGGCTGGTGGGCACAGGGTGCCCTCCGCGCATGGAAACTCACCGGTGATGACAAATATCTGACAGAAGCCGTATCGATCTTCGACTTCATCTCGCAGTTCGAAGATGACCATTTCGGAGGCGGCATCTGGTGGAAGAACACCAATGTCGGCAACCCCTACCGCAATGAGAAGAACGTTGCAACCAATGGAACTGCTGCCTGGATTGCAGCTGAACTGTACATGGCCACTGGTGACAGCGCGTACAAGGACACTGCACAGCGTCTGATCGCTTTCCTTGAAGAAATCTTCTTTAACGGCGGACACCTGAAAGACAACATCAAAGAGGACGGCGTCGTCAACTCCTGGGACTTCACCTACAACAACGGCGCTTTTGCTGGAGCGGCTACCCGCCTGTACCAGATCACCAATGATGAAAAATACCTCAACGAGGCTCGCGCAGCATTTGACTGGGCAATCGAGAATCTGACCATTGGCGGCATCTTCACCGGCGAGCGGGGCGGCGACGGCCAGGCGTTCAAGGCGATTTTCACCCGCCACCTGCGGGACTACATCAACGTCACCGGCGATGACTCCTATGAGGACTTCCTCAGTGTCAACGCCAGGGCCGCGGCTCAAAACACTGGCCTGAACTCGATCGGATGGACAGACTGGGCCTTCAAGGCTCCCCTGCTTACCACGGAAGCACGCGCGTCAGTGAGCGCCGCATCTGCAGTGTCCATCGTCCATCAAGCGCAACCTGGTTTCACTCACGTTCCGTTTCCTGAAGTCGGCACAGTTGAAATTGAAAACGGCGCCCACGATGGCATCGACACTGAGGCCAATGGTGAATACACAGGCCGCGCCTACCTGGCCGGATGGAACTCGGTCGACACATCAGCCACAGTTGCCTTCCAGTCGAAGTGGGGCGGACTGCACCGCCTGAATATTCGCTATGCAGCAGGAAATGGCGATGCTGCACGAGCTGTTCTGGTCAACGGTTTCCCCGCGGTCAGTGCACACATGCCTGCCACCGACGGATGGCAGGACTGGCAGACCGTCTCGATCCCCGTACTGCTGGTACCCGGGACAAATACTGTCGAGCTGAAGTTTGATCGGCTCGTTGCAACGAACTATGCCAACATCGACTCGATCACGATCGAGAAGAGCTAGTCAACGCAAAATTACGGCAGGCTGGTGACGGCGTTCTTCGCGCGTCACCGGCCTGTCACCATTCGTGAAGGGAGCGCGCAGCAGTGCTGTATCAACGCGTCTATGACGATCTACGGGCCGCAATTGAAAGCGGAGAGACTCCCATAGGTTCCACGCTTCCACGAGAATCGGCGCTGCGCGACAAGTACGAAGTTTCCTCCATTACGATTCGGCGCGCTCTCAGCATGCTTCGAGATGATGGCTTTGTTCGTCGACGCCCGCGCGTCGGCACGACGGTCATCGCACAATCACCTCAGCAGGTCTCCCCCGCCTCCAAAGATCCCGTCGTGGCTCTCATTATGACCAGCTTCAACGATGCATTCGGCACCCGCATTGTCGAGGGTGTCCTCGACCGCGCTCAGGACCGTGCGCACATCATGTTGATGCGGACCGGCGGCGACACCAAGAAAGAGCGCGAGGCGATTAAACGCGCGCTGGGCATAGGAGCCCGTGGCCTGATCCTGCTGCCATCCAGCTCGCAGATGATTGATTCATCGGTACTCAAACTTGTCAGCGCCGAATATCCGCTGACCATCATCGACCGACGCTACGACTCGATCCCTGTAGCCGCAGTCACATCAGATCACATGAATGCCGGCATCCAGGCCACCACATGTCTGATTGAAGCCGGGCACCGCCACATAGCTCTCTTTGGTGCCAGCAGGTCACTGACCTCGAATGCCGACCGTCACCACGGGTGGGTGGCTGCCCATGCCATCAACGATGTCGCTTTGGATGAATCGCTTGCATGCGATCAGATCACGTCCACGACGCCAGGCAACGCAGGAACACGGAAGGACGATATCAAGCGTATCGGGTCGTTCCTTCGCAACCACCCTGAAGTCACATCTGCGGTTGCATGTGAATTCGCTATCGCGGTGCTCCTTGAAGAAGCGTTAGCCAACCTCGGCAAGTCCATTCCCCGCGACCTGTCGCTCGTGTGCTTTGACGAGCAGCCTTTCGAAACTCTGGGCTCCACGCTACAGCTGACACACATTGCTCAGCAGCAAGAAGAGATCGGGGCGCGCGCCCTGGACGTGACGTTGCAGCAAATCGATAGCGGGGCAACTGCTGACAAGATTGTGCTCCCTACCACTCTCGTACCGGGCAACTCTGTTCGTCCGATCTAATTGAACCGGCGCCACGCACAAAACAAAGAAAAAGAAAGAGCCTCCGGAGCGAACTCCGGAGGCTCTTATCTTGTGACGTTTACTGACCGCCAGTTTCGATGAACTGGTTGACGCCGTCAACGTATTCGGACACTTCCTCGATTGGCTTTTCACCCTTGAGGATCGGTGTCCACACCTGTACTGCCAGGTCACCAGCCTGCGATGCCCACGTGGTTGTCAGGCGAACGCCTGTGGTGTTCTCAACGCCCAGTGAGTATTCCAGGGTGTCTGAGATCGTCGAGCCGGCAAGATCCTTGATCGAATCCAGATAGCCCTGACGTCCGGGCTCGTATGCCGGAGGTGCAACGGGTGTTTGTGCCATAACTTCCGGAATCACTTCAGTTTCGAGGAACTTGGCAACTTCCCAGGTATCATCAGCGTTGGCCGTGCTCTGAGGTGTGCACATGCCGATTGCATCGTAGAACGTGGCAGGAGTGGACTGGCTGGGTAGCGGCGCCCATCCCCACTCAAAGCCCTTCGCATCGTTACCGAATGACTGAGCCAACCACTGGCCGCTCGACATCATCGGCTGCGAGCCTGCAGCAAACAGTGAGGTGGAGTTGTCCAGGTTGAAGTCTGGAGGATTCACCAGGCCGTCTCCAATGGCCTTCACCAGCTTGTCGAGGCCCTCCATGAATTTGTCATCGGCCACGGCTTTCGTCGGATTGTTGACATCGTCAACAAACGGTTGGCCACCTGCTGACATCGCGTACTGTCCCATCGCGACCGGGCCACTCGTGCTGGTCAGGCCATCAAGGAGCAGCGGGTAGGTTGACCCGCCGGCACCCTTCAAAGCGGCGGCAGCTGAGTAGAGGTCATCCCACGTCCAGTCCTGCGTGGGCAGAGGAACGTTGTTTTCTTCAAACAGCGTCTGGTTGTACCAGATACCTGTGACGTTAATCAGTGAGGGCAGGCCGCCAATACCGTTCTCGGGAGTCTTCCACGTATCGAGGAAGCCCAGCTCGCCTTCCTTAAAGTCGGACGCAATCTTGTCGGTCCAGTCTGTCAGGATTCCCATCTTGGTGTACTGCTGCTCAGTATCGTTACCGCACCAGAAGATATCGGGCAGTTTCTGGGCCTGAGCCAGTGAACCGAGTTTCTGCGAGTAGTCGCCGGAAGGCGCGTCAACACGGTTGATAGTGATGTCCGGGTTGTCCCACTTTTCTGCCACAATCTTGTCGAACAAGTTGTTGGTTTCGATGGATTCCCACGTCATGTAGTTGACGGTGCCTTCAGCTGATGCAGGCGGTTCACCGCTTTCGCCGGATTCACTGCCTCCTGAGCTGCAGGCAACCATGGTGAGTGGAAGAGCGATGGCTGTGCCGACAGCGGCCATCCTCCGTCCTGTGCGTCGGATTGTCATCGTCGACTCCTTTCATATTTCCTGTGATTGGACTTCTACTTTTGAGATGTGTTTCCGAGGGCGCTCAAGCCTTCAATGAAGTAACGCTGAGCGAAGAGGAAGATCAGAAGAGGTGGAAGCATGTACAACAGGTTGGTTGCCATGTACTTCGACCAGTCCGGAGCTTCACTTGCGAAACCCGACACGAATGATGACATGCCCAGCGCCAGTGTCCACTTGTCAGTGGAGTTCAGGTAAATGAGTGGATTGAGATAATCGTTCCATGCTCCCTGGAAGGCCATGATGACCATTGCGATCCACGCCGGCTTCGTCATGGGCAACATGATCGAAAAGAAGATTCGAATGTGTCCTGCTCCATCGACCTTTGCAGATTCATCAATCTGCATGGGAATCGCTAGGAAGTACTGACGAGCCAGGAAGATGAAGAGTGGGTTACCGCCCAGGAATGCAGGTACGATCAGCGGGAACCACGTGTCATACCATCCGATATCCCTGAACAGCTGGAACAGGGGGATGATGCCAACAATTCCGGGCAGCAGCATGGAACCAACAAAGATGTAGAAGAACACTCTGCGGCCCTTGAAGCGCAGGCGTGCCAGCGCGTAGCCAGCCATCATCGAGGTCAGAACGCCGCCGAAGGTGCTGAGCAGGGAAATGATCAGCGTATTGACGAACAGGCGTGGGAACTTGATGATTCGTGGGCCTTCGATGAAGTTGGACCAGACCCATTCATCCGGGAGGAATGAGGGCGGAACTTCGAAGACGGTGGAATTCGACTTCAACGAGATCGTGATCATCCACAACAGCGGAAGCAGCATCGTGGAGCACGCGACAATTGCGCATGCATACCACATCACCGCACGCCCTGGACGCTTCTTCAAATGTGTGCGCCGAGGCTTCTTCGCCACACTTGTCACGAGTTCAGGTGCTTCAACCAGCTCAGACTTGGACATCGTCGTACCTCCAGGCTTTGGTGAATCGAGCTGCGAAAGCCAGGCAGATAATGATCAGGAAGAACAGAATCCACACCTGAGCGGTCGCGTATCCCAGTTCCGGAACTCGTCCCAGCGGCGGGAAACCGTGGTTGTAGATCGACAGCATGAGCGTATTCGTCGCCCAGCTGGGGCCACCGCCGGTGAGGATCTGCGGCTGAACGAAGGTCTGCATAGCACCGTTCATCTGCATGACGAACTGGAGAATCAGGATCGGGACAATCGACGGCAGAGTGATCGAAAAGAAGATGCGGAATGGTCCCGCACCATCAACTTTGGCTGCCTCGTAGATTTCGTTGGGCACTGCCTGCAATGCTGCGAGCAGGATGATCATTGTTGACCCTACCCCCCACAGCATGACGATCACAATCGACGGCATCGCTGTGTGCTCATTACTCAGCCATGCAATTGGTGGAATTCCAAAGAATCCCAGCACCTGGTTAGCCAGACCGACCTGCGGGTCAAAGATGAATTTCCACAGCGTGACCGTGGCGACGATGGGAAGAACTGCCGGCAAGTACAAGATGGTTCGGATCACCGATACGGCTGGGAGCCTGACGTTGACAAAGACAGCCAGCGCAAGTCCGAGTGCCATCGATGCGGGTACGTAGAGAAGAACCAGATATCCAGTTGCCGACAGCGTCTTCAGGAACGACGGATCAGCGGTGAACATTCGGATAAAGTTCTTCAGACCCACAAATTTCGGCGGGGTGATTCCGTTGTACCGTGTCAGTGATAAATAGGCTGCGCTGATGAGCGGGTAGACAACAAAAATGCTGAAACCGCAGATTGCGGGAGCCATGAACGCCAAAGCAGCTTTGAGATCGCGATTGGCTCCTCTGTCCTTCTTCTTGCGCGTCGGCGCGTCTTCTTTGGCAGAAACGGTTGCCTGCGTTGTCTGAGCCTCATCCATTGCTTGCCTCCTTTCTCGAAATATCGTTCGACTGGGTAAGCGAGCAGTAGGCCAGAACCAACTCGCAGAACATGGCGTTTGCCCACGAGAACCACTCACGGGTAAACAGGGCATCGTCATCCTTATGGAAAGATTCATGCATCAGGCCAGTTCCGCCCGTCGTGTGAATCAGAGTGTCGATTATCTGGTCAACTTCGTGAGCTGACGTACTTGTCAGTGCCTGCACCGCCAATGCGATTGGCCAGATGTACTCGTGCGGCGTGTGAGGGCTGCCAATTCCCTGCGCACGCGACCCGTTGAAGTAGAACGGGTTGGTATCGGAGAGCACCATGGCTCGAGTGTTGAGGTAAATTGGATCATCCGCTTCGAGGAAGCCAATATACGGAAGCGACAACAAGCTGGGCATGTTGGCGTCATCCATGGTCAAAGTCTGTCCCAGACCATCTACTTCATAGGCAAATACCTTCCCCCACTGCGGATGATCAATGACGCCGTGCTCGTAGATACCGGCGCTGATCTGGTCTGCAAGGTCACGAGCCCGAGAAATAACCGGGCTTGAAGTGGCGCCAGTTGCAGCATTCATCTGTTCAAGAACCCTGGCCGCCGTTCGCAGAACAACCACAGCAAATGCATTGCCCGGAACGTTATATCCGTAGCTGTTCGCATCGTCACTGGGACGGAATCCGCTCCACGTCATTCCGGTGTATCCCACCGGAGCGCCTTTTCCACCGTGAGACAGAGTTTCGGTCGCTACCTGAGCGCCGGGGCGTTCAAAACGGTAGTCAGATGTTTCGTGACGTTGTTCGCGTGCAAAGACATCGACGACTGTTTCCAGAGCCTTCTCCAGGCCACCCAGATGCGCGTCCTCATGGGTTCGGTCCCACAGATGACCAGCCAGGAACAAGGGAGCGCTCAAAGAGTCAACCTCGTACTTGCGTTCCCAGATCCACGGGCTCATCTCGGTGAGATCGTCATGGTGGCCGGCGCCGTTGGGCTCGGCATTGAAGGCGTTTGCGTACGGATCCATATCGATATACATCAACTGACGTTGGAGCACCCCACCGATCAGCTCGGCAATCTCGGGGTAATCACCGGAGAAATGCACGTACGGAATCATCTGCCATGTGGAATCGCGCAACCACATCGCCGGAATGTCACCGGTCAGAACGAATGCGCTGCCGTCGTCGTAACGCTCAATTGTCGAACTGATGGTGTTGACGAAACAGTCCTCAAAAACCTCGCCAACGCGCGCATCAACGCGCTCCTTCACGGTGGCAATGATGTGTTCCATCCACGTCGAATCTGCTCGAGCCACTATGCTCTCCCTCACTTGTGTGATGACATCAATCAGTATAGAGCTAATACCATTATGAACACAAGTTATGTATTGCATATACTTATTTAATGGGCGCCGCCGCTTCTGCCACTGGATCATCACACTGTCGGCACGTACAGTGTCAGACATGACTGAACTTCTTGCACACGTCCTCGACCAGTCCCTGACCGATCCCAGCGTTCGCCCGCAGGATGACTTCTACGGCCATGTGAATGGAGCCTGGCTCGCGGACCACAACATTCCAGCTGACCGCCCCATCGATGGCGCCTTCTACACGCTGCGCGATCTGTCGGAAAAACGTGGACGCGCAATTGTTGAGGATGCGCTGGCCGGACAGATCGACGATCCGGAAGCTCACAAGATCGCCATCATGTACCGCCAATTCATGGATGAGGACAGCATTGAGGAACAGGGCGCCTCCCCCATCATTCCACTGCTCGAGGCGGTAGCCGCCACGACATCCCACGACGAGCTCGCCACACTCTCCGGCCAGCTCATGCGCGGAGGCATCTCCACGTTTTTTGTGCCTTACGTCAACACCGACACCGATGACACCTCACGCTACATGCTGTACTTCCAGCAGGCCGGTTTGGGTCTTCCGGACGAATCCTTCTATCGCGAAGACCAGTACGAGCCAATCCGCCAGGCCTACTGCTCTCACATTGAGCGCCTGTTTACCCTCGCCCACATTGGCGACGACGAGGGCGACGCTGCTTCATGCGCTCAGCGCGTCATGGACTGGGAGACACGCTTAGCCGCACACCACTGGGATTCCGTCACAAACCGAGATCCTCACAAGACAACCAACCATCGCACCACCTCGGAGCTCATTGACGACAATCCCGGTTTCGATTGGCGAAGCTGGGCACAACAGGTTGGCCTTCAACTCGAATCAATTGCGAATGTGAACGTCAATCAGCCCGATTATCTGGCAACCGCGGCGTCGATGTGGGCATCGGAGGACCTTCGCACGCTCAAACTGTGGCAGAGCCGCAAGATCATCAGCGCCCACGCTTCACTGCTGTCACACGAGTTCGTTGAAGCCAATTTCGATTTCTACTCACGCACGCTTGCCGGCACCGAAGAACTCCGACAGCGATGGAAGCGCGGTTTGGGCCTGGTGGAGGGCACACTGGGTGACGCCCTGGGACGCCTGTATATTCAGCGACACTTCCCCGCTGACTATAAGGAACAGATGGAAGCACTCGTCCAACGCCTGTTGGAGGCCTATCGTACGTCTATTTCCACACTGAGCTGGATGAGCGAGGAGACGCGCACCAAGGCGCTGGCAAAGCTCGATACCTTCAATCCCAAGATTGCCTACCCCGACACATGGCGTGACTATTCAGGTCTCGATCTTGATGAGAATGCGTCACTGGTGGACAACGTGCGCAAGGCAAACGCATATGAACTGGACTATGAATGGGCCAAGCTGTCACGGCCGGTGGACCGCGACGAATGGTTTATGACGCCTCAAACGGTGAACGCCTACTACAACCCGTCACTCAACGAGATCGTATTCCCCGCCGCTATCCTGCAGCCTCCCTTCTTTGATCCAGATGCTGATGCCGCAGTGAACTTCGGTGCAATCGGTGCCGTCATTGGCCACGAAATCGGACATGGTTTCGATGACCAGGGATCGCGCTACGACGCAGACGGCGCACTGCGTAACTGGTGGACTGATGAAGATCGCAACGAATTTGAATCGCGCACGCACCACCTCATCGAACAATACGAGGCTCTTGTCCCCCGTCAGCTAGAAGCAGCTCCCGCCGAGGTACACGTCAACGGCGCCTTAACCATCGGTGAAAATATCGGAGATCTGGGTGGTCTGGCAATCGCGTGGAGGGCGTGGTGTGCTTCGCTTCGCGACCAGGGCATCGATCGCCCTCACGATGCGCCCGTAATCGACGGCTTGACCGGGCCGCAGCGATTCTTCTACTCATGGGCTCGAATCTGGCGATCCAAGTCGCGCGACGAGTTCGCCCAGCAGATGCTCGTTATTGACCCTCATTCGCCGGCAGAATTTCGATGCAACCAGGTGCTTCGCAATTTTCCGGAATTTGCGACAACATTCGATGTCACGGAGTCGGACGGCATGTGGTTAGATCCGAGTCAGAGGGTGGAAATCTGGTCGTAGCAGCCCCCTGAAATGTAACCTCTTACGCATTCGACGCCATTTGTGGCCTCTCACTTAGGCGTTTGGGTCCAATTAGTGAAAGACTAAGAAGTGTCATATGCGCTTGTTGCGCTATCCCTGAGTTACATGAGAAAGGCTACTCAATGCCGGGTCTTAACCTCACGCGTGATGAAGCGGCTGAGCGGGCACGCATAATCTCAGTTCACCACTATGACGTTGAACTGGATTTGACGTGCGGTGACACTGACTTCCGCTCCCGCACCACCTTGACCTTTGATGCCACTGAAGGCGCCTCAACGTTCGTTGATCTGGTCTCCAACAATGTCCATTCCATCACGCTGAATGGACGCGACGTGTCAGTCGGAGCACATCAGGACAACCGCATCGACCTGCAGGAACTGGCTCAGTCCAATACGCTCATCGTCGACGCGGACTGCCAGTACATGCACACCGGCGAGGGACTGCACCGCTTTGTTGACCCCGCTGATAACAAGGCGTACTGCTACTCGCAGTTTGAAGTTCCCGATGCCCGACGAGTTTTCGCAACCTTCGAGCAGCCCGATCTCAAGGCAACATTTACCTTCACCGTGACAGTTCCGCAAGGGTGGAAGGTGTTCTCCAACTCCGTCACACCCTCACCGGAAGAACGCGATGGAAAATGGACCTATCACTTTGAGGAAACTCAGCGTATTTCCACCTACATCACGGCGATCATTGCCGGACCGTACGAGGGTGTCACTGATTCACTGACCAGCAGTGATGGGCGCGAGATTCCGCTCGGTGTGTGGTGCCGCGCCTCGTTGCGCGAATTCCTGGACGCCGACCGCGTCATCGACGTCACCCGCAAGGGCTTTGCATTCTATGAAGCCAACTACGGTATCCCCTACCCCTTCACCAAGTACGACCAGATTTTCGTTCCCGAATACAATGCAGGCGCGATGGAAAATGCCGGATGCATTACCTTCCGCGATCAGTACATCTTCCGTGCACGCCCCACCCACGATGACCTGGAGAAGCGTGCCAATACGATCCTGCACGAACTGGCTCATATGTGGTTCGGTGATCTGGTCACCATGAAGTGGTGGAATGACCTGTGGCTCAACGAGTCTTTCGCTGAGTTCATGTCTCACTACTGCCTGGCAGAAGGAACCGAATACACCGACGCCTGGACCGGCTTTATGTCCCGTAAAGACTGGGGTATGCGTCAAGACCAGATGCCCACGACCCACCCGATCAAGGCTGAGATTCGTGACCTTGCTGACGTGGAAGTGAACTTCGATGGCATCACTTACGCCAAGGGTGCATCCGTTCTTCGTCAGCTAGTCTCCTACGTCGGCCGTGACGAGTTCTTCGCCGGGCTGCACGAGTATTTGACCAAGCACTCCTACGACAATGCAACGCTGGATGACCTTTTGGGCGAACTCGAAGCAGCATCCGGACGCGACCTTGACCATTGGTCCCGCGTATGGCTCGAAGAAGCGGGCATCACCACGTTGAGCACGGTCGTCGAAACAGATGACGAGGACCGCATGACCCGACTGGCAATCCGCCAAGAGCCGTTCACGCCGGGTTCCTCGCTGCGTCCTCACCGCCTGGCAGTGGCAGGCTATTCGCGTTCTGCCGCACAGGATGATTCCGGCTCGAACCGAACGACACCTGTTGAGCAGGTTTTCCACGAGGAGCTCGATGTCGACGGTGAGCTGACCGAGGTCAGCAGTGTCGTCGGCCAGCCTCGCCCCGACCTCATTGTTATTAATGATGGCGATCTGGCTTATGCGAAGATCCGCCTCGATGATCGTTCCCTTGCGTTCGCCACCGAAAATATCACGCGCTGCGCTGATTCTCTGCTGCGCAATGTGATCCTGGCTTCTGCATGGGATATGACGCGCGATGCCAAGATGCCTGCGCGCGCTTTCATCGACCTGGCGCTTGCTGCACTGCCCGTTGAGGACAATATGTCGATGCTCCGTCTGACGTTGGCACACATTGCCACCGCAGTGTCGAGCTATGTTGCTCCTGCTGATCGTGCCGACGCGCAGGCGATGGTCGGCAGCCGCCTGCTCCTGCAGGCCCGTTCGGCAGCGTCCGGCAGTGACCAGCAGCAGATCCTGATCCAGGCGGCGGCCCGCCACGCAGTGACCGACGATCAGGTGGGTGCTGTCAAGGCTCTGTACACAGGCGAGCAGACCTTGTCTGGCCTTGATCTCGATGTCGATGTGATGTGGGATTTGCTTATCGCTCAGGTCCGAGCTGGCCACGCATCAGAGGCAGATATTGCCGAACGTGAGCAGGCGGATGACACGATGACAGGCCGGCAGCGCGCAGCTCAGGCTCGCGCGGCGGTTGCAGATCCGCAAGTGAAGGCTCGCGTATGGGACGAAGTCATGCACAACGTGTCAATCGCGAACGATACGCGCTGGGCAATGGTCTCCGGTTTCTGGGCTCAGGCACACACTGCACCGGATACTTACACCGCCTTTGTCGACGATTATTTCGCCTCGATCGAAAAGGTCTGGTCAGAGTTCACCTTCCACATGGCCGAAGACATCGTCACATTGATGTTCCCGACCGCCTTGGCAGGCTACGTTGATGGGCTCGACTTGGCTGAACGCGGTCGCCAGTGGATGAACGATCATCCTGATGTCTCTGCCGCACTCACGCGTATTATTCGTGAACGCGTCGCGGTTGTTGAGCGCATGATGGCGGCACAGAAAGCGGACATTTAACCCTTCCTCTTCCGGATTGAACGACCGAGTGTCGGTAGGGCTCCATCATGAGCCCTACCGACATTTTGTCTGCATAGCGGCCAGTTGCCCGGCCGTAAACAGCTGGTGCGTGTTAATCTTCGAGTAAGGGCATCAGTACACAGGACGTTCAGAGGAGTTCCCCATGGGCCAGGCAGAACAAATACTGGGAGCATTAGGCGGTTGGGACAATATCAAGGATCTCGAAGCCTGCATTACCCGCATCCGTGTTTCGGTTGGTGACGAAGAACTCGTGGATGAGGATGCCCTGAAGAATGCGGGCGCCTTTGGTGTCGTGTCGGTGGGAACGTCCATCCAGGTTGTCATGGGGCCGCAGGCTGACAGCATCGTTGAGGAGATTGAGAAACTCAAGTGACCCGTGTACTTGCTCCACTTGCTGGGCAAGTGATTCCCTTATCTGACGTGAATGACCCCGTCTTCGCAGAGAAAATCGTCGGCTCAGGTCTGGCAATTATTCCCGATACCTTGACCGCGCATGGGCACTCAGACGTGGTCAGTCCGATCGCGGGAACAATCATTAAGGCTCTCCCCCACGCATTTGTCGTCCGGTCAGCCGACGGCCCCGCTGTTCTGGTTCACGTGGGGCTCGATACCGTCAAGGCCGACACCTCGTCATTCATGGTCGTCGAGGGTGACCACAGCACTGTAGAGACCGCTCAGCCAGTTGTTTCATGGAGGCCCGCGCATCTTGTCGACGGTGGTTTCGACCTGACCACCCCCGTCATTGTCATGGACAGTTCGGACGCGATGATCGGGTCACACGCTGAATATGGAACGCACGTCCAAGCGGGAGATTTCCTGTTTGAAATTCTCCCCGCCTGAACGTGCGGTGATGAGCGCCTGTTACGTTACTTCTCGATCGCGGCGCGCAGGAACCACGCCTGCTTTTCGAGTCCGCGTGCAGCACCGACCAGGATGTCGCCACTGAGTGAATCGGCATCATCGACCTTTTCAAGATCCGACTTGATGCGCTCGGATGCAGCCATCAGCTTGCTTTCCATCTGCTTGTAGGCGTCGGCAACCGAAATGGTGCCTTCAGCCACGTCACCGATTCCGGAGTCCCTGGCAACCGTGGCGGCGCGGCCATCGGGAGTACCACCCAGGGTCGAAATACGTTCGGCAACCTCGTCGAGGTCTTCACGTACCTGATCGACGATCTCATCGAGCGCCAGGTGAAGAGCGCGGAAACGATCGCCTTGAATATTCCAGTGGTACTGCTTTGCCTGCAATGACAGGTCGGTCAGGTCCACCAGTGCGCGCTGGAGCGCATCGATCACGAGTTGTTCTGCCATTTTGGAGTCCTTTCTACTCAGTGATTCTTCTAACATACAAGGGCGCACCCTCATTTGAAAGACTTCCGCTGCCACGTTCGCTGCCAGACAAAGACGGTACGAACGCGAACGCTCCTACTTGGGCAACGCCTCGTTGACCACATCGAACAGTTCAGTCATGTGATGGTCGGATGCCAGGCGCTCAGTACTGACTTCCCTGCCCGAACCATCGCACAGCGGGACACACCAGTTCGGGTATTCCGTATTGGTGCCCGGTAGATTCTGAGGGCGGATATCTCCCACAGCGTCCACCAATGCCACACCCACCAGACGCGAAGGTGTCATCGTAATGAAGCGATGCAAAGCTGTCACGATTTCTTCCTTGCTGGGCTCTGGCGAGTCCAGCAATCCGTATTCGCGCAGACGCACCAGCATGCGTTCGCGCTCGATTTCCTCCCCCGCGCGCACCACATCAACAGGATCGACCAGTAAGCCCAACTGGTCACGCAGCGTGGTCTGCACGCCGTCAAGGTATCCCGAAGTGGGTGGCAGATCATGAGTGTTCACTGTCGCAAGAACGTCGCGCCGGTATTGATCCGCATGCAGCGGCCAGCCAGAGTCCTCCTTTTCGAACCACAGCACCGATGTTCCCAGGATTCCTCGATCATTGAGGTAGCCGCGCACCCACGGTTCAACCGTGCCAAGGTCCTCACCGATCAGCACTGCTCCGGCGCGCTGGGCTTCAAGCAACAGCACACCAACCATCGCTTCATGGTCGCAGGACACGTATGTTCCATGCGACGCTGGTTCTCCCTCGGGAATCCACCACAGTCTGAACAATCCCATGATGTGGTCAATGCGCACTGCTCCGGCGTGGGACAGCACGGTTCGAATCATGTCGCGCAGAGGCCGGTACCCGCACCGCGCCAGTTCACGTGGTGACCACGGAGGCTGCGACCAGTTCTGGCCTTGCTGAGAATACATATCCGGGGGTGCTCCCACCGTCATTCCCGGTGCAAACAACGTGGGCGTGGCCCACACGTCGGAGCCTTTCGGGTGAACGCCAACGGCCAGGTCAGCCATAATGCCGATGCTCATGCCCAGTTCTGTGGCCAGTGCCTGCGTATCTCGCAACTGTTCGAGGGCGACCCACTGACACCATGAATAAAAGTCGATGCGATCGGCCAGTTCAACTCGTGCGCGTTCAATCTGATCAGTATCAGTGAGCATTTCAGGAATCAAGGGCTGATCGTCGCGTTCCAGATTGCCTGCCACAGACGACCCGGACGCTTCGATGAGCGCGCACCACAAGGAAAAGTCCGCCAGCGCATCGCCTCCTTCGTTCGTGAAACGGAGGAACTGTGCGCGGCGCGATGGGCGCATGGGTTGCGCATGGAGGATTGCGAGTGCCTGAACCTTCGCCCGCCAGGAAGTGTCACGGTCAATCAGATCCGTGCGTGATGCGCCCCAAGACTCCTCGCGCAGAGCATCAACTCGGCTGCGGTCCCGTTCAGACAACTGCGCATATTCCGGCAGCGATTCAGGATGAATGTACAGCGGGTTCACCCACCTGCGTGTCACCGGCAGGTAGGGCGAGTTCTCCAATGGCGAGATGGGCGCACACGCGTGAACGGGGTTAATCAGCACAAACTGCGCACCGCGCGCAGCACTGACCGACACGATGTCCTGCAGATCCGCGGTGTCGCCGATACCCCACGAGGAGGCAGAACGTACCGAATAAAACTGCGCGGAGGTGCCCCACTGCTGATCGGACTGCGTCAGCGCAGGTGGATCGATTCGGTCGGGAACGACGATCAGCGGCGCGGAAAACACTGTTCCGCCCTCAACGGTTGCGACAAGGCGGTGCCATCCCAATGGCAGTGAGGCTGGGATTTCGAACGTTGCACGTCCCACTAGCTGATCGCCAATCTGACGTGGCGGCACCCATCGGTCGAGCTGGGGGCACTGTCCCCCCTCGCCACTTTCGAGTTCGTAGCTGACTGTCACCCTGCGGCCGTGCGGCACGTGGACGGGTACGTCGCGGGCGCAATGCTCGCGCACAACGGTGCAGTCAGGCAGGGTCGTGGACCATTGTTGATCCTCGGTGAATTCAATGGCGCGTTGAAGGTCATGGACAGTGGAATCCTCATCGAGAGGCAATCCCAGTGCGTGGAGAACCTTCAGCAAAGATGCGGCTTCGACGTCAACAAGGTTGCCATACCAATCCCAAAAGTGCGTCGCCACTCCATTGGCTTCGGCCACCGAGCGCAACAGGTCAATCTCGGTGTGTGCTGGTGCAGCTAGATCCATGAAGGTCTCCGACTCATCTCATCCACAGCGGTACTGCTACCGATCGTACACGTCATGAACACAGTTGACGCAGTTCGCCCATCACACGTTCCGCATCTATTCCAGTGACCAGCTGCACGACATCGCCTGAGCGCACCACCGCGATAACCGGCGGTTGTCTCAGTAGGTGTTCATCGATGCTATCTTGGTCGCGGACCTGCACGCGGATTCTCAATGCGCACGGTTCAAGATCGACAACGTTGTCGCATCCGCCCAGCCCCTGAAGTATTTCCCGGCATCGTTGCGGCAAGGATGTCTCAGCTGTCCATTCGCGATCCACGCCTGCCTGACGATTTTTGTGCACCATGTGTCCATCGTAGAAGATTGCCCACGATGCGCACCTGCTGTGCACAAAACGCCGCATGAACGGACAATAGAATTATGACGACACCGATCGACGTACCGTTGACCACCGATGAGCCCGTGGCATCTGTCCTGCGTATTCTGCGATTGACTGAAGATGCCGAGCACGAGGACACCTTCACTGCTCACTCCCTGCCGCAGGTGAGGCGCGTATACGGAGGACAAGTCATCGCACAGTCGTTGCTGGCGTCAATGGCCACCATTGACCAGGACGATCGGCTTCCCCATTCCTTCCATGCCTACTTTCTGCGCGGCGGTGACCCGGAAGCTCCGTTTACACTGCACGTCAACCGTCTGCGCAATGGCCGTTCCTTTTCGTCGCGTTCCGTGACATGCAGGCAGTCTGAACGCGAAATTCTCACACTCGCCGCATCCTTCCAGGGCCCTGAATCCGGTCTGACATACGACATTGAAGCGCCTGATGTGCCCGGCCCCGACTCCTGCGACTCAGCATTGGAGCTCTTCCGCATGATGAATCACCCGGTGGGCCGATTCCTCGGCAAGACTGCTGCATTCGATGTTCGTCATGTCCAGGACAGTTTGTATGTCAAACCCGACCCTCACCCCACGAATCGCCAGCAGCTTTGGATGCGTCCGCGCTCTCCGATCCCCTCCCAGGTCAGTCAGCTCATTCACCGCGCGCTTCTGGCATACGTCGTCGACCAAGTCATGTTAGAACCAGCCATGCGCGCCACCTCATTGTGCTGGATGACTCCAGGTCTGTCGGCAGCTTCCCTGGACCACGCCATGTGGTTCCATCACGATGTTGACATCAACGACTGGCTGCTTTTTGACGGCACGTGCACCAATGTCAACAGCGGCAGAGTCCTGACCCATATGCAGATTTTCTCCTCCGATGGCAGGCTCGTTGCCGATGCCAATCAGCAGGGCATGATGCGTGTGCCAAGTGGCGGTGTGCATGGCTCGGGCCGATGGGAGTTCATGGATGGCGACACGGCCACGGTCGCACCTGCTTAAGAAATGGAGTCCAATATGAGCATCTCTGCCCTGACCATTGCGGTCGCCACGCCGCTGCCCTCTGACCTGGTTGAACCACTCATGCAGTGCGATCCGCGCTTGCTGGTGGATTACCGCCCCCATTTGCTGCTGCCTCAGCGCTGGGTCGGTGACTGGGGTGGTGACTCGAGCGTCACCCGCACCGACCAGGAGCACGCCGAGTACGTCCAGATGCTCACCCACGCTGACATTCTTCTGGGTATTCCTGATTCCTCCGCTCGCCTGCTGCGCGAGGTTGTCGAGCACAACCCGAAACTTCGATGGGTGCACACAATGGCAGCCGGAGGCGGCGCACAAGTCAAGGCTGCCGGCCTGTCTGAAGATGACCTCCAGCGCGTCACCTTCACCACCAGCGCAGGTGTGCACGGCACGACGCTCGCTGAGTTCGCACTGTTTGGCCTGCTCGCCGGCGCGAAAGATCTGCCCCGACTGCACTCTGATCAACGCGCGCACCACTGGCCTGACCGCTACCCGATGCGCCACTTATCTGAAATGACCGTTCTGATCATGGGCACTGGTGGCATCGGGCGCGTCGTCGCGAACCGCCTTCACGCTTTCGGTGCAACCGTATGGGCAACCTCGCGTTCGGGCACACCGGTCGAGGGTGTGGATCGGCTCATCGCGATGGATGACCTGCACGATGCTCTGGGTCAGTGCGATGGCCTGGTGATCACTCTGCCTGGCACATCAGCCACCCGCCATATGATTGATGCCGCCGCGTTCGCGTCAATGAAACCGGGGATGATCCTGGTCAATGTGGGTCGAGGAACGGTGATTGACGAGGGCGCCCTCGTCGATGCCCTGGATGGGCAGCGCGTAGCTTTTGCTGCACTTGACGTAACGGAGACCGAACCTCTTCAGGATGACTCTGCCCTGTGGGATCATCCCCGTGTCCTGATCAGTCCTCACACGGCTGCGCTCTCAGCGCATGAAGGAGAGCGTATCGTTGAACTCTTCATGGACAATGCGGTGCGCTTCCTGGATGGTCGTCCGCTCCGCAACGTTGTCAACACCATCGAGTTTTACTAGCACCTCGACCCATGCACGCCGCTCCACCACGTAGGCCCCGGACTTTCACGGCTCTGGGCCGTCAGGCCATCGCTTTGATAGCACGCCAGATGGTGCGCGAGGGGCGCCGTACTGTCATTGTTCCGACCTATGCCTGCCTGACGATGATCGTGCCGTGGCAATTGGAAGGCATGCGCATCGAACAGGTGGCGTGCGATCCGGTGATGATGGATCCCGCAGACCTTGAACGAGCCCTTGCCAGGTGCTCAGCTGACGAAACAGTGGTGTTCTACTGCGAGACTTTCGGCTGTCAGCCCTCGCGCGCGCTCAGCGATGTACTCGGTGAAACACGCGGGCGCGGTGTCCGAGTTGTTGCAGACAGAACCCACAGTGTGCTGTGCGATTCGGTGTGCGCCGCTGACATGGAGGTTGTTTCTGCCCGCAAGCTCCTGTCGATTCCGGAGATCGCGTGGGTCGATGGCAAGGTCGACCAGCCCTCTCGACGAAGCGAGGCTGACAATGCGCTGACGCGAGCTCGCCAACAGTTTCTTTCCACTCCGTCGGTTGCAACGTTTGAAGCCGTTGAGGATCTGGCAGATGAGCTGTGGACGCCGGTGTCGCCGTCTCAGGACGCTATGACGGCGCTGGAAGCGGTCGATATGGCCGGGCTCCGTGCAGATGTGCGCCGCACGCGCACACGAGTGGAAGTGGGTCTGCCACCGGGGTGCACAGTAGTCAACGAGGGCGTGTGCGCTCCCCTCGTTGTGCGCACCAATCACGCCGACAAGGCGGCCGACGCACTGTATTCGCGCGGCATTGTCGGACCAATTCATTGGGATCGCCCCGCCAGCAGCCGGCTGGAGTGGCCGAGCGACCTGCTGTGCCTACCGCTGGTGATGACGCCTGACCAGTGCGATCAGTGCATCGAAGTCCTGACCGCTATTCACTCCTGAGTGCTTCGACCGGGTCCTTACGTGAGGCTGCTGAGGACGGGATCAAGCCTGCAATGAAGGTCAGGAACATGGAGATCGCCACCAGTATCGCTGCCGCACCCACCGGCAGGATCGCCACATTATAGATCCCGAAGTTCGCTCCCACAATGAGGTTGGCCGGTATGGTCAGCAGCGCGGAGATGCCGATACCCAGCAGGCCCGCAACCAGACCCACGATCAGGGTTTCCGCATTGAATACGCGACGAATATCCCGCTTGGATGCGCCGATGGCGCGCAGAATGCCGATCTCTTTCTTGCGTTCGAGCACCGAAATATAGGTGATCACGCCGATCATGATGGACGAGACAATCAGTGAAATCGCCACAAATGCGATCAGCACGTAACTCACCACGTTGATGATGGTGGTCACCGATGACATAAGCGTGCCAACCAGGTCACTGTAGTGGATGACCTTTTCCTCATGCCCGTCGGCTCGTTGCTGCTCGTTGTAGCTATCCAGAATGGTGATGATTTCACCCTTGGATTCAAAATCCGCCGGGAAAATGTCGATACGTGAGGGACTGGCCGGATCGGCATACCCCATCTTCGACAGATTCGCGTCGTATGAGGTTGGCTCGGTCATCATCATTTGAGCGATCAGCTCGCTCAGTTCCTTCTCATCCATGGTGAAGTTAAAGGCGCGAGCTAGAGCGTCCTCGTCAATTCCCATCGCTGCCGACATGTTCTGACTGAGCTGGCTCATCTGGTTGGAGATGGCAGTGCCAATTGAATTTTCGAGGATGGAGCCCACCTGCGCTGAAATCTGGTCCGACACAGCCGTCATGGCGTCGTTCATGTAGGCACTCATGGCGGCATTCATCTGCTCAGCGAGAGCCGGGCCTTGAGCTGCCATCTGTTCGTCCATCTGTTGCCCGATCGACTCGCTGATCTGCCCAATGGCCAAGTCCGCCACGCCGCTCAGATCGGCCTGTGTTCCGTTCAGGTTGTCCTCGTTCTGGGCGAGCAATGCCTTTCCCTCCTCCGAGTCGAGGAAGACGGCGAAGTTCGTTGCCACGTCGCTGGCGTCGAGCCCATGCACCATGCAGTACTGGAAGTAGCCTGTCATCACCTGCTCGACCAGTGAGTTCAAGCGTTCAGGCTCGATCGCACTAGCCGCATCCATGCCCAGGTTCTGCCAGTCCACGCTGGCCATCGCGCGCTCAATGTCAATACCGTCCATCAGTGAGCTCATGTCCACTGATCCGAGCATGTCCTCGATACTGAGAGTCGGCAGCATCGACGGGTCAATAGTCAGTCCCGGCATATTCAGGTTCAGGTTCAGTGCCGACGGATCGATTGCCAGCTGCGATTCGTCAAATGTGAACGCCTCGGCCAGGGCGTCCTGGTCCACGCTGATCAATGACTTGAAATCCACCCCGCTGTTGCGCGGATTGTTCTGTTCATCGGCAAAGGTACGCCCCGTGAGAATATTGACTGACTGCTGGTCCAGTTGTGCGGCGACCACGTCGGAGCCGGCCGCCTCGTCCATCAGGTCCCTGACCAGGCTCGACGTGTAGTAGATGCCGGGTTGCAGGGCTGTGGCCGTGACTGATTCAGCGGGCTGCACGATGCCGACAACTCGCAGATCCTTCCCCTTGTCGACCAGACCGGACACAAAATCCTGATCCTTGCGCTTATCGGTCCACACCTTGTGCGTCTCGTCATAGACGTAGTAGTCGGCAGCATTCACAACCTTGAACGCGACACCCATGATGTCGTCGTAGCTGACGTCGATTGAGTCATCAGGGGCATCAATGTCTTCCTGGTTGACGAATTGTGCCACCATTGTCTTGAGTTCTTCCGGATCGCGCAGTCCGAGCGCGTACAGCGCGAAGTCGCTCATCTTTCCTGAGGGAGTGAGGACGGCCAGCGCCTCGTTCGATTCCGTTGGCCAGTGACCGGCAACCATGTCGTACTGTTGCTCGATGAGGGAGAGGTCGTCGCCCAGTTCGTTGAATACGTCAGTGTTCATCGCCTGGTTCATGAAGGCATTCGAGGTGGTGCCTGCGCCGATGCCGAGGGAAGCGAAAGTTGTGTCCGGGTTGACCTGGCGTGGCCCCGATTCCATATCGTCCGCAAAAATCTGAGGCCTGACGTTGTAGCGATACTCGATGGAGCGGGCGTACTGATCGAGGTTGTCTGGATCGGAATCCAGGTATCTCTTGAGCGTGGTCAGATCATTTGAGTCAACCGTTTTGAACATGTTGGTCACCATCGGCATTTCGCCCACGTGTCCACTCTGCACACTGTCCGCGCTGTCTGATTTTTCTGACATTTCCGCGGACGCCTCGAGCATGGACGACATGTTCAGTCCCTGGTTGAAGATCTGGAGAGGATAGACGGAGAGCGTGTCTTCCTCGACGTTCTTGATATAACTGTTCACGCCGTTGGCAAGAGCCAAAATCAATGCAATCCCAATGATGCCGATACTGCCGGCGAAGGATGTCATCAGGGTACGGCCCTTCTTGGTCATCAAGTTGTTGAAGGACAGTCCCAGAGCGGTGAGGAACCCCATCGAGGTCTTCGCATTCTCGCTACTTTGAGTGATCTGACTGCGAGTATGCTCCTCAATCGGGTTGGAGTCGTCCGATACTGTGCCGTCCTTGAGTGTCACGATGCGGGTTGCGTATCGGTCAGCAAGGTCGGGATTGTGCGTCACCATAATCACCAGGCGGTCTTGTGCAATGCCGGTGAGCAGATGCATGATCTGTTCGCTCGTCACCGAGTCCAGGGCGCCTGTCGGCTCGTCAGCCAGAACAATCTCCGGGTCGTTGACCAATGCACGGGCGATGGCCACGCGCTGCATCTGGCCGCCTGACAGCTGGTTGGGGCGTTTGTGGGCGTGCTCCTCGAGGCCGACATCGCGAAGCGCTGCCAAAGCGCGTTGACGCCGATCGGAACGGGAGACACCGGACAGGGTCAACGCCAACTCCACGTTAGCGAGCACGCTCTGGTGTGTGATGAGGTTGTAGCTTTGAAAAACGAAGCCGATCCGGTTATTGCGGTACGTGTCCCAGTCGTGGTCGGAATAGGTGGAAGTGTCAACGTCGTCGACGATGATGGAGCCACTGTCGTAATGATCCAGGCCGCCGACAATGTTGAGTAGCGTCGTCTTGCCTGAACCCGACGGACCCAGGATCGCGACAAATTCGTTGTCGCGGAACTCAATTGAGACATCGTCGAGCGCCTGTTGCGTCAAGTCGCCTGTCGTGTAGGACTTGGTGACGTTATTGAGCTGAAGCATTGTCTGCCTCCTGGGGCATCAGGCCGGTGCTGACCAATTCGAGCCAGCGCGAGCGGATGGAGTGGTCGAAAGCGATGGGGGCGCTGCACAGCAGGATGCCGAAATCCTTGACCATGAAGTCGGTACGCAGCGAGTGGTCGCGGCGCCCGGCGTCAATGATTTCAGTGAGGTTGTGAACAATTCTTTCACGTGTGTGGGCGATTTCCCGATCGCGTAGATCTGAAAAAGATTGGAGATATTCGGCAACTGCCTGCCGGTTGGCGCCGTTGCCGGCCGCCTCAGTCACAATCACAGAGAGCAGATGGGACAGGGCGTCTCCCCCACGGACCTGACCATCTGCGACACGCTTGGCAGTCTCAGTGAAGAGATCACATAGATGGGTCAGAGCCTGCACTGCAACGGCGCGGACAAGCGCCTCTTTTGTCGGGAAATGCCGGTAAAGCGTTCCAACTGCCACTCCGGCTTCCCTCGCGATCTGTTTCATGGAAACACCTGGACCGTGTTTCTTGATCTGTTCACCGGCCGTTGACAAGATGCGCTGCAGATTCAGGCGCGCATCCGAACGGGTCGGGCCGCCCTCGTCAATAGTTAACGCTGCCGTGTGCATGGTGTCATTTCTCTCCCATGTCGTGATCATTTCGGTGAACGTGAATCTAGGTTCATGTTATGAGTGCCGCGCGCTTCACGCATTGTGAGCGTTCCGGATGTGGGCAGCCTCTCCTTGCAGGCTCGTTTATCCGCACGCGCGACGCGCACTGCATAGACTGAACGAATGACTCCCCCTGTCGATACACGCAATCATGAAATCACCGCTCCAGGACCGCTGCTTGTGCCTGGCGGAACGTTGAGGGAACCTGGCTGGGCACGCTCCCCTCTGCTGGACTACGACCGGCAGGCAATCACTGCTCCCCGGTGGCGCATCAAGGAATGGGACTACTACATTGCGCTCACAGATACCACCGCCCTTGCCTTCACTGTGTGCGACGGCGGCTACTTCGGTATGGTGTCGGTGTCGTGGGTGGATCTGACTGCTCCAAGTGAACACACTGAAACCGTTCTGATACCTCTGCCCATGGGACGGCTCAAACTTCCCCGCTCCTCCACTGCAGGGGTAAGCCAGTTTGTCAATTCTCGCGTCCGGATACGCTTCGAGACGACTTCTACAGGTCGAAAGATTCGCTGCCACATGAAGAACTTCAGCGAGAGTGAGGACTTCAAGTGCGTGCTGACCATGGAGCAACTGGGCATGGATTCACTGGTGATTGCCACGCCCTGGGCTGAAGATCCCCGTGCCTTCTACTACAACCAGAAGGTCAACTGTATGCCGGTTCGTGGAAGCGCAACATGGGGTTCGCGCCGCGTCGACTTCGATGCGGCGACGGATTTTTGCACCCTTGACTGGGGGCGCGGGGTGTGGACCTACGACAATCGCTGGTACTGGGGTTCAGGGAATGCACGCATCGACGGCGTTCCCTTCGGATTCAACATCGGTTATGGTTTCGGCGATACCTCGGCCGCCAGCGAAAACGTCATATTTTATGATGGCGTCGCGCACAAACTTGATGACGTGTTATTCCAGATACCTCATTCCTACACCGATCCGTGGCAATTCACGTCTAGCGACCACCGCTTCGAAACAGTCTTTGAGCCGATCATCGATCGCAGCGCGAGCATGTCGGTTGGCCCTGTCGCCACCGAGCAGCACCAGGTTTTCGGACGCATGAGCGGACACGTCGTACTCGACGACGGCACAGACCTCGAACTGCGCGATATCGTGTGTTTTGCCGAGGACGTCCACAACCGCTACTGACTCATTCGTCGATCTAGGCCAGTCGGTCAGTTCACCGATCCTTACTGATCAAAAGCATTCGCGCACCAATAGGTACCAGTACCTGTCGGTAGTGCAGGCATGTGCCGACCAGGTCTCGAAACTCCGCGACCTCATCGGTGTGAGACAGACAGTTGTCCACTACGAGCAGTCCTCACGGCATCAGGACCCTGTCCAGATAGGGCCAGTAATCGACGTCTGCAGAGCGTTCAGCATCCAGAAAGATCAGCCCGCACGATTCATCGCGCAGTTGTGCAAGAACATCTGCTGCATTTGCAACGCGTTGGTCGACTAGGTGCGACAGGGCCGGCTTCGTCAAGGTTTGCGGCTACCTCTACCGCACGGCCGGCGTCATTGTCCACAGTGAGCAGGGTGCCGCCACTGGATTCGAGTGCTTCCGCTATCCACATCGCTGAGAATCCGTTGGAGGTTCCGATCTCGACTACGGATGCCGGTGCCACAGTTTGAACGATGATGTTGAGCAGTTCGGCACTGGCAGGCTCAAGGTTACGGCGTCGGTCGAGCCGGTTTTCTTGTTGGGCGTCAAACTGACGTCCTTCTTCCCATAGGCGTTCCAGTAATGCTCTGCGACAGTCCTTCACGCTGCCACTTCCTCGTACGTCAAGCTCGCGGCTCTTATTCCACGTTAGTGGCTCGGAGCCCATTGACGCATGTATGAGCACAATCCACGACAAGAAAAAACCCGGAAACCTGCAATTTCCGGGAAAAACCGTCGGGCTGGCGGGATTTGAACCCACGACCCCTTGACCCCCAGTCAAGTGCGCTACCAAGCTGCGCCACAGCCCGAAGTTCGCCGTCACGGCGACCTGACTACTTTAGCTCACGAAAGCAGTCCTTTCCAAGTTGACCGACTTGATGCCGATCACATCGCGCGGTGTCTTGTTCAGCCCCGCACCGTTCGATAGGCTCCACTCATGTCATCGCCAGATTACTTTGCCAACGATTCGCGTACGAACCGCCAGCGTATGCTTGATGAAGACTTCTATATCGGCGACGATCCGGAGAACGCTCGAATCGCCCAGAAAGCCATTGAGCTATCTGAGCAGTATCGCCTCGCGATCATTGCGGGCAACGCGCAGGCACGTGAGATTTTGTGCGAATTACTCGGCTCGTTTGGCGCAGGTTCCTACATTAGGCCGCCTCTGAGCGTCGACTATGGTGAGAACCTGCATGTCGGTGACCGCACATTCATCAATATGAATCTGGTTGCCCTTGACGTTGCCGCCATCTACATCGGTGATGACTGTCAAATTGGCCCGAACGTTCAACTCCTGACGCCCATTCACCCACTGGCACCCATTCCTCGGCGCGACAAACTAGAGGCCGCGCGCTCCATCCGACTGGGCGACAATGTCTGGCTCGGAGGCGGTGTCATCGTGTGTCCAGGAGTGACAATTGGCGATAACACAGTTGTTGGTGCCGGTTCGGTTGTGACGCGAGATCTGCCGGCGAATGTCGTCGCAGTGGGGACACCTGCACGCGTAGTGAAAGACCTCGATCCGGAGGATACCCGCCTGGAATAGACCCCATATTTCCAGCGCAAACGATCTGTACATCACATGTCGACGCGCGCCCTGCCAATTCGCCGCTGTTGTCCCTAGACTCCATAGCGGGAATGGTCGCGCGTCTTGGCTTGAGGAGTCCACTGGCATGAACAAGGTTGGCATCGGTGTGTCCTTATTGGCATCCGTCACGTTCGCCGCTTTCACGTATATTGCCAAATTTACGCCGCCATTGAGCGGCACACAGTTGTGGGGCTGGCGCATCATGCTGACAGTACCCGGAATCATCCTCACTTTCATCGTGACCGGTCGCGGACGCTCCCTCGTTCGTGAAATACAGACCGTACGGGAAAATCCATCCCGACTGCTCAGCTACGCCTTTTGCGCGCCCATGCTGGCAGTGCAAATGCTGCTTTTTGGGTGGGCACCACAAATGGGCAGGACGCTTGAACTGGCACTGGGATACTTCCTCATGCCGGTCGTTATGGTGTTGGCGGGGCGTTTCGTGTACAAGGAACGCATGAGTCCCCTCTCGGCTCTTGCGGCTGTACTGGCCGGATGCGCCGTCATCTATCAGGTCGCCTCGACAGGGCAGCTCGGGTGGGTCGCTCTCATCGTCGCTCTGGGATACCCCCTGTACTTCATGGTTCATAAGTATTTCCATACCGAGGGTGTCTCCGCGCTCACGTGGGAAATGATCCTCGCCTCTCCACTGGCACTATGGTTCGCACTGGCACGCGGTGGCGTCAATGTCCCACGAGAAAATCCCCGACTGATCTGGATCATTCTGCTGATCGGCGCTGTCTCAGTGGTCGCCATGATCGTGTACGCATTGTCTGCGCGGATGCTGCCGTACAGTGTGTTCGGGTTGATGACCTACGTCGAACCCGTCCTGGTCTCCCTGCTCGCTATGGCAGCTGGAGAGCGCATCAGTCCTGGCGAAATCATCTTGTATATCGGAATCTACACCGCTGTTGGCCTGTTGGGTGTGGACGGCCTGTTGGCAATTGTGCACCGTGAACGCTGGCGTGCCTTCCCAGCTCGTCCATGGATCAAACGTCGCCGCAGAAAGTCGCCGCGTTCCCGTCACTTCAGGCGCGATCGCACATCCCGGTCGATCAACTCCACCAACTGATCGACCACTTGATCAATTGTCAGATCAGAGGTGTCGATCGGCGTCACACCGGCCGCCGGTGTCATGAACTCCGACACTGTTGAATCCGCGGCGTCGCGCCCCTGGACCTGTGCACGCGTTGCTTCCAAAGCCTCGGCATCCACACGACCATACAGTTCCAGTGTCCGCCTGCGCAGCCGTGCTTCGGGGTCGGCACTCAGCAGCACCCTGACATCGGCATCCGGGCACACCACCGTTGTGATGTCACGGCCTTCAGCGACCATACCGTGACCGTTTGCGCGTGCTTCCATCATGCGGCGGCGCTGCTCACGCGCCATCCAGTGACGCACTTCCATATTGGTTGCCACCTGGGACACCACGCCAGAGATCCGGGGCGTGCGGATATCGAGGGTAATCTCCCGTTCCCCCATGAAGAAGTGGGGATCCTGTGGATCAGAGTCCATACGAAGCGGCATTTGGTCTGCTGCAGCCGTGACTGCGTGATGGTCAGCCAGGTCCACCCCAGATTCCAGGGCGAACCACGTGAGCGCACGATACATCGCACCCGTGTCGAGGTATCCGATGCCCACGCGCGACGCCACGCGTCTGGAGACAGTTGATTTTCCAGACCCTGCGCTGCCGTCGATGGCAACCGTGACGCCGACACGTTCAATTCCCTCACGCAACGCTGCATCGAAATCTGTAACAACTGGTGCGTCCTGGTCGCCCATCACACTGCTCCTACTCTGTACTCGCATGCGCAATAATGCGCCATCCGCGTTTAACCAACTCGACCTCCGCCTCACGCGCACGCGTCGGATCCACCATGATGCGAGCCACACCAACCCGCTGGCGGGCAGCATGGTCAACCGTGAAGTCTTCAATGTTCACGCCGATCGACCCCAGTTCCGTAAACAGGTGCCCAAGCTCGCCAGGCTCATCTGGCACCAGAACCTCAACCTCGGCGAAATGGACAGGAACGCCACCGTGCTTGCCCGGAATACGTTCGACTCCACGGTTGCCTGCTTCCATGACGCGGTTTACCGCACCGACCGATCCACCCGTCAGCGGACCGCCTTGGGCGGCGCGATGCAGATGCTCGCGAAGGGCGTTTAAATCGTCACTGAGTGCATCCAAAACCTGCGTGATTGGACCAGCGTTGCCAGCCAGGATGACGGTCCACAACCGAGGGTCCGACGCTGCAATCCTGGTCGTATCACGCAATCCCTGGCCAGCTAGGGACAATGCTTCACTGGGCGCGTCCGCCAAGCGCGCGGCAAGCAGCGAGGACACCAATTGCGGCACATGAGACACCAGAGCAACTGCATGATCATGGGTGGAAGCATCCAGCTGCACAACAACCGCCCCAACATCCGTCGCCAACGTGCGGACCGCGACGATCGCCTTGTTCGATGAGGCCTCGTGCGCGACCACCACCCAGGGCCTGCCGATAAACAGGTCGGGATCTGCCGCCCCCGCGCCGGAGCGTTCACGACCTGCCATCGGGTGCGAACCAACGTATCGCGCTGCCAACGTGGCATCACCTGTGGATGTGGCCAGCTCCAGGACCTCCTGCTGCACAGCGCTCTTAACGGACGCCACGTCCGTGACAACGGCTTCAGGGTAGTCCTGCAAAGCGCGCACCACGCACTCCCCTGCCACGTCAGGTGGGGTCGCCACGACGACAAGGAGCGGCTCGACGGTCCTCACCGTCTGCAGGGCTCGGCCCGCTCCCATGTCAACGGCAAGCTGCTCAGAGGTGGGAGATGCATCGCTGAGAAATACGTCGATCCCTCCCCTGCTCAACGCGAGGCCGAGGGAGGCGCCCAACAGACCAGATCCAATAATCAGAACTGGGCCATGCGTCCCGACTGCGCCTGCCATTACAGGCCTACGCAGGAGTACAGGCCGACGAGCATGTTCCCCTTCACGCGGCGCGTCGTGCCTGGTTGCAGGCGCTCGAGGCGAATAGGGCCGAACTCGGTGCGTACCAGTTCGCGCACTGGGAAGCCGACCGCATCCATGAGTCGACGCACCAGACGGTTGCGCCCCTCGTGCACGCGGATCTCAACAGCCGTGATGTCGCCGAAGGTTTCAACAACCCTGAAACCGTCAACGGCAATCGGACCGTCTTCGAGTTCAATTCCCTTGAGCAGCTGCTTGCACACCTGAGGCTTGACCTCACCGTGGACGCGCGCCACGTATGTCTTGGGCACCTCATAGCTCGGATGTGTCAAACGGTTGGCCAACTCACCGTCATTGGTCAACAGCAACAGTCCTGACGTATCAATGTCCAGGCGTCCGACGTGATAGAGGCGCTCCGGGTAGTCTCCAATGATGTCGGTCAGACAGGGACGCCCCTCAGGGTCATCCATCGTTGAGACCATGCCGACCGGCTTGTTCAGCGCCATGACGATGTGTTTCGACTCGTCTGTGATCACCAGATCGCCGTCTACGTGGATAACCTGATGGCCGGGGTCGACACGCGTGCCCATCGCAGTTACTACATGGCCGTCCACGCTCACGCGTCCCTCGCGGATCAGCTCTTCGGCAGCGCGCCGCGAGGCGATTCCTGCTTGAGACAAGACCTTTTGCAGCCGAATTCCACCTTGTACGTGTGGATCGTTTCTCACAGTGTCTCCTCCATGTCATGAGCCAATTCGTCAAGCTCGTCGCTTTCGGGCAGGTAGGGTGCCAAGGGCACCAGCTCGTCCAGAGAGTTCATCCCCATGCGCTCCAGGAACATGTCAGTTGTCCCGTACATTCGGGCACCTGACGGCGCCAGCCCCACTTCTTCAATCAACCCGCGTGCCACCAGCGTACGCACAACCGAGTCAACATTCACGCCTCGAATGTGTGAGATTCGCGCCCGCGTCACCGGCTGGCGGTATGCCACCACCGCCAGTGTTTCCAATGCGGCCTGACTGAGTTTGGATGATTCGGAGCCGACGATGAAGCGGCCCACCATGGATGCCCACTGAGATGAGGAATAGATGCGCCACCCTCCAGCGGCGTGGCGCAGTTCGAATCCACGCGCCCTCGTGCCGGGGATTCGGCCCGCATACTCGTGGGCGAGGTGTTCCAGCGCGGTGGTCACATCATCTTCATCAGTGTCTAACGCATCAGCGAGTTGAGCGGCACTGACGGGTGCGTCGGCGACCATCAAGATCGCTTCCAGTGCGCAGTACAGCGCGTCGGACGGCTCACTCATTGTTCCTCCATTGACGAGGGCGTCTCCCCCTCGTAGTCATCGATCGGCACCTCGTCCAATGTGGTTCCGTTCCATTTCACCGTCAGTTCGCCCAGTGCTTCGGCCTGATCAAACTCAATAATAGTGCGGCGGAAAAGTTCCAGGACCGCCAGAAACCGCGACACCACGACAGCTGTGCTCTCAGCATCTGCGATGAGCGCGTGGAACGTCATCACCGGCTGGGCGCGCAGTTTATTCATGAGGATCGGAACCTGCGTGGCGACCGGGATCACCGGGTCGTGCAGGTGGGCGATCTGCACAGCAGGTGGGCGGTTGCTGAGCGCATCGGCCGCTAGGCGCGCAAGATCTTCGGCACTAATGGTCCACACCAGTTCAGGCAGCAGTGCAGCGAAATGCGGTTCCAGTGCGACGTCCCGGGCGTATGA